>NZ_JBSGWY010000008.1:80176-112129 GCF_053609145.1 Streptomyces sp. NPDC054961 | reverse complement strand
CGCCCGCGCGCCCGCCCGCGGGGGCGGGGGGCGGGGGGGGGGGGGGCGGGCGCCCGGGCGCCCCCCCCCCCCCCCCCCCGGGCACCGCACTGCTTCTAGACCTCGCCGTCGCCGTCGCCGACGCCGCCCTCGCCGAGCACCACGCACCAGTTCCCGCTCACGTGCCACTGCCCGGGCGGATACTCGAACGGGACCTCTCCGAGGAGCCTGAAGCCCGCCGCACGGCAGACCGCGACGGAGGCCGGGTGGTCGACGGAGGGGAAGGCG
Source organism: Streptomyces sp. NPDC054961 (assembly GCF_053609145.1). Lineage (NCBI taxonomy): Bacteria > Bacillati > Actinomycetota > Actinomycetes > Kitasatosporales > Streptomycetaceae > Streptomyces > Streptomyces sp. NPDC054961. The sequence goes on along the minus strand of NZ_JBSGWY010000008.1, from coordinate 111,862 downwards.
TGCAGGTGACGGCGGGTGCCGTGGACGCTCGCATGGGCGATGAGCGCACGCGCGGCCACGGCCGCGAGCCCCCGGCCCTGGAACTCGGGGAGGATCCCCCAGCCGGTCTCGTAGACCTCCTCGTCCTGCCAGACCCGCTCCCAGAAGCCGATGGTGCCCACGCTCTCGCCGTCGGCGACGACCCGGAACATCCGTCCGGCCGCCGGCTCCCGGGCGCTCAGCGCCACGTACCGCCGGTGCCGGTCCGCCAACTTGGCCTCGGTTTCCGGACCTCCGAGGTGCGCCGTCATGGCGGGCTCGTTCTTGCGGAGCAGCAGCCAGAAGTCGCCTTCCGCCCAGGGCTCCAGCACTGTCGTGATCTCCATGGCTCCACCTTAGGGAGGGCCGTCGCAAGCCCTGCCGGCCGGGCGGGACTTCGACGACCCTCGATCGGGTGTGCCGGGGCGGTCAGCGGCCCTCGCGCGCCGGGTTGGCCGTCATCCCCTCGCCCCGGCCCAGCCGGCTGTGCTTCCTGCCGTAGAGGAAGTAGACGACGCAGCCGACGGCCATCCAGATCACGAAGCGCAGCCAGGTCTCGGCCGGCAGGTTGAGCATCAGCCAGACCGACGCGGCGATCGACAGGATGGGCACCACGGGCACCCACGGGGTGCGGAAGGACCGGTGCAGGTCGGGCCGGGTGCGGCGCAGGACCATCACGCCGAACGCGACGACGACGAAGGCGAAGAGCGTGCCGATGTTCACCAGGGTCGCCAGTTCGTTGATGCTGGTGAAGCCGGAGACGATCGCGATGATCACGCCGAGCAGGATCGTCGGCCGGTAGGGCGTACGGAACTTCGGGTGGGTCCGCGAGAAGAAGCGCGGCAGCAGTCCGTCGCGGCTCATCGCGAAGAACACCCGGGTCTGGCCGAGCAGCAGGATCATGCAGACCGTCACCAGGCCCACCGCCGCGCCGAAGCTGATGATGCCTCCGTAGACCGGATGCCCCGCGGATTTGAAGGCGTCGGCCAGGGGCGCGCTGATGGAGAGGTCCTTGTAGTTCTCCATGCCGGTCACCACGACCGAAACCGCCACGTAGAGCACGGTGCAGAGGATCAGCGAGCCGAGGATGCCGCGCGGCATGTCCCGCTGCGGCAGCTTGGTCTCCTCGGCGGCGGTGGCCACCACGTCGAAGCCGATGAAGGCGAAGAAGACGACGGAGGCGGCCGTGAAGATGCCCATGACGCCGAAGTTGGTGGGCTCGTAGCCGAAGATGAGCTGGACCAGGGGGGCGTCCAGCCCGGAACCGCCCGTCTGGGGCTGGGCCGGCGGGATGAACGGCTTGTAGTTGTCGGTGTTGATGAAGAACAGTCCGGCGATGATCACGATGAGCACCACCGTGACCTTGATCGCGACGACGACCGCCGTGATCCGCGCGGAGAGCTTCACCCCGATGACGAGGATCGCCGTGAGGACCAGCACCAGGACGAAGGCCAGCAGGTCGAAGTGACCCCCCGGCACGTCGGGCCCCTCGAGCGAGGCGGGCAGATGGAGGCTCGCGTTGTCCAGCAGCGAGCGGACGTAGCCCGACCAGCCGACGGCGACGACGGCGGTGCCGAGCGCGAACTCCAGCACCAGGTCCCAGCCGATGATCCAGGCGGGGAGCTCTCCGATCGAGGCGTACGAGAAGGTGTACGCGGATCCGGCCACCGGCACGGTCGAGGCGAACTCGGCGTAGCAGAGGGCCGCCAGCGCGCACACCACACCGGCCGCGACGAACGCGAGGGCGGTGGCGGGCCCGGCGCTCTCCTTGGCGACCTTGCCGGTGAGGACGAAGATGCCGGTGCCGATGATGACACCGACGCCGAAGACGGTCAGGTCCCAGGCGGAGAGGGACTTCTTGAGCCCGTGTTCCGGCTCTTCGGTGTCGAGGATGGACTGCTCGACCGATTTGGTACGGAAGGGGCTTTTGAGATTCGGATTCGTACTCACCGACGCACCTCACAGGAGAGACCGCATCGAACCGCAGGAAACCAGCTCGTCGAAACGAAACGGGCCGGAAGGCCCACCCTCCAAGGGTGACCCTTCCGGCCCGTCGTGTGCAACCGCAGATGATCAGGCGCCGGTCAGTCGACGGCGGCGGCCGGCTCGCTGTCGTAGCGCCCGTCGAGCTTGGCCACCAGGCCGGTGACCTGCCGCGCGATGTCCGGGGCGGTCAGACCGATCTCGGCCATGACCTCCTTGCGGCTCGCGTGGTCCAGGAAGCGCTGGGGAATGCCGAAGTCGCGCAGCGGTACGTCGACCCCCGCGTCCCGCAGTGCCTGCGCGACGGCGGAGCCCACGCCGCCCGCGCGGCTGTTGTCCTCGACGGTGACGACCACGCGGTGGCGGTCGGCCAGCGGGGCCAGGGCCTCGTCCACCGGCTTGACCCAACGGGGGTCGACCACGGTGGTGGAGATGCCCTGCTTGTCGAGGAGATCGGCGATGTCCAGGCACATCGGGGCGAGTGCGCCGACCGAGACGAGCAGTACGTCCGGTCGGGTGACCTCGGCTCCCGGGGCGCGCAGCACGTCCATGCCGCCGATCTTGCCGACGGCCGGAACGGCCGGGCCGACGACGCCCTTGGAGAAGCGCACCACGGTCGGCGCGTCCTTGACCAGGACGGCCTCGTTCAGCTGGGCGCGCAGCTGCTCCGCGTCACGCGGGGCGGCCAGGCGCAGGCCCGGGACGACCTGGAGGATGGACATGTCCCACATGCCGTTGTGGGAGGCGCCGTCGGTGCCGGTGACGCCGGCGCGGTCCAGGACGAAGGTGACTCCGCACTTGTGCAGGGCCACGTCCATCAGGACCTGGTCGAAGGCGCGGTTGAGGAAGGTGGCGTACACCGCGAAGACCGGGTGGGCGCCGCCGGTGGCCAGGCCCGCCGCCGAGGTGGCGCCGTGCTGCTCGGCGATGCCGACGTCGAAGATCCGGTCCGGGTAGGCGTCGGCGAACTTCTTCAGGCCGACCGGCTGGAGCATGGCCGCGGTGATCGCGACGATGTCCTTGCGCTCCTTGCCGAGCTTGACCATCTCGTCGGCGAAGACGGAAGTCCAGCTGGCGGCGTCGGTGCTGACGGGCAGACCGGTGTCCGGGTGGATGACGCCGACCGCGTGGAAGCGGTCCGCCTCGTCCTGGACGGCCGGCTCGTAGCCGCGGCCCTTCTGGGTGAGGCAGTGGACGATGACCGGTCCGCTGAAGCGCTTGGCGCGCTGCAGGGCCGATTCCAGGGCCTCGATGTCGTGGCCGTCGATGGGCCCGATGTACTTCAGGCCCAGGTCCTCGAACATGCCCTGCGGGGCGATGAAGTCCTTGAGGCCCTTCTTGGCGCCGTGCAGGGTCTCGTAGAGCGGCTTCCCGACGACCGGGGTGCGCTCCAGGAGGTCCTTGCCGCGGGCCAGGAAGCGTTCGTAGCCGTCCGTGGTGCGCAGGGTGGCGAGGTGGTTCGCGAGGCCGCCGATGGTGGGGCCGTACGAGCGCTCGTTGTCGTTGACGACGATCACCAGCGGGCGGTCCTTGGCGGCGGCGATGTTGTTCAGCGCCTCCCAGGCCATGCCGCCGGTGAGGGCGCCGTCGCCGATGACCGCGGCGACGTGGTGGTCCTCCTTGCCGAGCACCTCGTTGGCCTTGGCGATGCCGTCGGCCCAGCCCAGCACGGTGGAGGCGTGCGAGTTCTCGATCACGTCGTGCTCGGACTCGGCGCGCGAGGGGTAGCCGGAGAGGCCGCCCTTGGTGCGCAGCCCGCCGAAGTCCTGACGGCCGGTGAGCAGCTTGTGGACGTAGGCCTGGTGGCCGGTGTCGAAGAGGACCTTGTCCTTCGGCGAGTCGAAGACCCGGTGCAGGGCGATCGTCAGCTCGACCACCCCGAGGTTGGGGCCGAGGTGCCCGCCGGTCTTGGAGACGGCGTCGACGAGGAAGGACCTGATCTCGGCGGCGAGCTGATCGAGCTCCTCCTGGCTGAGCCGGTCCAGATCGCGCGGTCCCTTGATGCGGGTCAGCAGCACCCGTGCCTCCTTGCAGTTGCTTGCTGGTCTGTCGAGTCTAATGTTCCGCTCGCGGCGGGCATCATCGGGCGGTCCCGGTCCGGTCACGCCTTTGTCATACCTGTACACGTATGCACGCAGCCACACCCACCAAACGGGCGCATACCCGCACAGACGTACGCATGTATCTACGCACAGGTGCCCGGCACCACACGAAGTGGCACCGGGCACTGTGACGGTTCTTACCGCCGGGTCAGTCGCCGATCACTGGATCAGGCGCGTCCGGCCGTCTTCTGCGTCTTGCGGGTGATCGAGTCGATCACCACGGTGGCGAGGAGTACGGCGCCCGTGATCATGTACTGGATCGGCGTCGCGATTCCCTCCAGGGCCAGACCGTACTGGATGGACGTGATGACCATGACGCCCAGGAGGGCGTTCCAGGTCCGGCCGCGTCCGCCGAAGAGGCTGGTGCCGCCGATGACGGCCGCCGCGATGACGTTCATCAGCAGGTCGCCGGCGCCGGCGCTCTGGTTGGCCGCCGCGATCTTGGAGGCCCAGAAGAGGCCGCCGATCGCCGCGAAGGTACCGGCGATCGAGAAGACCGTGATCCGGACCCGGTTGACGTTGATGCCGGCGCGCCGGGAGGCCTCGACGCTGCCGCCGAGGGCGAAGACCTGGCGGCCGAAGGAGGTGCGCCGCAGGAGGAAGTCGGTGGCGACCAGGGCCAGCAGGAAGAGCACCACCGCGAGCGGCAGGCCCTTGTACTGGTTGAACACGACCGCGGGGCCGAAGGTGAACACCGCGAGGAGCGCGGTGCGCAGCACGATCTCGCCGACCGGGCGGGAGGGGACACCGGCGGCCTCACGACGGCGCGCGTCGAAGAACGTCGCGAAGAAGTACCCGACCACGGCGAGGGCGGCGAGCCCGTAGCCGACGGCCACGTCCGAGAAGAAGTACGTGGTCAGCTGGCCTACCACGCCCTCGGAGTCGAGGTTGATCGTGCCGTTGCTGCCGAGGATCTGCAGCATCGCGCCGGACCAGAAGAGCAGGCCCGAGAGGGTGACGGCGAAGGCCGGGGCGCCGATCTTGGCGAAGAAGAAGCCGTGGATGGAGCCGATCAGGGCACCTCCCGCGACCGCCGCGAGGATCGCCAGCCATTCGTTGACGCCGTGGGTGACGGCGAGAACGGCCACGATCGCACCCGAGACACCACTGACCGAGCCGACCGAGAGGTCGATCTCACCGAGCAGCAGGACGAAGATGATGCCGACCGCGATCATGCCGGTGGCCGTCATCGTGATCGCGATGTTGGTGAGGTTCTCGGGACCGAGGAAGTTCGAGTTCAGGCCCTGGAAGATGCTCCAGATGATGATCAGGCCCAGGACGACGGGCACGGAGCCCAGGTCGCCGGACTTGAGCTTGCGGCCGAACTCGCTCATGTATCCGGCGAGGCCCTGCTCGCGGACGAGCAGCCGGGGGTCGACGGCCGGGATGGCGTCGTGCGCGGCGGCCGGGTTGACCGGGTCGACGTGCTGCGGCTGGGCGGCCGGGCGCTTGCCCAGCGGACCGGCTGCATGCTTGTTGGTGCTCACTTGCGGGCCTCCCCGGTACGGGCCGCCCGGCGGGTCACGGCGTTGTCCGTGGCCCCGGTGATGGCGGAGATGATCTCTTCCTGCGAGGTGTCCTTCACGGAGAAGACGCCGTTGTTGCGGCCCAGCCGCAGCACCGCCACCTTGTCGGCGACGGCCTTCACATCGGCCATGTTGTGGCTGATGAGGATGACCGCGTGGCCGCGCTCGCGCAGCCGCTCCACCAGGTCCAGGACCTGCGCGGTCTGCTCGACGCCGAGGGCGGCCGTGGGCTCGTCGAGGATGACGAGCTGGGGCTCGCCCAGCATGGAGCGGGCGATCGCCACGGTCTGGCGCTGGCCGCCGGAGAGCGAGGCGATGGGGATGCGGACGCTGGGGATGCGGATCGAGAGGGTGGTCAGGAGCTCGCGGGCGCGCCGCTCCATCTCCACCTCGTCGAGGACGCCGCGCCGCTTGAGTTCGCGGCCCAGGAAGAGGTTGCCGACGACATCGATGTTGTCGCACAGCGCGAGGTCCTGGTAGACCGTCGCGATGCCCAGGTTCTGGGCGTCGTGGGGCTTGGTGATCGAAACCGGACGCCCCTCCCACTCGATGACTCCGTCATCGATGGGGTGCACGCCGGCGATCGTCTTGACCAGCGTGGACTTACCGGCGCCGTTGTCGCCGACGAGGGCGACCACCTCGCCGGCGTGGATCTCGAGTTCTACGTCGGTGAGGGCCTGAACGGCGCCGAACCGCTTCGAGACCCCTCGCAACGCCAGTACGGGCGCAGCGGACACATGAACCATCTCCTTGCCGCCTGACCGGCGGGGATGTCGTGCAAAAGAGCAGGACCACGGGGGTAGGGAAGAAACGTTTCTGTCCGGCGTCCCGCCGGTGGCGGGATGGAGGCGGGAACGCCGGACAGGAAAGGGGGGCCGGCTCGGCGGGGCCGAGCGCGGCGGCGGCCTTACTTCAGGCCGAGGGTGGCGCAGGCGGCCGCGTACTTGTCCGAGCAGATCTCGTCGGCCGTGTAGACGTTGTCACGGATGACGGTGTCCTTGATGTTCGCCTTGGTCAGCGAGATCACCGGGATCAGCAGGGAGGGAACGCCCTTGGTGGTGGGGCTGTCGACCTTGGCGGTGGCCGTGGTCGCGATGGAGTCACCCTTGGCGAGGGCGACGGCCATCTTCGCGGCGGCCTCGGCCTCGGGGGCGTACGGCTTGTAGACGCTCATGAACTGCTCGCCCGCGACGATCCGCTGCACACCGGCGAGTTCGGCGTCCTGGCCCGTGACCGGGGGCAGGGGCGACAGGTTGGCCGCCTTGAGGGCGGTGATGATGCCGCCCGCCATGCCGTCGTTGGCGGAGTAGACGCCGACGATCTTGTCCTTGCCGACCGCGGAGAGCGCGGCCGCCATGTTGGTGTTGGCGTTCTCCGGCTTCCACTCGACGGTGTCGTACTCCTTGGCGACGTTCACCTTGCCGTCGAGGACGGAGTGCGCGCCCTGCTTGAACAGCTTGGCGTTCGGGTCGGTGACCGAACCGTTCATCATGACGATCTGGCCGTCCTTGGCCTTGTCGCCCAGCGCCTCGAGGAGCGCCTTGCCCTGGACCTTGCCGACCTCTTCGTTGTCGAAGGAGGTGTAGGCGTCGATCGGGCCCTCGGCCAGTCGGTCGTAGGCCACGACCGGGATGCCGGCCTCCTTGGCCTTCTTGACCGAGCCCGCTATGGCCTTGGAGTCCACCGCGTCGATGATCAGGACGTTCACCTTGTTGGTGATCATCGTGTCGACCTGCGAGTTCTGCGTGGTCGCGTCCTGCTTGGCGTTGGCGTAGACCACTTCGCCCTTGCCGGCGGTCAGATCGGCGACGGCCTTCTCGATGAGCGGCTTGTCGAACTTCTCGTAACGCGCGGTCTGGTTCTCCGGCAGGAGCAGACCGACCTTGATCGCACTGCCCTTGACTGCGGCGGAGGCGTCCTTCTTGTCGCCGGACTCCTTCGCACTGCCACAAGCGGCGAGCGAGACGGCCATGGCGCTGGCGGCGACGGCGACGGCGGCTCTGCGCATACGCGTGTTCATTACTTGAACCTCCCTGACGAGGCCGCAGCACTGCGGCCGAGGTGGATGTGAGTCAACCCCGGCCGCGAGTTTGCCGTCAAGGAGTGAATCCTTAACGAGATGACAACGGTGCCATCCGTTATCTAACTGAAGACAAGAGGGCGGGAGCCCGCACCCCACTGCTATTTTCTGCCAAAAGTGTCGAATCGCCCATCTCGCTGAGTACGAGGGCCAGCGCCCCCAGCACCTCCGCGCGCCCGCCCAGGGACCCGGTGAGCACCGACAGTTGGCGGGCCGCGCTGGGGATCGCGTACCTCCCCACCGATTCACGGATGGGCGCCAGGACCAGTTCACCGGCGTCGGCGAGCGAGCCCCCCAGGACCACCCGGCTCGGGTTCAGGAGGTTGCACAGACTGGCCACACCGCTGCCGATGTGGCGGCCCACGTCCGTGATGACCCGACGGCAGCCCGGGTCCCCGCCCCGGGCCAGCTCGACCACCCGCTCCATCGTCAACTCCGGCCCGTGGCTGCTCTGCAGGAGCGGCAGCACGTACCGGGCGGCGGCGAAGGTCTCCAGGCAGCCGCGGTTGCCGCAGCGGCAGACGGGGCCCGATTCGTCCAGGGTGATGTGCCCGATCTCGCCGGCGGTGCCGCCCGGTCCGCGGTAGATCTGCCCGTTGATCACCAGCCCCGCGCCAACGCCGCTGGCGACCTTGATGTACGCCAGGTCCTTCACTCCGCGCCCGCTCCCCCAGACGAGCTCGCCCAGCGCCCCGAGGTTCGCGTCGTTGTCCACGTACACGGGCACGCCCAGGCGCCGCGAGAGCTCCTGGCGCGGGTTGATCCCGGCCCAGCCCGGCAGGATCGCGGTGGAGCCCAGCGTTCCGGATTCCACGTCGATGGGGCCGGGGACGCCGAGCCCGACGCCGATCACCTTGTCCAGGCCCACGTCGATGCCCGCGATCAGCCGCCCGACCAGGGCCTCGGCCCGGTCGAAGCCCTCCACCCAGGAGGCGTCCACGTCCAGTGGCTCCGACTCCTCGGCCAGCACCTGGTGGGCGAGGTTGCCGACGGCCACCCGCAGGTGCGTATGGCCGAAGTCCACGCCGATCACGATGCCCGCGTCACCGCTGAGCGAGACGCTGCGCGCCCGTCGGCCGCCGGCCGAGGTGTCCGTGACCTCGACCGTCCCGGCCTCCTTGAGCTCCCGGACGATGTTCGAGACCGTGGCCGCCGAGAGTCCGGTGGTCCGGGCGATCTCCGCCTGGGTCAGCGAACCCGCGAGCCGCACCGCCCGTACGACGCGCTCCAGATTCGCGCGATGCAGTGAAGACTGCGATCCGGGAGTCTGCACGACTCATCCACTCCTGCCCATAAGCAACGGCAAGCCGTCGCCCCCCGGCCGGGACCGTCAGCGGCTGTGTACTCCGAGACCCCGGCGTCTCTCCAACTTGTGAACCTTAAGTCGAGCCTTTGCGCCCCGAGACGTCAAGAGGCCTACACGGCACGAATCGGCTCCTACCGGTCATAAGTATGAGAGAAACATCCATCCGTGTCGTGCTACGGTCGCTGAGGCGCTGGTCTTCCACGGTCTTCACGGCCGGACCGGGCGCCCTCTGTGATGACAGCGCTACGCGAGGAGGTGTTCGGGATGAGTCCCGATCGAAGTCCTTGCAGCGCTCTCCTCGGCTGACCGCCACCGTCACCGACGGGCCGTTCCTTCTCCGCGTGTGTACGCCCGCGGCCCCGCGCTGCCCCCGTACGTGTGCTCGTCCCTCTTCGCCACCCCTTCCGCGTGACCCGGCACCCCGGTCCGGCCCGCGTCCCCCATGCCCACCGGTGTGCCCCGCGGCCTGACGTGCCGCCCCGCGCCGACCCATGACCACTCCACGTGACCGCTCGGCTCCGCGCTGCCCGGACACCGTGGAGGGAGGAAATCGTCATGACCATGCTCACCCCCCGCTCCCCCTCGAAGCTCGCACCCCCGGGCCGGGGCCGGCGCGAGCGCAAGGCCGCCGAACTCCAGGCCCGCACCCGGATCGCCGGCGAGCGGCTCGCCGAGCTCAGCGCCCGCCCCGGCCCCCAGGTCCTGCAGGACCTGTCCGCCACCCGCAACGGCCTCACGCACACCGAGGCCTCGCTGCGCCTGGAGCGCGGCGGCGCGAACGTGATCGCCCAGGAGCGCGCCCCCCGCTGGTGGCTCCAGCTCGCCAAGGCGTACTGGAACCCCTTCATCGGGGTCCTGGTCTTCCTGGCCGCCGTCATGTACTGGCAGGACCCGTCCGACCCCGGTGTCGTCATCCTCTCGGTGATGGTCGGGATCAGCGGACTGCTGCGCTTCTGGCAGGAGTTCCGCTCGGGCCGGGCCGCCGACGCGCTGAAGAAGCTCGTCACCACCACGTGCGCGGTGCAGCGCCGGGCCGGCAGCGGTTCCGGCCCGACCACCTTCGAGATCCCGATGGACCAGGTGGTCCCGGGCGACGTGGTCAAGCTGGCCGCCGGCGACCTGATCCCGGCCGACCTGCGGCTCATCACGTCCAAGGACCTGATGGTCAGCCAGGCCGCCCTGTCCGGCGAGTCCCTGCCGGTCGCCAAGGCCGACACCCGGACCGAAGACCTCGGGCAGTTCGAGACCACCGACCCGGTCGAGGCCGACAACCTCTGCCTGATGGGCACCTCGGTGACCTCGGGCACCGCCACCGCGGTCGTCGTCGCCACCGGCGCCGACACCTACTTCGGCTCCATGGCCGGCTCGCTGGTCGGCGAGCGTCCGCAGACCAACTTCGACACCGGCGTGCGCAAGGTCAGCTTCCTGCTGATCCGCTTCATGCTGGTGATGGTCCCCGTCGTCTTCATGATCAACGGGTTCACCAAGGGCGACTGGAACGCCGCCTTCCTCCTCGGGATCGCCGTGGCGGTGGGCCTGACGCCCGAGATGCTGCCGATGGTGGTCTCCGCGAACCTGGCGCGCGGCGCCGTCGCCATGGCCAAGCGCAAGGTCGTCGTCAAGCGGCTCAACGCGATCCAGAACCTGGGCGCGATGGACGTGCTCTGCACGGACAAGACCGGCACCCTCACCGAGGACCGGATCGTCCTGGACCGCTACCTGGACGTGCACGGCAACGAGGACACCGAGGTCCTGGAGTACGGCTACCTCAACTCGCACTTCCAGACGGGCCTGAAGAACCTCATGGACCAGGCGGTCATCGACCGCGTGGGCGAGGCCGAGGAGGTTGTCGTCGATGCTCGGTTCTCGATGGTCGACGAGATCCCCTTCGACTTCGCCCGGCGCCGGATGTCCGTGGTCCTGAACCGCAACAGCATCGTGGGCGGCCTCGGCCGCGCCGAGCACATCATGATCACCAAGGGTGCGGTCGAGGAGGTCCTCGACCTCTGCACCCACATGACGGACCGCGGCCGGAAGGTCGAGCTGACCGCGCAGCTGCGGTGGCACGCCACCCGCATCGCCGAGGACAACAACCGCCAGGGCCTGCGCGTCCTCGCCGTGGCCACGCGCACGGTCGCCGCTCCCCGTGACACCTACAGCGTCGCGGACGAGGACCAGCTGACCCTGGTCGGCTTCCTCGCCTTCCTCGACCCGCCGAAGGCCGACGCCGCCGCCGCCCTGCAGGGCCTCGCCGACAAGGGCATCGCGGTCAAGGTCGTCACCGGCGACAACGAGCTGGTGGCGGCCCGGGTCTGCTCCGACGTCGGCATCGACGTCGGCCACGTGGTCTCGGGCGGCGAGCTCGACGCCCTGGACGACCCGGAGCTGCGCGTGCTGGCCGCCCGTACGACGGTCTTCGCCAAGGTCAACCCGGTCCAGAAGGCCCGTATCGTCCGGGCCCTGCAGGCCGACGGCCACACGGTCGGCTTCCTCGGGGACGGCATCAACGACGCCGCCGCGCTGCGCGACGCGGACGTCGGCATCTCGGTCGACACCGCCGTCGACATCGCCAAGGAGTCGGCGGACATCATCCTGCTGGAGAAGGACCTGACCGTCCTGGAGCAGGGCGTGATCCAGGGCCGGACCACCTTCGGCAACACCATCAAGTACATCAAGATGACGGCCAGCTCGAACTTCGGCAACGTCTTCTCCGTGCTGGTGGCGAGCGCGTTCATCCCGTTCCAGCCCATGCTGGCGATCATGCTGCTGGTGCAGAACCTGGTCTACGACATCGCGCAGCTGGCCACGCCGTGGGACCGGATGGACGAGGAGTACCTGCGCAAGCCCCGCAACTGGGACGCCAAGGGCATCGGCCGGTTCATGGTCTGCATCGGCCCCATCAGCTCGATCTTCGACATCGCGATGTTCGTGATCATGTGGAACGTGTTCGCCGCCAACAGCGAGGCGAGCCAGGCGCTCTTCCAGTCCGGCTGGTTCATCGAGGGCCTGCTCTCGCAGACCCTGATCGTCCACATGATCCGTACCCGCAAGATCCCCTTCATCCAGTCGCGGGCGTCCTGGCCGGTGATGGTGATGACCGTCCTCGCGGTCCTGACCGGGCTCTACCTGCCCTTCTCGCCGCTGGCCGAGTCGCTGGGCTTCGTGGCCCTGCCGGCGAGCTACTTCCCGTGGCTGATCGGCGTCCTGCTCGCGTACTGCACCCTCACGCAGCTGCTGAAGACCGTGTACATCCGCAAGTTCAACAGCTGGCTGTAAGAACCCGGCGCGGCACACCGCGCCGGGAGCCGCGCGGGACGAGAAGCCCGCGCGGGACGAGGAGAAGGGAGGGGGCCGATGCGTCTCACCGAATGGGAGATGGCCGGGCACCTGGCCGCGGCGCTCGGGTTCGGGGCCGCCATCGGCCTGGAACGGCAGTGGCGGGCCCGGATGGCGGGCCTGCGGACCAACGCCCTGGTGGCGGGCGGCGCCGCGCTCTTCGTGCTGCTCTCGCAGTACGGGTTCCTGCGCGAGGTCTCGGAGGTCCAGTACGACGGCTCGCGGGTCGCCGCCCAGATCGTCTCGGGGATCGGCTTCCTCGGCGCCGGCGTGATCATGCGCGACGGGATGAGCGTGCGGGGCCTGAACACCGCCGCCACCCTGTGGTGTTCGGCGGCCGTGGGCTGCCTCGCCGGCACGGGGATGTTCGTCCTGGCGGCCTTCGGCACGGCGGGCGTGGTGGGAGCCAACCTCCTGCTGCGCCCGCTGGGCCGGCGCATGGACCGCGAGCCGGGCGGCGGGGCCGAGGTCGCCACCGACCTGCACTTCGAGGCCGTGTGCCTGGAGGCGGAGGAGGCCCACATCCGCCACCGGCTGGTCGACGCGCTCGGCCGGCCGGGCTACCAGCTGCGCTCGATCCGCAGCCAGGACGGCCCGGAGGCCGGCCTGGTGACGGTGTCCGCGCTGCTGACCGCCGAGGGCGAAGGGGGCCGGATGCTCGAGGAAGCCGTCAGCAACCTCTCTCTCGACCCCTCCGTCTCGGCGGTCAGCTGGTCGGTGGTGCCCGACCCGTCCGCCGCCGCTACTTGAGGGTGGCGGAGGTCAGGCCGGCCTGGATCTGCCGCTGGAAGGACAGGTAGACCACCAGCATGGGGATCATCGCGATGGTCACGCCGGCGAACAGCACCGGCAGGTCCGTCTCGTAGCCCATCTGGTACTGCAGCTGGATCAGGCCCTGGGTGAGCATGTAGCGCTCGGGGTCCGATCCCGTCTGCGGCTGCATCAGCACGGACGGCAGGATGTACTGGTTCCACTGCCCCAGGACATTGAATATCCCGACGCTGATCAGGCCGGGCTTGGCCATCGGCATCATCACCTGGAAGAAGATCCGGGTGTGCGAGGCCCCGTCGATGACCGCCGCCTCGTGCACGGCCGTCGGCAGCGTCCTGAAGAACGAGTGCATGAAGAAGACGGTGAACGGCATCGAGTACGCCACGTACACCAGGATCAGCCCCTGGTACGTGTTGAGCATGTCCAGCCGCTTCACCATGAAGAACAGCGGGACGAGCGCCAGGAAGACGGGGAACATGGCCCCGCTGACGAAGAAGTAGTAGATCGCCCGGTTGCCCCAGAAGGGGTAGCGGGCCAGGACGTACGCGGCCATCGAGCCGAGCAGCATGGTCAGCGGGACCGAGAACACCATCACGATCAGCGTGTTGGCGAAGTAGCTCCCGATCCCCTTGTTCCAGGCGCGGGGGAAGGCGTCGAAGTGCCAGTTGGCCGGCCAGCTCAGGGCCGATTCGCCGATCTGCACGTCGGTCTTGAACGAACCGAGCACCAGCCAGATCAGCGGCAGGATGATCAATATCCCCCACACGGCGAGGAAGCCGTGCGAGAAGACGTTGAGGACCATGCCGTCGGAGCCGTTCTTGCTCTTCCCGCGGGGCTGGCCGGCGCCGGCGGAGCGCTTCTTGGCCGCCGCCTCGCCCGGTGCTTTGACAACTGTGGTCATCGTGGTTCTTCTCCCGCTAGAACTCGACGTGCTCGCGGCGAGTGGCCCGCAGCGTGATGGCGGAGAGGATCAGGGTGAGGACGAGCATCACGACCCCCATGGCGCAGGCGTAGCCGGCCTTGCCGAAGTAGAGGAAGTTCCGCATCAGCACCGTCGCCATGACCTCGCTGTGATGGTCCGGTCCGCCGCCGAACTGGCCCGAGGTCATGGTCGACACGAGGACGAACATGTCCATCGCGGCGATGCCCAGATAGACCGCGGAAGTCTGCACAGAATCCCACAGCAGGGGCAGCGTGACCTTGAAGAAGGTCTGGGCGCGCCCCGCGCCGTCGAGCAGTGCGGCCTCGTAGATGTCCTTGGGGACCGACTGCATGGCGGCCGAGAACAGGACGAGGTAGAAGCCGACCCCGTGCCAGACGACGACGAGCAGCAGGCACCAGAGGACGAACTTGGGCTCGTTGAGCCATTCGACCGGGTGGGCCGGGTCGACCAGGCCCAGTTTGGTGAGGAAACCGTTCAGCAGCCCTCCCTCGTCGCTGCGGTACACGGCTCCGAAGAGCACCGCGAGGATGGCGAGGGAGAGGACCTGCGGGAAGAAGTAGATCACCTTGTAAAGGGCGGAGCCCGCGACTCCCTGGACGCCGCCCGCACCGCCGCGCCCGCCGGCGTTCAGCATGAAGGCGAAGAACAGGGAGATCAGGATGGTGACCGTCGGGACGAACACCAGGAGCAGCAGGTTGTGCAGCAGGGCGCCGCGGAAGACCTCGTCCTTCAGCAGGGTCGAGTAGTTCTCCAGACCGACGAAGTCGAAAGTCGGTGACTGACCCGTCCAGTTGGTGAAGGAGTAGCCGAACGTCTGGATGTACGGCCAGATGACAAAGGTCAGGTACAGCGCGACGGGCAGGATGAGGAAGCCGGCGATGAAGCCGCCCCGCCCTTTGCTGTGTGCTACGTGGCTCATGGTGTCCGTCCCTGGTGGTTCCGGGTGACCGGTGGACGCGGTTGTCAGCTGCGCTTGTTGTTCTTGGCGTTCGGGTCCTTGGTGGCCTTGTCTACCGCAGCCTGGGCCCGCTTGATCCATTCCTTGGGCTGGATGCGCTTGGCCATCAGCTCATTGGACGCGTTCTCCAGCTCCGTGCCCATCTCGCTGTACCAGTCCGCGTAGCGGTAGTTGAACGTATTATCGCCCGCCGCCTTGAGTGCGGCGACGGCCGACTGCGTGCCGGGGCGGAGCTTGACCGACGGGTCCACGCCGTCCTTGAGGACGGTGAGGGAGTTGGCCTGCTGGGCGAAGAGGGTCGACCACTCGCGGGAGAGCATCGAGCGGAGGAACTCCAGGCCGCCGGCCTTGTTGGCGGCCTTCTCCGGAACGATGAAGGGCTCGCCGGCGCCGGCGCGGATGGCCTCGAAGGGCAGCTTGCTGTCGGGCAGCACCGGCATCGGCAGGAACTGCATGTCGAAGTCTTCCGGGGTCTGCTTGAGCTGCTCGTTCTCGAGCCAGGAGCCGGAGGTGATGAAGGCGGCCTTGTACTGGTTCCACTGGGTCTGGGACTCGGTGTGCGTCAGGCCGTTGGTGCCCGGCATCAGCAGGTCCTTCTCGACGATCTCGTAGACCGCCTCGACCGCCTCGAGCGCCACCGGGTTGTCCGCGAAGGCGTTGGGCTCCAGGTTGTCGATCGCCTTCATGGCGTCCAGGCCGCCCTTCTTGGCGATCAGGTCCATGATGGCGACGTTGATGTAGTACGGGTACTTGCCCTGGTGGGCGAGGCCGCCGATGCCGGCTTCCTTGGCCTTCTTGCAGATCTCCATGAACTCGGGCCAGGTCTTCGGAGGGGTCCAGCCCTTCTCCTTGAAGAGCTTGCCGGAGTACCACAGGCCGTAGACGGTGTAGACGTACTGCAGTGCGACGAACTTGCCGCCGATCATGCCGCCCTCGACGGTGCCGGGCATCAGCGTGTCCCGGACCTTCTTCGACGGGTCGTCGAGCGACGGGGCGTCGAGCACCACGGTGAGGTCGGCGAGCTGGTCGCCCTTGGCGAGCACGTCCAGCTTGATCTGCTGGGCGCCGGAGTCGTCGACGACGTCCGGCGGGTTGCCGCCGTTGAAGCGCGGCTGCAGCTTGGAGGTGATCTCCTGGGTGGAGAGGTGGGAGGAAGTGGTGCCCCACTTCTTGTCGAACGCGGCCTCCCAGGCCTTGGCGTAGTCGTCGCCGTAGCCGCCCTTGAAGACGACCACGTCGAGCTTGCCGCCCTTGGCGACGCCGAACGGGTTCTCCTTGGTCGCGGCCACCTTGGACTCGTTGCCCTTGGTCGTCTCGTCGGAGCCGGAGGCGCAAGCCGACAGGAAGCTCATCGTCGGTACGGCGATCAGGCCGAGTGCCGCGGAGCGCTTGATCAGGTCCCGGCGGCCGAGGCCCTCACCGTTGCTGTTCTCGCCGTGGGCGGAGGTGGATCCCATGCTCAAGTCCTCGCCTTCGTCAGGAGTGTGAAGGAGGAAGGAAAGTGCGACTGCTGCCGCGCATGCGGACATCACCGCAGGTCCCCGCCGTCCCCCCGCCCGGGGCCGCTCGTTTCGCGGTGATCCGGACGGGCACAGGTATAGTCCACTTCCGCTCCTGTGAGCAAGATCATGTGCAGGTCTGAGCCCCGGCTTTTCCGAGTTGAGACCTCACCGTCACCTGACCTGGCCCGTCGGAGCCGCCCGCCGAAACGGAAGGACCGTACCTCCTTAACGGAGGTACGGCCCTTTGGTGCTGATATGTGCTTAGCCGCGGATGAGGTTGCGGAGCACGTACTGCATGATGCCGCCGTTGCGGTAGTAGTCCGCCTCACCCGGGGTGTCGATGCGGACGACCGCGTCGAACTCCACGCCCGTCTCGGTGGTCACCTTGACGGTGCGCGGGGTGGTGCCGTTGTTCAGCTCCTCCACACCGGTGAAGGCGAAGGTCTCCTCGCCGGTGAGGCCCAGGGAGGCCGCCGTGGCGCCCTCGGGGAACTGCAGGGGCAGGACGCCCATGCCGATCAGGTTCGAGCGGTGGATGCGCTCGTAGGACTCGGCGATGACGGCCTTGACGCCGAGCAGCGCGGTGCCCTTGGCCGCCCAGTCGCGGGACGAGCCCGAGCCGTACTCCTTGCCCGCCAGGATGACCAGCGGGATGCCGGCGGCCTGGTAGTTCTGCGAGGCGTCGTAGATGAAGGAGACCGGCGCGCCGTCGACGGTGAAGTCGCGGGTGAAGCCGCCCTCGGTGCCCGCCGCGATCTGGTTGCGGAGGCGGATGTTGGCGAACGTACCGCGGATCATGACCTCGTGGTTGCCGCGGCGGGAACCGTACGAGTTGAAGTCGCGGCGCTCGACGCCGTGCTCCGTGAGGTACTTGCCGGCCGGGGTGTCGGCCTTGATCGCACCGGCCGGGGAGATGTGGTCGGTGGTGACCGAGTCGCCCAGCTTCGCCAGCACGCGGGCGCCGGCGATGTCGGAGACCGGCGTGGTCTCCATCGTCATGCCCTCGAAGTAAGGGGGCTTGCGGACGTAGGTGGACTGCGGGTCCCACTCGAAGGTGTTGCCGGTCGGGATCGACAGCGCCTGCCACTGGGCGTCGCCCGCGAAGACGTCCTGGTAGGACTTGCTGAACATGTCCTCGCCGATGGCGTTCGCCACGACGTCGTTGACCTCGGCCTCGGAGGGCCAGATGTCCGCGAGGAAGACCGGCTTGCCCTCGGTGTCGGTGCCCAGGGCGTCCTTGGTGATGTCCACCTTCATGGAGCCCGCGATGGCGTACGCGACGACCAGCGGCGGGGAGGCCAGGTAGTTCATCTTGACGTCGGGGTTGATGCGGCCTTCGAAGTTGCGGTTGCCCGAGAGCACCGAGGTGACCGCGAGGTCGGCCTCGTTGATCGCCTTCGAGATCTCCTCGTCCAGCGGACCGGAGTTGCCGATGCAGGTGGTGCAGCCGTACCCGACGAGGTTGAAGCCCATCTTGTCGAGGTACGGGGTCAGGCCGGCCTTGTCGAAGTAGTCGGTGACGACCTTCGAGCCCGGGGCCAGGGTGGTCTTGACCCAGGGCTTGCGGGTCAGGCCCTTCTCGGACGCCTTCTTCGCCACGAGCGCCGCGGCGACCATGACGTAGGGGTTCGAGGTGTTGGTGCAGGAGGTGATCGCGGCGACGGTGACGGCGCCGTGGTCGATCTCGAAGGAGGTGCCGTCGGCCAGGGTCACCAGGGTGGGCTTGGTGGGCACACCGTTGGAGGACGCCGGGGCGTCGGACGCCGGGAAGGACTCCTTGCCGGCCTCCTCGTCGTCGCTGACGTAGTTGCGCACGTCCACGGTGAACTGCTCGGCGGCGTTGGCGAGGACGATGCGGTCCTGCGGGCGCTTCGGGCCGGCGATGGAGGGGACGACCGTGGAGAGGTCGAGCTCCAGCTTCTCGGAGAAGTCCGGCTCGGCGGCCGGGTCCAGCCACAGGCCCTGCTCCTTGGCGTACGCCTCGACGAGCGCGACCTGCTGGGCGTCGCGGCCGGTCAGGCGCAGGTACTTCAGGGTCTCGCCGTCGATCGGGAAGATCGCGGCGGTGGAACCGAACTCCGGCGACATGTTGCCGATGGTGGCGCGGTTGGCCAGCGAGGTGGCGGCGACGCCCTCACCGTAGAACTCGACGAACTTGCCGACGACACCGTGCTTGCGCAGCATCTCGGTGATGGTCAGCACGAGGTCGGTGGCGGTGGTGCCGGCCGGCAGCTCGCCGGTCAGCTTGAAGCCGACGACGCGCGGGATCAGCATGGAGACCGGCTGGCCGAGCATCGCGGCCTCGGCCTCGATGCCGCCGACGCCCCAGCCCAGCACGCCCAGGCCGTTGACCATGGTGGTGTGCGAGTCGGTGCCGACGAGGGTGTCGGGGTACGCCTGGCCGTTACGGACCATGACCGTGCGGGCCAGGTGCTCGATGTTGACCTGGTGGACGATGCCGGTGCCCGGGGGGACGACCTTGAAGTCGTCGAAGGCGGTCTGGCCCCAGCGCAGGAACTGGTAGCGCTCCTTGTTGCGGCCGTACTCCAGCTCGACGTTCTGCGCGAAGGCGTCCTTCGTACCGAACTTGTCGGCGATGACCGAGTGGTCGATGACCATCTCGGCGGGCGAGAGCGGGTTGATCTTCGCCGGGTCGCCGCCGAGGGCCTTGACGGCCTCGCGCATGGTGGCGAGGTCCACCACGCAGGGGACGCCGGTGAAGTCCTGCATGATCACGCGGGCCGGCGTGAACTGGATCTCCTCGCTGGGCTGGGCCTGCGAGTCCCAGTTACCGAGCGACCGGATGTGGTCGGCGGTGATGTTCGCGCCGTCCTCGGTACGGAGCAGGTTCTCCAGCAGGACCTTCAGGCTGTAGGGAAGGCGGGCGGAGCCCTCGACCTTGTCCAGCTTGAAGATCTCGTACGACTCGTCGCCCACCTGCAGCGTGCTGCGGGCGTCGAAGCTGTTCGCCGACACGACAGTCTCCTTCATGCATGAATTCGCGCGTATTACCGCAATCCTGCCGCGAGGCACTCTGGCCAATCCGCTAAGGTGAGGCTAAGTTAGGTAACCCTTACCAGCGGGGCGGCTGCGGTGTGTCCGGGGCAGATATCTCGATGTCGAGATAACTCTAGTACATGCGAGGGGGCCGGGACGAGGTACGCACCCCCAGCCCCGTCGGTGCCGTCAGCCGACCAGGCGATTCCGCATGTCCGGATTCGATCAGCTTGACCAGGGTCGGGACGGCTGATCGGGCGATCCATTCCGGGTGGAAGGTGACGGTGGTCACGGAGGGTTCGTTCTCCGCGTACGGGCTCGGCGGCCGGGCGGTGCGCACCGCGCTGGACGGATACGCGTACGCCTGGCGGGTGACGGGGCACCAGGACGCCCGCAACGCGGTGGCCCACCCGCAGATCGTGGACCCGGCGGACCTGCGGCGCTTCGCGCAGCTGGGCGGCGCGGCGTGCATGCGGCTCCCGTGGGCGGCGCGGGACACCCGGACGATGGAGGCGCCGCTCCCCCACATCGGGCCCCGGCGGCACCGGTGGATGTACCCGGCGCGCAGCCCGGAGAAGGCGGGCGCGCGGCCTCGGCGCGGGTGGCCCGCGCCGCGGCGGCGGGCCCGCGCCCGGCCTCGTACGCGGCGGTCCACGGCGGCAAGGGCCGCCACCACGCCTGCGGGCACCGAGGCCGGCGGCGGCCGGTGCGGGGGCGCGGCGCTCCCGCACCGGCCGGCGGGCCGCCGGGCCGGGATCCCGGGCGCGGCGGCTCAGCCCGCGAGGCCGTGGCGCGCGGCCCAGGCCGTGACGGCTGCCGCGATCTCCTCGGGCCGGTCCTCCGGACACAGATGGGCGGCGGCGCCGCAGTACGCGCTCTCCAGGGCCGAGACGTTCCGCGCGCACCAGTCGGCCTCCTCCGGGCCGATCATCAAGGTGGGCGAGCCGTCGAAGGTGAGCAGCAGCTTGGGCACCTCGGGACTGTCGGACAGCCAGGCGTCATACGCCTCCACCCGGGCGACGACGTCGGCCGGCTCGCCGTCGAGCGGCATGGAGCGGGCCCACCGGAGCAGCGGCAGCCGGCTCTCGGGGGTGGGGTAGGGGGCGGCGTAGACGGCGTGGTCGGCCGCGGCGAGCGGGCCGGTCAGGATCGTCCGGGCGAGGCCGTCCTCGATGAAGAGGTTCTGTTCGAGGACCATCTCCTCCCCCACCACCGGCGTGCGCAGCGCCTCGAAGCGGGAGCGGGCGGCGGGCGGGAACTGCGCCCAGCTCATCGGCCGCAGGATCGTCTCCATGAAGGCCAGGCCCCGGACCCGCCCGGAGCGGCGGGCCGCCCGGTCGAAGGCCAGCGCGCCGCCCCAGTCCTGGCCGACGAGGACGGCCTCCTCGAGGCCGAGGGCGTCGAACCAGGCGTCGAGGTAGCGGGCGTGGTCGGCGAAGCGGTGGTCACCGGCGGGCTTGCCCGAGCGGCCCATGCCGATGAGGTCGGGGGCGAGGACGCGGACCCCGCCTCCGATCCGGGGCAGCACGCCCCGCCACAGGTGGGAGGAGGCCGGGTTGCCGTGCAGGAAGACGAAGGGGACGCCGCCCGCGCCGGCGCCGAGCTCCTCGTAGTACATCGTCGAGTCGAGTACGTCGATCGTGGGCATGACCCCTCCAGTTCGTTCGTGGCACAAACGTTTGCGGCACGAACGAATTTAGATCGTTAGTGGCACCAACGCAAGGGGTACGATCCCGCCATGACCACGGAAGACGACGCCGGCGACCGGACCGCGCTCCCGGCGCGACTGCGGGACATGCCCAGCCGACTGCTCTCGCAGGCCTCGGCACACGCCCAACGCCTCGTAGCCGAGGGACTGAGCGGGGCAGATGCCCGCAAATGGCACTATGCGGCCCTGGTCGCGCTGGACGAGTTCGGGCCGGCGAGCCAGGCGAACCTGAGCGGCCGCACCGGCATCCACCGCAGCGACCTGGTCGCCGTCATCAACGAACTCGCCGAGCGCGAACTGGTCGAGCGGACCCCGGATCCCGCCGACCGGCGGCGCAACGTGGTCACCCTGACCCCCCTCGGCCGGCGCCGGCTGCGCCGGCTGGAGCAGCTGCTCGCCGCCGCACAGGAGGAGTTGTTGTCCCCTTTGTCCACCTCCGAGCGGGAGCAGCTCACCCGGCTGCTCGGCCGGCTCGTCGCGCACCACGCGCCGTCCGGCCCCACCATGGGA
Source organism: Streptomyces sp. NPDC054961 (assembly GCF_053609145.1). Taxonomy (NCBI): domain Bacteria; kingdom Bacillati; phylum Actinomycetota; class Actinomycetes; order Kitasatosporales; family Streptomycetaceae; genus Streptomyces; species Streptomyces sp. NPDC054961. Next base: position 90,122 of record NZ_JBSGWY010000008.1, on the reverse strand, counting down.
GCTGACGGTCGGTAACACCCGTTTGGCGCACCCCGCGCGAGCGGAATCTCATATCTGAGATACGGTGCAGTCATGGCAGACGACTACCTCGTACGCATCGGCAAGCTCATCCGTGACGCCCGGCAGCATCGCGGCTGGACGCAGAGTCAGCTCGCGGACGCCCTCGGCACCAGCCAGAGCGCCGTGAACCGGATCGAGCGCGGCAACCAGAACATCAGCCTTGAGATGATCGCGCGCATCGGGGAAGCCCTCGACAGCGAAATCGTCTCTCTGGGCTACGCCGGCCCGATGCACCTGCGCGTGGTCGGCGGCCGTCGCCTGTCGGGTGCGATCGACGTCAAGACGAGCAAGAACGCGTGCGTGGCCCTGCTGTGCGCCTCCCTGCTCAACAAGGGCCGTACGGTGCTGCGGCGGGTGGCCCGCATCGAGGAGGTCTACCGCCTCCTGGAGGTCCTGAACTCCATCGGCGTCCGCAGCCGCTGGATCAACGACGGCATCGACCTGGAGCTCGTACCGCCGGCCCGCCTCGACATGGACGCCATGGACGCGGACGCGGCCCGCCGGACCCGGAGCATCATCATGTTCCTGGGCCCGCTGCTCCACCGGATGGACCACTTCAAGCTGCCCTACGCGGGCGGCTGCGACCTCGGCACCCGCACCATCGAGCCGCACATGATCGCCCTGCGCCGCTTCGGTCTGGACATCACCGCGACCGAGGGCATCTACCACGCCCAGGTCGAGGCCGGGGTCTCCCCGGACCGCCCGATCGTGCTGACCGAGCGCGGGGACACCGTCACCGAGAACGCGCTGCTGGCCGCCGCCCGGCACGACGGGACCACGGTCATCCGCAACGCCTCGTCCAACTACATGGTCCAGGACCTGTGCTTCTTCCTGGAGGCGCTCGGCGTCCGGGTGGACGGCGTCGGCACCACCACCCTCACGGTCCACGGCGTCCCGAACATCGACGTGGACGTCGACTACTCCCCCTCCGAGGACCCGGTCGAGGCGATGAGCCTGCTGGCCGCGGCCGTGGTCACCGAGTCCGAGCTCACCATCCGCCGGGTCCCGATCGAGTTCATGGAGATCGAGCTCGCGGTCCTGGAGGAGATGGGCCTGGACCACGACCGCTCGGCGGAGTACACCGCCGACAACGGGCGCACCCGGCTGGTGGACCTCACCGTCCGCCCGTCGAAGCTCGAAGCGCCGATCGACAAGATCCACCCGATGCCCTTCCCCGGGCTGAACATCGACAACGTCCCCTTCTTCGCGGCCATCGCCGCGGCGGCGCAGGGCCAGACCCTGATCCACGACTGGGTGTACGACAACCGGGCCATCTACCTGACGGACCTGAACCGGCTCGGCGGCCGCCTGCAACTCCTGGACCCGCACCGCGTCCTGGTCGAGGGCCCCACCCGCTGGCGCGCCGCGGAGATGATGTGCCCGCCGGCCCTGCGCCCGGCGGTGGTCGTCCTCCTGGCGATGATGGCGGCCGATGGCACCTCGGTCCTGCGCAACGTCTACGTCATCAACCGCGGCTACGAGGAACTGGCGGAACGCCTCAACTCGGTGGGCGCCCAGATCGAGATCTTCCGCGACATCTAAGTACGCCGCGCCGGGTCAGGACGGGTTCCCGTCCTCCTGGGCCGCCTGTGGGCCGTCGCCGGTGTCTCCGCCCCCGCGGAGGACCCCGTCGGCGGCCCTTCGCGCTCGCGCCGGGCCGTTGGGCATGGGCCAAGGCGTGCATGCCGCGCTCGCGCGACGGGGTGAACCGCTCCCCCGGCTCGCGGGGCGGGATGACGCCTGCCGTGACCAACGCGGGGACCGCGGTCACCCACGCACCCCCTCACATGGTGCGGCTCGGCGTCTCCGTGCTATTCCTCTGCCAGGTGTGCGCTGCGCTCCGCCCTGCGCAGTGACCTGCCGAGCCGGGAGCGCGTACGTGAGGAGAGACATGGCCAAGATGCCGCCGAGGGTTGTGCCGCCGCAGCCGACGCAGATTTCGTCATGGCAGCAGGCCGAGCTCAACGCGGCTCAGTGGATGCGACGTTGGGGCTATACCGATGCCACCGCGCGCCCCGGAGGCCCAGACGCCGGCATCGATGTCCGCGCTCGCCGCGCACTGGGGCAGGTCAAGTACCAAGCCGCTCAGGTCGGGCGCCCGGAATTGCAACGATTCGTGGGGGCGCGCCCTTACGGATCGACCGCACAGCTGATCTTCTTCACCGGCAGCGATTACACGGCCACCGCCGTGGCCTACGCCCGGGAGTGGAGCATCGCGCTCTTCACGTATCGGCTGGACGGCACGATGACGCCGGTCAACGACACGGCACGCCGCATCCACAGCTCGTCCGCATCCACCGCGCCCCCAGCGACCCGGAACCCCGAACCACCCCGCGCCCAGACGTTCTGGCAGCGGAACCGGCGCGTGGTCGCGGGTGTTTCCCTCCTCATCGCACCGCTGGGATCGATCGGAGACGGAAAGACCTACACCGGCCCGCTCGCCCTGGACGTCCTGAAGTTCATCGGCATCTTCGTGGCGTTCTGGTCCCTCGGCGCGTTCCTCATAGCCACCCGCTTCGGCTACCGCGTCTCCTTTCCGCTCCGGCCCTTTCAGGCGCCCCTCGTTCGCCGGCCGGGGGACGGACCCAGCGACACCAAGCGTCCGTAAGGACGGTGGGCACCCGATCCGGCGCTTCGCCGGCAGATCACGGACACCGCCCCATCGGTGATCGACGAGGGCACGGCGCTCCGGCCTCCCCAGGACGGGTGGGGCGGCGTCACCGCAGGGCCGGCGCGCCGACGTGGTTCAGCCCGGGTAGTTGGCGCGCCAGGGCTCGTAGTACGGGTTGTCCTCGCACCGGTCCATGATCTCGGTCTTCTTCACCTTGTCCACCGGACAGACGGCCACGATGAACGAGCGGGCGATGCCACCCGGGAAGGCCACCTCCACCTGGGACGCGTACTTGTGCGTGTCGCCGATGGTCTGGTTGACGTCCACTCCGCCCGGGGCGTCGATGTAGTAGTTCCACCCGCTCTTCCAGGACTTGTACAGGTCATGGTCGTAGGTCGTGGAGACGTACGGGGACGCCTGGTTGGCCAGGACGTAGCTCTCGATGTCGTACTGGCCGTTCACCGTGTCCTTGGGGAGGAAGCCCTCCTCGAAAACCACCGACGGCGGGCGGCCGTCCGAACGGTAGAGCTGCCTGCAGTTGATCCGCCAGGACGGGGACGGGGTGATGCGGTCGGTCTCGACGCGCTCGTCGGCGGCGGCGAAGAGGTGGTCCTGCACCCGGGGGCACGAGTTCGCGGGCGCCGCCGCCCGGAGGGGGGAAGCGGAGGCGGAGACGGAGACCGGTGGCAGCAGGGCGGCGGCGAGGGCGGTCGCGAGGACGACGACGCGCCGGCGCAGGGCGGAGGTGATCATGGCCCCACCCTCGCGTCCTCGCGGCGCACCCCGGGGGACCCTCACTCAAAGGTGAGCGTGTCGCCGTTCTGCTCCCGACTGCGCTTGTCTGCGGTGCAGTTGGCGGCGGAACGATCCTGCGCCTCGGCCCCCGCGGATGTGCCGGAGTCCCCACGGATCCGGCGTCCGGCCAGGGGCGCGGGCGGGGAGCCGTGGTCGGAAAGTCGCGCACCTCGGCGAAAGGGCCCCACACCGGCACATGTACGCCTATGCTGCGGCGGTTCCACGCGTGCGATCTGGGGGGTTCATTCATGTTCAACCGTCGGGGCGTTGCCATAGCGGCTGCCGTGGGAACCGCCGTGCTGCTCGTCGCCGGATGCGAGGGCGATCCGGCCGCGCCGGAGGGGAAGGACTCCGGGAAGCCGGGCGCCGCGCCCTCGCCGACCGCGACCGCGTCCGCGGGGGCCTCGATGCCCGCGCTCATCGGAAAGAAGTACGCCGAGGCCGAGGCCCTCGTCCAGCAGGTGACCACCAAGCCCGTCGAGGCGCGCAGCGCCTACGGCGACGTGCCGCTCGCCGCCGGCCACACCCAATGGGCGGTCTGCTTCCAGACTCCGGCGGCGGCCAGTCCCCTGGCACCCGACACCGCCGTCGAGCTCTCGCTCACGGCGCCGGGGACCCCGTGCCCCGCGCAGGCCGGCGCCGCCCTGCGTCCCGGCGCGACACCGAGCCCCGCCAAGACACCGGCCTCCTCCAAGGCCCCGGTCCCGGCGCCCTCCTCGGCGCCGGTCAATCCGAAGCCGAAGTCCAGCCCGACTCCGGCCCCCGGGCCCAAGGACGTCACGTACAAGAACTGCACCGAGGCCAAGGCCGCGGGAGTCACCCCCATCCACCGCGGCCAGCCCGGCTACGCCCCGCACCTCGACCGGGACAACGACGGCATCGCCTGCGACAAATAGCCGGGCGGGGAATCGGCGCGCGAAGGCGGGCCCGGCCGGCGGTATTCGGCGGTATTCGGCCGGATCCCGCCGCGACCCCTCGCCGGGGGCCGCGCCCGCCGGGACAATCCATCCGCCAGCACAGTTCTTCGGGGGCGGAGCCATGACAGCAACGGAATCAGCACGGCCGGGCAAGCGGACGAGTACGAGTACGGACACGGGCACGGGTCTCGGTACGGAGGCGCCCCGGCTCGCGGGCGTCCCGCTGCTCGGCTCCCTCCTCGACCTGACGTCGGACTCGCTCGGCACGTACCTGCGGGCGCGCGGCGAGCACGGCGACGTCGTCCGGATCACGGCCGGCCCGCCGGGGCTGCGCGCCGAACTGCACTGCGTGTTCTCGGCGGAGGGGGTCCAGCAGGTACTGGCCACGCAGGCGGCCAATTTCCGCAAGGACAACGCCGTGTACCAGGAGGTCCGGGACTCCCTCGGCAACGGCCTGCTGACCAGCCAGGACGAGGACTACCTGCGCCAGCGGCGGCTGGTCCAGCCGCTGTTCACCAAGCGCCGGGTGGACGGGTACGCGGGGGCCGTCGCCGCCGAGACCGCCTCGACCCTCGCCGGCTGGGAGCAGGCCCCGGACGGCATCGTCGACGTCTCCGACGCGATGATGGAGCTGGCCCTGCGCGCGGTCGCCCGGATCCTCTTCGGCACCGACGTGGAGACCACCGTCGACGTCGTGGACCGCTGCTTTCCGGTCATCACGCAGTACGTGCTGCGCCGCGGCTACTCCCCCGTGAACGTCCCCCGCAGCTGGCCCACTCCGGCCAACAGGCGGGCGGCGGCGGCGCTGGACGAGCTGTACGGGGTCTGCGACGAGATCATCGCCCGGCGGCGGCGCGGCCTGGCCGCCGCGGGAGCCACCCCCGACCCCGTCACCGACCCCGCCACCGACCCCGGGGCCGCCCCGGGCGAGGACCTGCTGTCGCTGCTCGCGGCCGCCACCAGCGCGGACGACGCGGAGTTCGACGACACCGAGTTGCGCGAGCAAGTGCTGATCTTCCTGCTCGCCGGGCACGAGACCACCGCCACCTCGCTCTCCTTCGCCCTCCACCTCCTGGCACGCCACCCCGGACTCCAGGACCGGGCCCGCGCCGAGGTCGCCGCCGTCCTGGGCGGCCGTACGCCCGGGGCCGCCGACCTCGACCGCCTCCCGTACCTCACGCAGGTGCTCAAGGAGGCCATGCGGCTCTATCCGGCCGCCCCCGTCATGGGCCGGCGCTCCGTCGACGCGGCCGTGATCGACGGCCATGCCGTCCCGGCGGGCGCCGACGTGATCCTCGCGCCCTGGGTGACCCACCGCCACCCCCGCTACTGGCCGGACCCGGAGCGCTTCGACCCCGACCGGTTCACCCCGGAGGCGGAGGCGGCCCGTCCGCGCTACGCCTGGTTCCCCTTCGGCGGCGGGCCGCGCGCCTGCATCGGACAGCACTTCTCGATGCTGGAGTCGGTGATCGCCCTCGCGATGATCCTGCGGGAGTACGCGTTCGAGGCCGTGGACACCGAGATCGCGGTCAGCGCCGGGATCACCCTGACCACGACGGGTCCGGCGCGCTGCCGGATCCGCCGCGTGGACGCCCAGCGGCACCTGGACGAGCCGGGACGGTAAACCGGTCAGCCCGTCGGCCGGTCGGCGGCGGCGGCGGCCGCCCGTCCGCGGCCGCCGCGGTCCTAGCCGCCCATCGGGACGTGGTTGCCGCGGAGGCGTTCGAGGTCCGAGGGCCTGACCTGGATGACGATGAGGGCGATCAGGGCCGCGATCAGGGCGAAGACGGCCGCCACCACGAAGGCCGTGGTCACGCCCGTGGCCAGGATCTGGTCGGCCCAGGGCTTGGGCAGCTCCTTCGTCCGCGCGAAGTAGGCCTTCTGCTCGGGGGTGGAGGTGCGCAGGAAGGACCCGGCCTGCTCCCTGGCCTCGTTGCGGCTGGCCGTGCCGAAGACCGTGACCAGGATGGACAGGCCCAGCGAACCGCCCACCTGCTGCATCGTGTTGAGCAGCCCGGAGGCCGCGCCCGACTCGCGATCGGGGACGTTGGAGAGGGCCATCAGGGTCAGGGAGACGAACTGCATGCCCATGCCCAGGCTGAACAGGAGCATCGGTCCGAGGATGCTGCCGAGGTAGGTGGAGTCGACGTCGGTCTGCGTCAGCCAGGCCAGTCCGGACGCCGAGAACAGGGCGCCCGTCACCATGAACGGTTTCGGCCCGAACCTGGGCAGCAGTTGCGAGGTGATGCCGGCGCCGATCGCGATCACCACGCTGACCGGCAGGAAGGCGAGGCCGGCGAGGAGCGGGCTGAAGCCGAGGACGTTCTGCACGAAGAGCGTCAGGAAGAAGAACATGCCGAACATCGCGCACGCCAGGAACAGCATGATCCCGTACGTGCCGGCCCGGTTGCGGTCGGCGAACATGTGCAGCGGGGTGATCGGCTGGGGCGAGCGCCGCTCGTTCAGGACGAACAGGAACAGCAGGACCACGGCCGTGCCGAAGGAGGCCAGCGTGATCGGGTCGCGCCAGCCCTCCTGGGAGGCGCGGATGAATCCGTAGACGAGCGTGACCATGCCGACCGTGGAGAGCAGGGCCCCGGCGAAGTCGAAGTGTCCCGGGTGGCGGACGGATTCGCGGACGGCCCTGGGCGCGGCGAAGGCGATCAGCAGGGCGATCGGGACGTTGACGAAGAAGACCCAGCGCCAGTTGAGCCACTCCACGAGGATTCCCCCCGCGAGCAGCCCGATGGCGCCGCCGCCCGCGGAGACGGCGGCGAACACGCCGAACGCCCTGTTGCGTTCCGGGCCTTCGCGGAAGGTGGTGGTGATCAGCGCGAGCGCGGTCGGCGAGGCGATGGCGCCGCCGACGCCCTGAAGGGCGCGGGCGGCCAGCAACTGGCCTTCGTTCTGGGCCAGTCCGCCCAGGAGCGAGGCCAGGCCGAAGAGCAGGACGCCGAAGATGAAGACGCGCCGCCGGCCGAGGATGTCACCGGTGCGGCCGCCGAGCAGCAGCAGGCCGCCGAAGGTGAGGGTGTAGGCGTTGACGACCCAGGACAGGCTCTCCGTGGAGAAGCCGAGGGCGGTCTGGATGTGCGGCAGCGCGATGTTCACGATGGTGATGTCGAGAACGACCATGAGCTGACACGAGGCGATCACGAGCAGGGCGAGTCCGTGACCGTTGCCTTGGACCTTGCCGTCGGTCCCGGTGCTGGTGCTGCTCGGCGTAGCGTTCTGGTCCACCTTTTCGACGCTAAGCCCGCGTCCCAGGGGCCACCACTCGAACAGCCTAGGGCATGTGGCATGTGCCATGTGGTATTTCACATGACAGACTGCCCGGATGGATCGTATGGATGACTTCCTCAGGCTCTCCGCGAGCACCGCCCGGTTCACCTACGGCGCCCCGCGCGCCTTCGTCTTCGGCGACGAAGGCCGGCTCCTCTGGTTCCTCCGCTCCACGGGCCCCACCGACCCCCTCGACAGCCTCTGGGTCCTGGACACGGCCACCGGGACCGAGACCCTGCTCGCCGACCCCCGCGAGCTGTCCCCCGAGCCCGCGCCGCTGCCCGTGGCCGAGCGCCGGCTGCGCGAGCGGACCCGGCTCGTCGCCGCCGGGATCGGCACGTACGCGCTCTCCGGCGACGGCCTGCGCGCCGTGTTCGCGCTCTACGGACGGCTGTACGAGGTCACCTCCGAGGCGTCCCGCGACGCCGGGGCGGGCCGGTCGGCGCAGCCCGCGCAGCCGAAGGAGATCCCCGCCGCCGGGCCCGTCTTCGATCCCCGCCCGAACGCGGACGCCTCGTGCGTCGCCTACGTCGCCGACGACGTGCTGCACACCGCCCCCGGCGGCCGGATCAGCCCCGTCGACGGAGCCCGCTGGGGCGTCGCCGAGTTCGCCGCCGCCGAGGAGCTCGGCCGCTCGCGCGGGCACTGGTGGTCCCCCGACGGGCAGAGCCTGCTCGCCGCCCGCGTCGACGAATCCGGCCTCCAGCGGCGCTGGTTCGCCGACCCCGCGCACCCGGAGCTCCCGGCCGAGGACTTCGCGTACCCGGAGGCCGGCGGCCCCAACGCGGACGTGCAGCTCTGGGTATTCGCGACCGCCGGGGGCCGGGACGCGGCCGGGGACGGTGCCGCGGAACGGGCCGTACGCCTCGACTGGGACGCCGAGACCTACCCGTACGTCTCCGACGCCGGCTGGGAGTCGGCGTCCGAGATCCTGCTCACCGTGCAGGACCGGCTCCAGCGCAACGTCCTGCTGCTCTCCGCCGACCCGGCCACCGGACGCACCCGGGAGCTGTCCCGCACCACGCACCCCCAGTGGGTGGACCCGCTGCTCCCCGGCACCCCCGCGCGGCTCGCCGACGGGCGCATGCTCACCAGCGCCGACACCCCCGGCGGGGCCGCCCGGGCGCTCGCGCTGGACGGCGTGCTCCTCACCGGGGACGACCTCCAGGTCCGCCGGGTGGCCGGCACCCACGGGGACCGGCTGCTGATCGAGGCCGGCCGCCGCGACCCCTCCGAGCAGCAGGTGTTCCTGCTGGACCCGGACACCGGCGGGCTGAGCCCGCTCGCGGACGGGCCCGGGGTGCACTCCGTCCAGGCCTCCGCCGGAACCCTGCTGCTGACCTCCGCCGACGCCGACGGCATCCGGCGCGTCCTGCGGACGGCCGACGGGCGGGAGTTCACCCCCGGCGACCTGTCGCAGCCGCTGCCGTACCGGGTGGTCCCGCTGCTGGAGCGGGTCACCGAGCACGCGGTCCCCACCGCCCTCGTCCTGCCGCGCGGCCACGTCCCCGGCACCCGGCTGCCCGTACTGCTGGACAGCTACGGCGGCCCCGGGATGCAGGACGTCAGCGCCGAGCCGCGCCGCTGGCAGCACCGCCAGTGGTGGGCCGACCAGGGCTTCGCCGTGATCACCATCGACAACCGCGGCACCGCGTACGCCTCGCCGCACCACACCCACGCCATGTACCGCGGCTTCTCCGACGTCACCCTCGACGACCAGGTCGCCGCCCTGGCGGCGCTCGGCGAGCGGCACGCCGACCTCGACCTGACCCGGGTCGGCATCCGCGGCTGGTCCTACGGCGGCTACCTTTCGGCGCTCGCCGTGCTGCGCCGCCCGGACGTCTTCCACGCGGCCGCGGCGGGGGCCGCGCCGACCGACTTCCGCCACTACGACACGGCGTACACCGAGCGGTACCTGGGCCTGCCCGCGGACCACCCCGAGGTGTACGAACGCGACTGCCTGGTCTCCGACGCGGCGGCGCTGAGCCGGCCGCTGCTGCTGGTCACGGGGCTGGCCGACGACAACGTCCACCCCTCGCACACCCTGCGGCTCTCGCAGGCCCTCTTCGACGCCGGGCGGCCGCACCAGCTGCTCGCGCTGCCGGGGGTCACGCACATGACCCCGGGCGGGGTGCGGGAGAAGATCATGGCACTGGAGCTGGAGTTCTTCCGCAAGGAGCTGGGCCTGGCCTGAGGCCCGACGCGGAAGGGCACGACACAGAAGGGGGGCGCGGGCGCGGGGTGGGGGGCGGGGGGGGCCCCGGCGCCCCCGGGCGGCCCC
>NZ_JBSGWY010000008.1:61897-80166 GCF_053609145.1 Streptomyces sp. NPDC054961 | reverse complement strand
TGGTCGTTCACCCCCAGCGCGGGGGCGGCGCCCCCCCGCCCCGCGCGGACGGCCCCCAAACCCACGGCCCCCCGCACGGGTGCCCCGGCTCCGGGGCCCTCCCTTTCCCCGCGGGTCCCCCGTCAGACCCGCGGGAGCCTGCGCCTACACCAGATGACAGGCCACCTCGCGAGAGGCGACCGTCCGCAGCAGCGGACGCTCGGTGCGGCAGATGTCCTGCGCCATGGGGCACCTGGGGTGGAAGGTGCAGCCCGGAGGCGGGGCGGCCGGGCTCGGCGGGTCGCCGAGCAGCACGATCCGCTCGCGCCGCCGCTCCGCCGCCGGGTCGGGCAGCGGTACGGCGGACAGCAGCGCCCGGGTGTACGGGTGCTGGGGGTCGTCGTAGAGCGACTTCTTGTCGCCGATCTCCACGATCCGGCCGAGGTACATGACGGCGACCCGGTCGCTGACCCGTTTGACGACCGAGAGGTCGTGCGCGATGAACACGTAGGACAGGCCCAGTTCGGCGCGCAGCCGCTCCATGAGGTTGACGATCTGCGCCTGGACGGAGACGTCGAGCGCGGACACCGGCTCGTCGGCGATGATCAGCCGGGGGCTGGTGGCGAGCGACCGGGCGATGCCGACGCGCTGCGCCTGACCGCCGGAGAACTCGTGCGGGTAGCGGTCCATGTGCTCGGGGATCAGTCCGACGAGCTCCATCAGCTCGGAGGCCCGGCGGCGGGCGTCCGTCGCGGTCCACCCCTGTACCAGCAGCGGGTCGGAGATGATCCGGGCCACCGTCTGGCGGGGGTTGAGCGAGGAGTGCGGGTCCTGGAAGACCATCTGTATGTCCCGGCGCACGGGCCGCAGGGCGGCCGGGGAGAGCCGGCTGATGTCCTTGCCGTCGAACTCCACGCTGCCGGACGTGGGCTCCAGCAGCCGGACGAGCATCCGCCCGGTCGTCGACTTCCCGCAGCCCGACTCCCCCACGAGGCCGAGCGTCCGCCCGGCCTCCAGGTCGAAGGAGACCCCGTCGACGGCACGCACGGGAGCCCCCCGGCGCCCGGTCGCGGTCCGTTTGCCGGGGAAGGCCATGGTGAGGTCGCGCACGGAGAGCAGCGCGCCGTTGTCGGTCCTGGTCATCGGGCCACCTCCGCGCGGGTGCCGGCGTAGTGGCAGGCGACCGTGCGCGACGGCCCGTCGCCGTAGGCGGCGAGCTCCGGCCGTACGTCCTCGCAGCCGGCGCCCGCGCTCGAACAGCGCGGGGCGAACGCGCACCCGGGGGCCGGGGCGAGCAGGGACGGCGGGGAGCCGGGGATGGCCCGCAGGGGCTCGTCGTCGGCGTCGTCGAGCCGGGGCAGGGAGTCGAGCAGCCCCCGGGTGTACGGGTGCGCCGGATCGGCGAACAGCTCGTCCACCGGCGCCTGTTCGGCGGCCCGGCCGCCGTACATGACCAGCACCTCGTGGGCGACCCGGGCCACCACGCCCAGGTCGTGGGTGATCATGACCACGCCGAGGCCGCGCTCCTGCTGGAGCGTGGCGATCAGTTCCAGGATCTGCGCCTGGACGGTGACGTCCAGGGCGGTGGTGGGCTCGTCGGCGATGAGCAGTTCGGGTTCGCAGCACAGCGCCATCGCGATCATGGCCCGCTGGCGCATGCCGCCGGAGAACTGGTGCGGGTACTCCCCCGCCCGGCGGGCCGGCTCGGGGATGCCGACCTCGCCGAGCATGTCGACGGCGCGCCTCCTGGCGGCGGCCCGGCCCGCCTTGAAGTGCACCCGGAAGTGCTCGGCGATCTGCTCACCGACCGTGTAGTAGGGGTGCAGGCTGGACAGCGGGTCCTGGAAGATCATGGCCATCTTGCGGCCGCGCAGCTTGGCGAGCTCCTTCTCTGACTTGGTGGTCAGCTCCTGGCCGTCGAGGGCGATGGAGCCGCCGATCTCGGCGCCCCGGTGCAGGCCCATGACGGCCAGCGAGGTGACGGACTTGCCCGAGCCGGACTCGCCGACGATGCCGAGGGTGCGGCCGGCCTCGACGGTGAAGCCGAGGGAGTCGACCGCGCGGACGGTGCCTCGCGGGGTGGTGAACGTGACGCTCAGGTCGCGCACGTGGAGCAGTGGGGCTTGTGCGGGAGGAGCCATCAGTACCTCACCCTCGGGTCGATGACGGCGTACAGGAGGTCGACGGCGAGGTTCGCGACGACGATGAAGAAGGCGGCCAGCAGGGTGACCCCGAGCACGACGGGCTGGTCGGAACTGACGAGCGCCCCGTAGAAGAGCCGCCCGATGCCGGGCAGTCCGAAGATGGACTCGGTGATGACGGCTCCGGCGAGCAGGCCGCCCAGGTCGATGCCGAAGATCGTGAGGATCGGGGTCATGCCGGAGCGCAGCCCGTGCTTGAGGACGACCGTGCGCTCGGGCATGCCCTTGGCACGGGCGGTACGGATGTACGGCTCGGCCATCGCCTCGATCATCGAACCGCGGCTCTGCCGGGCGTACATGGCGGCGTAGAGCAGGGCGAGCGCGGTCCAGGGCAGCAGCAGGTTGCTCGCCCAGGCGAACGGGTTGTCGGTGAAGGCCTGGTAGGTGGGGTAGGGCAGGAGCCCGGCCACGCGGATGACCCCGTAGATGAGCATCACGGAGGTGAAGTAGACGGGCAGGGAGGCGGCGGCGACCGCGCCGACCATGAGGGCCTTGTCGGTGGCGGTGTCCTTGCGCAGGGCGGCGGTGACTCCCGCGCCGAGTCCGAGGACGAGCCAGAGGACCGCCGCGCCGACGGCGAGGGAGGCGGAGACCGGGAGGCGGTCCATCAGCAGGTCCCACACGGGCAGGGAGTTCTCGTAGCTGTAGCCCAGGCAGGGGAAGTCGCACTGGACGGCGTACTGGCCGGTGCCGAGGGTGCGGCCGGTGAAGATGCCGGTGAGGAAGTCGACGAACTGCCGCCACAGGGGCTGGTCCAGGCCGAGGTACGCGCGTACGTCGGCCAGCCGCTCGGCGCTGCAGGTCTTTCCGCAGGCGGCCGCGGCCGGGTCGGAGGGGAGCACGTAGAAGACGACGAAGGTGACGGCGGCGATGGCGAGCAGGACGCCCACCAGGGCGAGCAGCCGTCGCAGGAGGTAGGGGATCACGTCCGGCCGCCCCTCGGGTCGAGGATGTCGCGCAGGGCGTCGCCGAGCAGGGTGAAGGCGAGGACGGCGAGGAACAGGAAGATGCTCGGTATGACGAAGTACATGGGGTCGGTCTCGTAGAAGGCCACGGACTCGGCGATCATCTGGCCCCAGGAAGGGGTGGGCGGGCGGACGCCGACGCCGAGGTAGCTGAGCGCGGCCTCGGTGCTGATCATCCCCGGGATGAGCAGGGTGGTGTAGGCGATGACGGGGCCCGAGACGCCCGGGAGGATGTCGCGGGTCAGGATCCGCCAGGAGCTCGCGCCGGCGACGCGGGCGGCGTCCACGTACTCGCGGTGCTTGAGCGAGAGGGCCTGGCCGCGGACGACGCGGGCGACGCCGGGCCAGCCGAAGAGGCCGATGACGGCGGTCATCAGGACGATGCGGTTGACGTCCTTGGCCACCGACAGCATCGCGATCATGAAGATGAGGCTGGGGAAGGACATCGTCAGGTCCATCAGGCGGGACAGGACGGCGTCGGTGCGGCCGCCGAAGTAGCCGGCGGCGATCCCGGCGGCGGTGCCCGCGATGACGACGATGGCGGTGGCGGCGAAGGCGATCAGGAGGGAGACCTGGGCACCGTGGACGACCCGGGCGAACAGGTCGCGGCCGGTGACGGGTTCGACGCCGAGCCAGTGCTCGGGGCTGATCCCGCCGAGTGAGCCGAGCGGCTGGCCGCCGAGGTAGGGGTCGATGGCGGACTTGTCGAACTCGTCCGGGGACCAGCCGCCGAGCGCGCCCAGCCAGGGGGCGGTGGCGGCCATCAGGACGAAGAGGAGGACGACGCAGAGGCTGACGCGGACGGCGGGGCGGCGGCGGAGTTCCCGTCGGGCGAGCTGCCAGGGGCTGCTGCCGGGCGGGACCTCCTTCGCCTCCGGATCGCCGACGGCGGGTGCGGTGATGGTCATGGCGCGGTCGTGTCCGGCCTTCAGCCCTGGCTCTTCGCCGGGTCCTTGAGGCCGACCGTGCCGTAGTCGATGGTGCCGGTCCACACCGGGTGGCCGTAGGCGCCCGCGATGTTCGGGCCGACGAGGAGCGGCTTGCGCTCGAGCAGGACCGGGATCGACGGGGACTTCTTCATGATCTCCGCGTCCAGGTCGATCCAGGCCTGGTTGGCCTCCTTGGCGTCGGCCATGGCGTTGATCTCGTCGATGCGCTTCGAGACGGCCTCGTCGCGGAACTGGGCGTAGTTGCCCTGGTTTCCCTTCTCCTTGATGGTGCGGCCGTCGAAGACGAAGGGGAGCCAGGTGGAGCCGGAGGGGTAGTCGGGGCACCAGCCGGCGTAGGTCATGTCGGGGGTGGTGGAGAGGTCGCCGATGACGTCGTAGTAGGCGCCGGGGTCGACGGTGTCGATGACGACCTCGATGCCCGCGCGGGACAGGCCCTGCTGGATGGCCTCGGCCTTGGCCTTGTCCCCGGTGGAGACGGCGAGGGAGACCTTCAGGTGCTCCTTGCCGGCGGCCTTGAGCAGTTCCTTGGCCTTGGCGGGGTCGCCGGAGGCCGGGATCTTCAGGGTGTCGGCCTGCTTGCCGCCGGAGAGGGCCGGGGGCAGGTAGGCGGTGGCCACCTCGTTGAGGGCGGGGCCGCCGCCGGCGGTGATGATCGCCTCCTTGTCGACCGCGTACTGCATGGCCTCGCGGACCTTGGGGTCGTCGAAGGGGGCGCGGGAGTTGTTCAGGTGGAGCATGACCGTACAGCCCTGGGACTCGGCGAGCAGGCGGGCCTTGATCTCGGGCTTGGGCAGGACCTTCGGGGCGCTCTCGGGGCGCATGTTGAAGTACTCGACGGTGGAGGCGTCGGCGCCCTCTCCGGCGATGATGCGGTCGTCGATCTGCCCGCCCTTGAGGCCCATGACCACGACGAACTTGTCCGGGTAGGCCTTGCGGACGGAGTCGGTCTTCTGGTCCCAGTGCTCGTTGCGGACGAGGACCAGCTTCTTGTCGCGGTCGTACGTCTCGATCTTGTACGGGCCCGAGGAGAACGGGCGGGCGTCGTACTGGGTGCCCTTCTCCTGGGACTGCGGGACCGGCGCGAAGGTGGGCAGGGTGGCGGTCTGGGAGAACTCGGCGACGGGGCGCTTGAGTTCGAAGACGATCGTGCGGTCGTCGGGGGTCTTGACGGAGTCCAGGTGCTGGCCCTGGAGCGGGCCCTTGTACCCCTCGCCGCCGGCCAGGTACTGGGCCGCGTAGTCGGGGCCGCCGGTGAGGTCGGGGGCGAAGGAGCGCTCGACGTTGTACTTGATGTCCTGGGCCTTGATCGGCGAGCCGTCCTCGTACTTCACGCCCTCCTTGAGGGTGAAGGTCCAGGTCTTTCCGCCGTTGGAGGGGGTGCCGAGATCGGTGGCGAGGTCGGGGACGAGCTCGCTGCCGGCCTTCCCGGGCTCGGCCTTGAAGGTGACGAGGGTGCGGTAGAGGAGGCGGGTGCCGAAGTCCATCGCCGGCATGACCCAGTTGCGGGCCGGGTCGAGGTGGGCGAAGTCCTGGTTGGACAGGACGGTGAGCGTGCCGCCCTTGACGGGGGTGCCGCCGAGGATCTTGCCCGCGTTCTCGGAGGCGGGGTTGGAGGCGCCCGCGCCGGCGGCGGAGCCCTTCTTGGGGTCGGAGCAGCCCGAGGCGCCGAGTGCGAGTGCGGCCACCAGGGCGGTGGCGAGGGCGAGTTGGGTGCGCTTGGTCATGGGTCACTCCAGTGAAGGGCCGCGCTCTACGATGTGACCGGTAACATAGTAATGTGAAATTGTACTGACAAGGGTTCGGAGCCTCTGTTATCCAGCCGTGTCCAAATCCAGCCGGACGGAGGGGCGTTGGGGCGGTCGCCGCCGGACGGCCGGGCGCCGCGGCGAGCGCTTCGCGCGGGGCGCGCGCCACGCCCCGCGCACGTCACCTCCCGCCCCGTTCGGGGCGTTTCCCGTTTCCCGCGGGCGCCACGGGGCCGGGGCTCGCGCGCACGCAGAAGCCCCGCACGGGTCCACACCAGGGGCGGACACGTGCGGGGCTTCGGCGCACGCCGAGGGCGTCGAGCAGGGGCGAGGGCGGGGCCGGGCCGGGCCCCGGGCTCAGCCCGCCGACCCCAGGGCGGTCGTACCCAGGCGGCCCGGGGTGCGGCCGACCGGTTCGTCCCGGCCCTGGGCCCACAGGGAGCGGACGTGGCCGAGGTGGCGGGTCATGCAGGCCTCGGCCGCCTCCGCGTCGCCCGTGAGCATCAGGTCGAGGAGCTCGATGTGCTCCTCGGCGGAGGAGACCAGCTTGCCCGCCTCGTCCAGGCCGGTCAGGCCGTACAGCCGGGAGCGCTTGCGCAGGTCGCCGACCGTCTCGACGAGGCGGTCGTTGCCCGCGAGGGCCAGCAGGCTCAGGTGGAAGCGGCGGTCGGCCTCCAGGTACCCGATGAGATTGTGCTCGCGGGCGCTGGTGACGATCTCCTCGGCGATCGGCCGCAGGGCCTCCAGCTGCTCCGGAGTCGCGATCTTGGTGATCCGGCCGATGGTCGGCACCTCGATCATCGTCCGCAGTTCGGTGTACTGGTCCAGGTCCCGCTCGCTGACCTCGGTGATCCGGAAGCCCTTGTTGCGCACCGGTTCCACGAGGCCTTCGCGGGCCAGGTCGAGCATGGCCTCGCGCACCGGGGTGGCCGAGACGCCGAGTTCGGCCGCGAGGCCGGGGGCGGAGTAGACGCTCCCGGGGCGCAGTTCACCCGCTATCAGGGCCGCGCGGAGGGCGTGGCCGACCTGGTCGCGGAGCCGTTCCTGGGCCTTGATGAGACTGTTCTGCTTCAGGTCACCCATTGCATTTCCTCCGAGACCGCGCACAACACCGCCGGCGTGCGGAGGAACAGCGTACAATGTCACGTTGCGCCGCGCTCTCCCACGGCCTCGAACATCGCGACCGCCACCGCCAGATCTTCCCAGGCCATGCCCACGCTCTTGAAGAGCTGGGGAGAACTTGCCGCCGCCCCGGCGCCTCCCGGCGTCCGGCCGGAGACCAGATCGGCCAGGGTCGCGCTGATGTGTCCGGGGCCGATGGCTCCTTCCGCCTCCGGCACCAGCAGGTCCCCCGCCTCGCGCAGGGCCGCCGCGCGCGACTCCACGTACACCGACGCCCGGCGGACCAGGGCCGTGTCGACCTCGCGGGCGTCCGGCTCGTGCGAGCCGACCGCGACGACCGTCGCGCCCGGCGCGATCAGCCGCCCGTCGAAGAGCGGTGCGCGGGCCGTCGTACAGCAGATGACCAGGTCGGCGTCGGCCACTTCCGCCGCCGCCCCCGGCCGGGCCGCGACCCCCAGCCCCCGCGCGTGCTCCGCCAGCTCCCCCGCACCCCGGGGGTCCCGGGTCACGACGACCACCTCCGCCAGCCGCCGCATCGCCAGCACCGCTTCGAGGTGCCCGTACGCCTGCGGACCCGCCCCGAAGAGCAGCAGCCGCAGCGGCCGGCCGTCCGGGACCAGGTGACGCAGCGCGAGCGCCGAGACCGCCGGGGTCCGCAGGGCGGTCAGCTCCGCCCCGTCGAACAGGGCCAGCGGCTGCAGGGTGGGCCCGTCCAGGAGCAGGTAGGACCCGGTGATCCGGGGCAGCCCGCGCGCCGGGTTCCCCGGGGCCACTCCGGCGATCTTCACGCCCGCGTACGTCCCCGTCGCGGCCGGCATCGTCAGCAGCTCGCCGCCGCCCGGCACGGGCACGGCGGTGCGCGGCGGGCAGGCCTCCGGGTCCAGCCCGGCCAGCAGGGCGCCGGCCAGCGCGTCCGCCGCCGCGGCCGGGGTCAGCAGGGCGGCCGTCTCGGCTGCCGAGAACTGGCGGATCACAGCAGGAACCCGGTGCCGAGCGCGTCGTACGGGTCCATGGAGAAGGAGTGTCCGCCGGTGCGGTACGCCGCCCCGGTGACCTCCGTGACCAGCCCGTCCGGGGTGGACCCGGCGACCCGGCCCGTGAACACCGAGCCGATCACCGACTCGTGCAGCAGGTCCTCCCCCGTCCCCAGCCGCCCGTCCTCCGCCAGCAGCGCGAGCCGCGCCGAGGTGCCGGAGCCGCAGGGCGAGCGGTCGACCTGCCCGTCGGCGAAGACGGTGACGTTGCGCTGGTGCGGACCGAAGGGGGTGTCGGGCAGTTCCTCGTACAGGACCACCCCGTACACCCCGGAGAGCAGCGGCCCGCCCGGGTGCCAGGTCCCGGGGTGGGTGGCGAGCGCCGCCCGGATCTCCTGGCCGGCCCGGACGAGCGCGGGCAGCGCGGCCCGGGTCACGTCCAGTCCGAGGTCCCGGGCCCGGACGGAGGCGTAGCAGGCCCCGGCGTGGGCGATGTCCACCTCGGCCACGCCGAGGGTGGTGGCCACGGGGACCTTGCGCGCGCTGGTACGGGCCGGGACGTTGCGGAAGGTGACCCCGCTGGTGCGGCCTCCGGCGCGGTGCACGGTCGCACCGACCCGGCCCGAGGGCACGTCGATCCGCACCTGTACGTCCCCGTCGTCGGGGGCCGCGACCCGGCCGCTGTCCACAGCCCAGGCGCCGAGCGCCATGGTGCCGTGGCCGCAGGCGGTGGAGTAGCCGTCCTTGTGCCAGAACAGCACCCCGAAGTGGGCCCCGTCGTCGTCGGCCGGGACCACGAAGCCCCCGTACATCCCGGCGTGCCCGCGCGGCTCCTGCACGAGCATCCGCCGGACGTCGTCCAGGACGCCCCGCCGGGGGGCCGTACCGGATCCCCCCGGTCCGATCGCGGTGGCGCAGCGCTCGGCGACGGTGTCGCCGGGCACGGGCGACAGGCCTTCCGCCAGGGTGTCGACGATCCGGAAGGGCTCCCCGGCGGTGTGGTAGTCCTCGGTCCGAACGGTGCTGGTCACAACAGGAAACCTCCCGGGAAGGGGTCGGACGGGTCGAGGAAGTACTGGGCGGTGCCGGTGATCCAGGCCCGGCCGGTGACGGTGGGCACGACGGCGGGGAGGCCCCCGACCGTCGTCTCGGCGACGAGCCGGCCCGTGAACTCGGTGCCGATGAAGGACTCGTTGACGAAGTCGGTGTCCATCGCCAGCAGCCCCCGGGCGTGCAGCTGCGCCATGCGCGCGCTGGTCCCCGTACCGCACGGCGAGCGGTCGAACCAGCCGGGGTGGATGGCCATCGCGTGCCGGGAACGCCGCGCGTCGGAGCCGGGGGCGGCGAGGTAGACGTGCTTGACCCCGCCGATGGCCGGGTTCTCGGGGTGGGCGGGCCGGTCCTCGGAGGCGTTGATCGCCTCCATGACGGCCAGGCCGGCGGCGAGCAGGTCGTCCCCGCGCTCCCGGTCGAAGGGCAGGCCGAGGGAGTCGAGCTCCACGAAGGCGTAGAAGTTGCCGCCGTAGGCGAGGTCGTAGGTGACCGTGCCGTAGCCGGGGACCTCGGTCTTGAGGTCGAGGCCGACGCTGAAGGACGGAACGTTGGTGAGGGTGACGGCGGTGGCCGCCCCGTCCTCGACGCGGACGTCCACGCTCACCAGTCCGGCCGGGGTGTCGAGCCGGACGGTGGTGACGGGCTCGACCACGGGAACCATGCCCGTTTCGACGAGGACGGTGGCGACACCGATGGTGCCGTGCCCGCACATGGGGAGCAGGCCCGACACCTCGATGAAGACGACGCCGAAGTCGGCGTCCGGACGGGTCGGGGGTTGCAGGATCGCGCCGCTCATCGCGGAGTGGCCCCGCGGCTCGTACATGAGCAGGGTCCGGATGTGGTCCAGGTGCTCGATGAAGTGGAGCCGTTTGGCAGCCATGGTGGCACCGGGGATCACCCCGACTCCCCCGGTGATCACCCGGGTGGGCATGCCCTCGGTGTGCGAGTCCACCGCGTGGTAGATGTGGCGCGTGCGCATCGCGTAGTCCCCCTGGGCAGTGTTAGTTGAGACCCTCGGCGAGGGCCTTCTCGGTGGCGGCGCGGACCGCGGCCTCGATGTCGCCGGACAGCGGGAAGCGGGGCGGGCGGGTGGCGCCGCCGGGGCGGCCGGCAAGGTCCATGGAGAGCTTGATGGCCTGCACGAACTCGGTCTTGGAGTCCCAGCGCAGGAGCGAGTGCAGGGACTTGTAGAGCGGCAGTGCGGTGGCGACGTCACCGGAGACGGCGGCCCGGTAAAGGGTGGCACAGGACTGCGGGAGGGCGTTGGGGTAGCCGGCGATCCAGCCGACGGCTCCGGCCAGGGCCAGCTCGAGCAGGACGTCGTCGGCGCCGATCAGCAGGTCCAGGCCCGGGGCGAGTTCGGCGATCTCGTAGGCGCGGCGGACGTCCCCGCTGAACTCCTTGACCGCGACGATGGAGCCGTCGGCGTGGAGCCGGGCGAGGAGCGCCGGGACCAGGTCCACCTTGGTGTCGATGGGGTTGTTGTACGCGACGACGGGCAGCCCGGCGCGGGCGACCTCGGCGAAGTGGGCGCGTACGGCGTCCTCGTCGGCGCGGAAGGCGTTGGGCGGCAGCAGCAGGACGGACCCGGCGCCGGCCTCGGCGGCCTGCTCGGCCCAGCGGCGGGACTCGGCGCTGCCGTAGGCGGCGACACCGGGCATGACGCGGGCGCCGTCGCCGGCCGCCTCGACGGCGGTGCGGACGACGCGGGCGCGCTCCTCGTCACTGAGGGTCTGGTACTCGCCGAGGGAGCCGTTGGGGACGACGCCGTCGCAGCCGTTCGCGATGAGCCAGGCCACGTGCTCGGCGTACGCGTCGTAGTCGACGCTCAGGTCTTCGCGCAGGGGCAGTGCGGTGGCGACCATGATGCCGTGCCACGGGCGGCGGCGGGTGTCCGTACCGGCGGTGGGCGCGGGGGTGTGCGCGTGGGTCATGAGTGAGCTCCCTAGAGTGGTGTGTGACATTTTACTAGTGGGTATGAGGCGGCCACAAGAGCTGCGGCCGCCTGATCAGTGGTCTTCGGGGGGAAGTCCGGGGCCGGGGCCCTCCGCGGGGAGCGCGGCGAGGTGGCGGAGCGGGACCGGACAGGACAGCGGCCTGCGGTCGGGCGCCGGATCCGCGCCGGCCAGGGCGGCGACGGCCGGGCCGCACATCCGGCCCTGGCACCAGCCCATGCCGGCCCGGGTGAGGAGTTTGACGGTACGGACGTCCCGCGCGCCCAGATCCCGGGCGGCCTCCCGGATCCGGCCGGCCGGGACCTCCTCGCAGCGGCAGACATCGGTGTCCTCGCGCAGCCAGCCGGTCCAGCCGGGGCCCGGCCGGTGGGCGGCGGCCATCGCGGCGGCGAAGGCGCGCAGCCTCGTACGGCTGCGGGTGAGGCGGGCCGGGACGGGCCGTCCGGCGATGGAGTGGGCGGCGATCTCTCCCTCGAAGAGGGCGAGTTGGGCGCCGCCGATGCCGCCGGTCTCCCCGGCCGACCAGATCCCGGGGACGGAGGTGCGCTGGCCGCCGTCCAGCTCGAGGGCGATGGTGGCGTCGGGGCCCGGGCGGGTGGCGCAGCCGAGGCCGGTCGCCAGCTCCAGCTGGGGCACCAGCCCGTGGCCCACGGCCACGGCGTCACAGGGGATGCGACGGGCGGTGCCGGGGACCGGGCGCCAGTCGCGGTCGAGGCGGGCCACGGTGACGGCCTCAACCCGGTCGGTGCCGTGGGCTTCGGTGACGGCGTGCCGGGCGAGGAGGCGGATGCCGTGGCGGAGCAGGGCGCTGCCGTACACGGCGCCTTCGGCGAGCTTGGCGGGGTTGCGCAGCAGGGCCGGGACGTGGCCGGCGTAGCCGGTGTAGGCGGAGGCTTCGACGACGGCGGGCACGCGGGCCCCGGCGGCGGCGAGCGAACCGGCCACGGCGAGCAGCAGGGGCCCGCTGCCGGCGACGACCACGCGTTCGCCGGGGAGCACGAGCCCGCTCTTGAGCATGGCCTGGGCCCCGCCGGCTCCGACGACTCCGGGCAGGGTCCAGCCGGGGAAGGGCAGCTGGCGCTCGTAGGCGCCGGTCGCGAGCAGCACGGCGGAGGCGTGGACCCGCGCGGGGGCCTCCTCGGGGCCGACGACGGCATGCAGGGTCCACGCGGGGCGCGGACGGGCGCCGGGGCCGGCGGCCCGGCCGGGGCCGGGGGCGCCTTCGGAGGTCCCGGCGCCTTCGGGGACCACGGTCCAGACGTGGTGGCGGGGGAGGTACGTGATCCTCCCGGCCTCCACGTGCGCCCGCAGGGCGGCTTCGCGCGAGGCGAAGGCGGCCCAGCCGTGGTGGAGGGCTTCGGGCCGCTCCGCGCCGAGTCCGGGCGCGGGGTGGCGGTAGTACTGCCCGCCGGGCCGCTCCCCGGCGTCGAGGAGGACGACGCGCAGCCCGAGATCCGCCGCGGTGACGGCGGCGGCCAGGCCGGCGGGACCCGCGCCGACGACGGCGAGGGGCGCGGGGTCCGGGCCGTCCCCCGCGGTGGGGAGGTCAGACGGCGAGGTCGTCATGGCCGGTGCCTTCCTGGGTGGTGACGAGGTCGCCGGGGCGGGCGGGGACGAGGCACGCGCGTTGGTTCGGGCGGCCGTTGACGGTCACGAGGCAGTCGTAGCAGCTTCCGATCCCGCAGAACGCGCCGCGGGGGGCGGCGCTCTCCCGGGTGGTCCGCCAGGCGAGGATGCCCGCGGACCAGAGGACGGCGGCGATGCTCTGCCCTTCGTGGGCGGGCAGTTCGCGGCCGTCGAAGCGCAGGATCCAGGTTTCGGCGGGGGCGCCGCCGACCAGGTCGCGGGGCGAGTGGCGCCGTCCCCTCGTCGCTTCGCTCATCGTTGTCCGTTCTCCTCGTTCCTCTGACTGGATCCGTCCGTGGCGCCCCGGGCGCCCGGTCCGTCCGTGGCGTACCGCAGCGCCGGCCGCCGGGTGCCGCCCCGTCGGGTCATGCGAGCGGGGGGTCGAAGCGGGACGGGCGGAAGGGGGCCGGGTCCAGGGGCGGAGCCGCGGCCGTCAGGGCCGCGGCGATCAGGACGCCCGTCGCCGGGGCCAGGCCGATGCCCGCCCCCTCGTGGCCGCACGCGTGCAGCAGGCCCGGGACCCGGGGGTCCGCGCCGATCGCCGGGAGGTGGTCCGGCAGGTACGGGCGGAAGCCGTGGTAGGTGCGCAGCACCCGGACGTCCGCGAGGACCGGGAACAGGGCCGCCGCCTGCGCCGCCAGCCGGCGCAGGGCTTCCGTGGACAACGAGCGGTCGAAGCCCACCCGTTCCCGCGTCGCCCCGATGAGGACCGGCCCGGCCGGGGTGCCCTCGACCACCGCCGAGGACTGCAGCGCCGCCGAACCGCTCGCCACGTCCGCGATGTAGTCCGCGGCGTAGACCTTGTGCCGCACGACCCTCGGCAGCGGCTCCGTCACCAGGACGAACCCCCGCCGGGGCAGTACCGGCAGGGTGACCCCGGCCAGTTCGGCCACTGCCCCGCCCCAGGTCCCGGCCGCGTTGACGACCGCCGGGGCGAGGAGGTCGCGGCGGCCCGTGCGGATCCCGCGGATCGCGCCCGCCGGGCTCCGCAGGACCTCCGTCACCTCTTCGCCGAGGTACACCCGCGCCCCCGACGCCGCCAGCAGCCGGGCCGCGGCCTGGGCGGGCTGGACCTGGGCGTCCTGCGGGTAGAGGAAGCCGCCGGCCAGGTCCGGCGCCGCGTGGGGTTCCAGTGCGCGCAGTTCGTCCGGCCCGACCTCGACGGCGTCGACCCCGGCGGCGCGCTGGCCGTCCGCGAAGCTCCGCAGCGCCTTCACGGTGGCCTCGTCCGCGGCGACGACCAGGCCGCCCTTGGCCTCGTACTCGATCTCCCGCGGGAGATCGCGCGCGAGATCGCGCCACAGGCTCGCCGACAGCAGGGCGAGGTCCAGCTCGGGTCCGGCCTCCTTGTCGGAGACGAGCAGGTTGCCTTCGCCGGCGCCGGTGGTACCGCCCGCGACCGGGCCCCGGTCGACGACGGCCACGGCGAGTCCGGCGCGGGCCGCGTAGTACGCGCACGCGGCTCCGACGACGCCCGCGCCGATGATCACGACGTCCGGGGAGGCCTCGGAGGCCTTGGGGTGTCTCTTGGGCACGACAGTAATATGTCACATTCTTCAGGGAGGGAACAGGCCGGTCCCGCTCGCACGGGACCGGCCCCGGGCGGTCAGCTGCGCAGCGGACCCTCACAGGTGTAGCTGGAGGTTCCGGCCACGTGGCTCGTCCAGATGTCCACCGGACCGAAGGAGCAGTTCATGTCGGCCAGGTTGTTCGAGGCCGCGCCCGCCCGGTCGAGGAGGAAGTAGTCCACCGTCTCGGACATGTCCTTGAAGTTCTGGTCGTCGTCGCGCCACTTCGTCAGGTTCGCCGTGATCCGGCCGGTACAGGTGAACCGCCGCTTGCCGGGGTCGCCGTTCTCCACGCAGTCCGGGTTGCTGGACGTGGCCGCCGCGAAGGTGGACTTCACGTTCGCCAGCGCCGCGTCGCGCAGCTGCGCGTTCGGGGTGAAGGAGGTGTTCGGCACGTACAGCTGGTCCACCTTGGCGATCTGGGCGTCCAGGAAGCGGTCGTAGTCGCGCTGGAGGTACGAGTCCCCGCCCATGCGGTGGCGCCAGGCGTCGAAGCCCGCCGGGTCGTTGGCGCGCAGGTAGCCGTACATCTCCTTGAGCAGCGTGGGGTGCTCGGTCCACAGGAACTCGTAGAAGGTGCCCGCGTAGTTGTAGAAGCGGAAGCCGTCGCCGTCGTAGGTGGCGTGCAGCAGCTGGTCCACGGTCATGCGCGGGCCGCCGCCCGCCGTGTCCTTGATGATGCCCTTGACCAGGGACTTGCGGACGGCGATGCCGTTGTCGCGGGTGCCGCCGTCGAAGAACTCGGCGGTGCCCTCGTCCATGGCGGTCGTCCGGTCGCCCTCGTACCAGGGGCCCTGGCCGAAGGTGCCGGGGACGGCGAAGCGGCCGTTGAGGTAGTGCGTGTACTCGTGGCGGAAGAGCTCCTCGAGGGTGAGGGAGGAGTCCTGGGGGACGCGGCGCTGGTAGGTGTAGAAGGTGGCGCCGTTCTCGATGTAGATGCCGCCGTTGTTCGTCCCGTACCCGGTGAGGAGCGGGTGGTAGTTCTCGTAGTCCGCGCGGGAGGCGTAGAGCACGATGTTCAGCGTGGTGTTCACGTCTCCGGCGAGCGGCTGCTCGGTGCCGAGCATGCGGTGGAACTGGGTCTTGACCTGCTTGCTCGCGTAGTACAGCTGGTCGACGGTGGCCTGGTCGAGGGCGGTGCGGACCTTGATGGCGCCGTTGTCGTAGGTGAAGGTGTTCGGGAAGATCTGCCGCTCGATGTCCTCCTTGCACACCCCGTACGGCGCGCAGGCCCCGTAGAAGGTGAGCCAGGAGACGACCTTCGCCCAGGGCTGGCTGCCGTCGCCGAAGGAGGCCTTGACGGGACCCAGCAGTGCGCCGAGGTCGGCGACGACGCCGGCCTTCAGGCTGTCGATCTGGCCGAAGCGGCCGTACTCGGCGAGGGCGTCGCGCACCACCCAGGCGTTGGGGGTGCCCTTGAGGTGGGTGTAGGCCGCGAAGTCCTTGAAGAGCGCGCGGTACGCGGCGTCGCCGGCCACCGCCTCCTGGAAGGCGGTGTCCCGGTTGCCCGGGTACACGCCGAGGTAGTTGACGGAGAGGGCGGAGAGCACCGCGCCCGCCCAGGACGTGTCCAGGTTCGTCGCGGGGTGCGACGGGTCCATGGTGACCAGGACCTTCTTGATCAGGCCGATCTGGTGCTGGCGCAGACCCGGGGCGCTGCCCGCGTAGAGGGCCTCGCGCAGGGTGCGGGCATTGGTGGGGGTGACGTCGAAGGTGCGGGCGGCCGCGCCGAAGTCGGCGATGGCCCGGCGCATCGCGTCGACGGTGGGGGCGTCGGTGACGTCGATCTCGCCGCGCGCGTGGTCGTGGTAGGCCACGGCGTGCAGGTAGGTGAACATCTCCTCCAGATGGGAGGAGTTGCGGCCGTCGTGCGCGGCGGCCAGCGAGGATATCCGCCGGGAGACGGCCTGGACGTGGGCGTCGGACATGACGGGCGCCAGGCGCGCGTCCCACGTCCAGATGAGGCCCCGCAGGCAGCCGTCGACGGTGACGGACTGGTCGCCGAGGAAGTCGGCGAACTGCTCCGGGGTGAGGTTCGTGATCCCGTCCAGGGTGCAGGGGACGGCCGCGGCGGTGCTCAGGGCGGAGGGGGCGAGCGCGCCGCTCTTCGCGGCGGTCACGGCGGCGGGCCGGGTGACGGGGCCGGGGACCTTGCCGTCGGCTATGGCCTGGTCGCCGGGGGCCGGGGCCGGGGCGGGGTCCGTCTTCGGCGCGTCGGCGAGGCGGTCCACCTCGTCGAACGGGTTCGCGCCCTGGGCGCCCTGGGTACTGGCGGCGAAGGTACCGGGGGCGGTGGCACCCTGGACGCTCACACCGGCTCCGGTCTCGGCGGCCTGCGTCACGGCCTGGCCCGCGGTGGCGAGGAGGGTGACCGCGACGGCGGCGGAGAGGAGGGACGAACGCACGGCTCTGTGCTGGGACACCAAGAACTCCTGGCTGGGAGGGGAGTGGGGGGTGCTGCGTGAACTGGCCTGCTTCACGCGGCGTTTGACGGGGATTAACGTGCCGCAGTGTGAGCTGTAACATAGTAATGTGAAATTGCACTGACAAGACCTCTGCGCCCACCAGTTCGCATCTCCTCGAGGGAGCTCCCGTGACCGAAAACCCCTCCCACCCCGCCGCGGCGCTCCATACCAGCAGCCACGACCTGCCGGTTTCCCCGGAGCTGTCCCGTTTCATGGCGGCGAACTGGGCGGTTTCGTCCCCGTCCGACGCCGGAGCCCTCGCCCCCGTCCGCGCCGTCACCCCGGCCCGCCGCCACCGCCTCTCCGCCCGTTTCCCCGGCGAGCGGCTCATCATCCCGGCCGGGGAGCTGAAGGCCCGCAGCAACGACTCCGACTACCGCTTCCGCCCGTACAGCGCGTACGCCTGGCTGACCGGGCTCACCGGCGAGGACCAGGCGGGCCACGTCCTGGTCATGGAGCCCGCCGGGCCGCACGCCCACGAGGCCGTCCTCTACCTGCGCCCGCGCTCACCGCGCGTGGACGGCAACGAGGAGTTCTACCGCGACCGCCGTTACGGGGAGTTCTGGGTCGGCCGCCGCCCCGACCTGGCCGAGGCCGAGCAGCTCTCCGGCATCCGCTGCGCCCACCTCGACGGCCTGACCGGCGGACGCGCCGTCCCCGCCGGACGCAACGCGGCCACGGACCCGGAACTCGCCCAGGCCCTCTCCGAACTGCGCCTGGTCAAGGACGCGTGGGAGGTGGAACAGCTGCAGCTGGCCGTCGACCACACCACGACCGCCTTCGAAGACGTCGTACGGGAGCTCCCGTACGCCCTCGCCCACCCCCGCGGGGAGCGCTGGATCGAGGGCGTCTTCAACCGCCGCGCCCGCGCCGAGGGCAACGGCACCGGGTACGAGACGATCGCCGCGTCGGGCGCGCACGCGTGCGTCCTGCACTGGATCCGCAACGACGGCCGGCTGAACGGGAACGAGCTGCTCCTGCTCGACGGCGGCGTGGAGACCGACAGCCTCTACACGGCGGACGTCACCCGCACGCTCCCGCTGTCGGGACGCTTCTCCCCCGTACAGCGGCAGGTCTACGAGCTGGTCCTCGCCGCACAGGACGCGGGCATGGCGGCGCTGCGGCCGGGCGCGAGCTTCCGCGACTTCCACCGGGCCGGCATGCGGGTGATCTCCGAGGGGCTCGCCGAGTGGGGCGTGCTCAAGCACGCGGACGGCGACCTGCACCGCCGGTACACGCTCTGCAGCAGCGGGCACATGCTGGGGCTGGACGTGCACGACTGCGCCCAGGCACGGGCGGACGCGTACCTGGACGGGGTACTGGAGGAGGGCCAGGTCCTCACGGTCGAGCCGGGGCTCTACCTCCAGAGCGACGACGAGACCCTTCCGCCCGAGCTGCGCGGGATCGGCGTCCGCATCGAGGACGACCTGGTGATCACGGCCGAGGGCGCCCGCCTGATGTCGGGCGCCCTGCCGCGCACGGTGGCGGGGATCGAGGAGTGGATGGGGAACCTGCTGGAGGGCTGAGGTCCCCCGGAGGGCCGAGGCCCCGAGCCGTCGAGCCGTGGCGGCCCCGGGGGGGGGGGCCGCCCCCGGCCGCGGCGGGGGGCGCGGGGCGGGGGCGTATTAACAAAAGAAGCAGCCGCCCCCGAAATGATTGTTTTTTT
>NZ_JBSGWY010000008.1:13583-61887 GCF_053609145.1 Streptomyces sp. NPDC054961 | reverse complement strand
CGAGTGCTCGGCGGGGCCCGGGGGGGGCGCGCCGGGGCGCGCGGGGGGCCCGCCGCCCCCCGCGCGCCCCCGCCGCGCCGCGGGGCGCCGCCCCCCCGACGGCGCCGGGCGCGAGGGGCGCGAGGGGCGCTACCGGCGCCGGCGCCGGGCCGTCCCGGGATGCTCGTCGGGGGCGGGGGCGGGGACGCGAGCGTCTGGGCGGGTGCGGAAGCACCGACGTCCGGGCCCGCCCGGATGCGCACCAGTACTTCGGCGGCTCCGACGCGGGCCCGGACGAGACCGCCATCCCTGGCGGGCGGGATTCTGAGCCTGGCCGGGCCGGTGGACAGGTTCACGGGGGTGATCACCCCGTACCCGGCTTGCTCGCACCGGCTGCTCCGGGGTGATCGTCAAGGGGATCTCCGGGGATCGGTTCGGCGTGCCGGTCGTCAGCGGTCAGTTGTGCCAGCTGCTGTCGTGCCGGTTGTCGTTGTTCCAGCCACTGTCGTGCCAGTTGCCGTTGTCGTGCCGGTTGTCGTGGTTCCAGTTGTCGTTGTTCCAGCTGTCGTTGTCCCAACGGTCGTGGTTCCAGTTGTTGCTCCAGTTGCTGTTGTGCCAGTTGTTGTTCCAGTGGTCGTTGTCGTTGTTCCAATTGCTGTTGTCCCAGCACCAGCTGGGCCGGTCGCTCCCGCGCGAGTGGTCGCAGCAGGAGCGCCACCAGCCGTCGCCGCGCCAGTTGTCCCCGCGCCAGTCGGAACATCGATTGGTCTGCGGCAGTCCCGAGGCAAAGGCGCTGCTGACGGGCATCAGGCCGAGTGTGATCCCGGCGGCTCCCGCCACAGCTGCCGCAACAAACCCACGGCGCATGTTCATACACCTCCGAAGATGAAGGGTCTAAATCGCCCCGGAATGGGGCAATTCCACCCTCCACCCTCCCCCGTCGACTGTCAAAGGCACTGGCCCCCACCAGCGGAAACACCGGAAAGGGCTAGGGGAGCACCGCCAGCCCGTCCATCTCGACGAGCGCGGACTCGTCCCACAGCCGCACCGTCCCCACGACCGCCATGGCCGGGTAGTCGCGCCCGGCCAACCGGCGCCAGATCTGTCCGAGTTCGTGCGCGTGGACCCGGTAGTCCGCCACGTCGACGGCGTAGACGGTGACCCGCGCCAGATCGGCCGGGGAACCGCCCGCCGCGGCCAGCGCCGCCAGCAGGTTCGCCAGCGCCCGCTCGAACTGCTGCGGCAGGGTGTACCCCACCACCTTGCCCGCGCCGTCGAGTGCCGTCTGCCCGGCCAGGAACACCAGCCGGCTCCCGCTCGCGACGACCGCGTGCGAGAACCCCTTCGCCGGGGACAGCTCCTGCGGATTGATCCGCTGCATGCTCATGCCTCTCCCGCCTCCGTCACGTGCGCCGAACCCGCCGAACCCGCCGAACCCATCGCCGGCTCCCCCGCCTCCGCCTCCGCCAAGCCCGCCCGGCGGTGGTCCCGGTAGAGCTCCTTCGCGATGATCGTGCGCTGCACCTCGCTCGCCCCCTCGTAGATCCTCGGCGCCCGCACCTCCCGGTAGAGGTGTTCCAGCAGGTGTCCCCGCCGCAGGGCGACGGCCCCGTGGAGCTGTACCGCGTGGTCGACCACGTACTGGGCCGTCTCCGTGGCGAGCAGCTTCGCCATCGCCGCCCGCCTCGGGACCTCGGGCGAACCGCTGTCGTACGCGCCCGCCGCCGCGTACACGAGGAGCCGCGCGGCCTCGGTGCGCGTCGCCATCTCGGCCACCCGGTGCGCGACGGCCTGCAGATCGCCCAGGACTCCGCCGAAGGCGGCGCGGGCCGCCGTGTGCGCCACCGTCGCGTCGAGCGCGGCGCCGGCCATCCCCACGGCGAAGGCGCCCACGCTGGGCCGGAACAGGTTCAGGGTGTCCATGGCCACCCGGAAGCCCCGGCCGGGCTCCCCCAGCAGGTCGGCCGGGCCGACGGGCACCCCGTCGAAGGACAGCGCGCCGATCGGGTGCGGGGAGAGCATGTCGAGGGCCTCGCCGGAGAGCCCCGGCCGGTCCGCCGGGACCAGGAAGGCGGTGATCCCCTTGGCCCCCGGACCCTCGCCGGTGCGGGCGAAGACGGTGTAGAAGTCCGCTTCCGGGGCGTTGGAGATCCAGCACTTGCTCCCGTGCAGCCGCCAGCCGCCACCCGCGCCCCCGCCGCCCTTCTCCCGTACGGCGTCCAGCTCCAGCGCCGCCGCGTCCGAGCCGGCCCCGGGCTCGCTCAGCGCGAACGCCGCCACGATCCGCCCGGCCCGTACCCCCGGCAGCCAGCGCTCGCGCTGCGCGTCGCTGCCGGAGCGCAGGACCGGGTGGGCTCCCAGGCCCTGCAGGGCGAGCGCCGTCTCGGCCTCCGTGCAGCCGTAGGCGAGGGATTCCCGCAGCAGGCACAGCTCCAGCGCGCCCGAGGAGAACAGCCGCTCCAGCAGCCCCTCCTCCCCCAGCGCGGCCAGCAGCGGCCGGTTGACCCGGCCCGGCTCGCCCTTCTCCGCCAGCGGCCGCAGCCGCCGGGCCGCCAGGGCGCGCAGCCGCGCGCCCCACTCCGCCTGCTCCGGGCCGAGCGCGAAGCCCGCAGACCCTGCGGAGCCGGCGGAGCCGGCGAATTCCGCGATTCCTGTCATCCGAATGCCCCAGCCTCTATCGCGTGCTGTTGACTGCCGTCACCATGACGATACGCTCGTGCGGCGACCGCACGGCAGCCCCACAGACCCACCCGCTCGGTTCCTCAAGGTCCATACGGAGGGTCCGGCCCCCACCCGGGACCGGACCGTTGCAAGGGGGCGAACCCGCCTTGGAGCTCAAGCCTTCCGCTCACCGTGACACCTTCGCGCGCGATCACCTGCCACCTGCCGACGCCTGGCCGGAGCTCCTCTTCGAACTCCCCGGGCTGGCCTATCCCGACCGCCTCAACTGCGGGGTGGAGCTGCTCGACGCCACCATCGACCGCCTCGGCCCCGACCGCCCCGCCTTCCGGGGCGCGGACGGCACGGTGTGGTCGTACGGGGAGCTCCGGGCCCGCGTCGACCGGCTCGCGCACGTCCTCACCGCCGATCTCGGCGTCGTCCCCGGCAACCGCGTGCTCCTGCGCGGACCCACCGGCCCCTGGCTCGCCGCCTGCTGGCTGGCGGTGATGAAGGCCGGCGCGGTGGCCGTCACCGTCCTGGCGCAGCAGCGGGCGCAGGAGCTGGCCACGGTGTGCGCGATGGCCCGGGTGAGCCACGCCCTGTGCCACGCGGGGGTCGTGGACGACCTGGTCAAGGCGGAGGTGCCGGGGCTGCGCATCACCGTGTACGGCGGCGAGGCCCCTGACGACCTGCTGCGCCTGGCCGGGGCGGAACGCCACGCGGAACCCTTCCCGGCGGTGGACACCTCCGCCGACGACGTCGCGCTGATCGCCTTCACCTCGGGCACCACCGGACGCCCCAAGGGCTGCATGCACTTCCACCGCGACCTCCTCGCGGTCGCCGACACCTTTTCCCGGGAGGTGCTGCGCCCCCGGCCCGACGACGTCTTCGCGGGCAGTCCGCCGCTCGGCTTCACCTTCGGCCTGGGCGGCCTGGTGGTCTTCCCGCTGCGCGCCGGCGCCTCGGCGCTGCTGATGGCGGACGCGGCCCCGCGCAGACTGCTGCCCGCGCTCGCCGAGCACCGGGTGTCGGTGCTGTTCACCGCGCCCACCGCGTACCGGTCGATGCTGGACACCCTGGGCCCGTACGACACGGGCGCCTACGACCTCTCCGCGCTGCGCCGCTGCGTCTCGGCGGGCGAGAACCTGCCCGCCGCCACCTGGCAGGCCTGGTACGAGCGCACCGGCCTGCGGATCATCAACGGGATCGGCGCGACCGAGCTGCTGCACATCTTCATCTCGGCGGCCGACGAGGACATCCGGCCCGGCACGACGGGCCGGGCGGTGCCCGGCTGGCAGGCCCGGGTGGTGGACGCGGCGGGGCGGCCGGTCGCCGACGGCGAGCCGGGTCTCCTGGCCGTCCGCGGGCCGGTGGGCTGCCGCTACCTGGCGGACCCGCGGCAGGGCGAGTACGTCCGGGACGGCTGGAACGTCACCGGTGACACCTACGTCCGCGACGCGGAGGGCTACTTCCGCTACGTGGCGCGGGCCGACGACATGATCATCTCGGCCGGGTACAACATCGCGGGCCCGGAGGTCGAGGAGGCGCTCATGCGCCACCCCGACGTGCTGGAGGTGGCGGTGGTCGGGCGCCCCGACGAACGGCGCGGACAGATCGTGGTGGCGTACACGGTGGTGCGGGAGGGGGTGGTCCTCACCGAGGACGCCCTGCGCACGTTCATGCGGGTCGAACTCGCCCCGCACAAGTGCCCGCGCACCTTCGTCTTCCTGCCCGCACTGCCCCGCACCGCGACCGGGAAGCTGCAGCGCTTCCGGCTGCGCGAGGAAGCCCCTGACCGGCCCTACTTCCCCTGACGCCCCCCGGTGAACCCGTCTAAAGTGAATCCGTGGTCGAGCAGCACACCCCGCGATCCCTGATCGTCACGTTCTACGGAGCCTACGGCCGGGCCTTCCCGGGCCCGGTCCCGGTCTCCGCGCTGGTCCGCCTGCTGGGCGCGGCCGGCGTGGACGCCCCGTCCGTCCGCTCGTCGGTGTCCCGGCTCAAGCGGCGCGGCTTCCTGCTGCCCGCGCGGGCCGGGGACGGCTCGGCGGCGTACGAGCTCTCCGAGGAGGCGCGGCAGCTGCTGGAGGACGGGGACCGGCGGATCTACGGGGCTCCGCGCCGGTCGCAGGAGTGGCTGCTGGCCGTCTTCTCCGTCCCGGAACAGGAGCGCGCCAAAAGGCACCTGCTGCGCTCGCGCCTCGCCCGGCTCGGCTTCGGCACGGTGGCGCCGGGCGTCTGGATCGCCCCGGCGCACCTGCGGGACGAGACCCGGCGCGCCCTGGACCGGCTGCACCTGACGGCGTACGTGGAGCTCTTCGGCGGCGCGCACCTCGGCTTCGCCCCGACGGCGGAAGCCGTCTCCCGGTGGTGGGACCTGACGGCGCTGGCCAAGCAGCACGAGGAGTTCCTCGACCTCCACGAGCCCGCGCTGCGCGCCCTGCGGACGGACCCGGCCCCCACCCCGGAAGCCGCCTACCGCGGCTACCTCCTCGCCCTGGACAGCTGGCGCCGCCTCCCGTACGCCGACCCGGGCCTGCCGCGCGAGCTCCTCCCGGCGGACTGGCCGGGCGACCGCGCGGCGGCGGTCTTCACCGAGCTCCACGACCGGCTGCGGGACACCGGCGCGCGGTTCGTGGAGCCGTAGCCGGCGGGCCGCGGGACGCCCGCCCCGCGGCGGCGCGACCGGGCCGCGTGCCCGGGACGCGTGCCCGGGACGCCGGCCCGCGCAGCTGCCCGCGCGCCTGTCCCCCGCCTGCCCGCGCGCCCGAAAACCTGCTGCGCCCCGGCCCGGGTACGGGCCACCATGGGCCATGACGTGGACCTTCGGCTCAGACCTGGCGGCCTGGCTGCCCGCCGCGCGGCCCGCCGTGGCCGCGCGGCCCGTGGTGAACACCCTCCTGCTCACGGTCATGGAGGGCCTGGAGCGGCGCGGCCCGGACGCCTACGGCCCGGGTACTCCCCTCTTCGGCTCGTGGACCGGACCCGACGGCCGGGTGACCGGGGCCGTGCTGCGCACGCCGCCCCACCCGCTGCTGGTGGGCGCGCTGCCGCCGGAGGCGCTCACCGCGCTGGCGGCCGCGCTCGCTGCCGACCCTCTGTGCGCCGGGGTCGACGCCCTCAACGCCCGCCGGGCCGACGCCGAGTTCCTCGCGTCCGCCTGGGGCAGGCCGACCACGGTCTCCGAGGAGAACCGGCTCTACCGGCTCGGCGCGCTCGTCGCCGCGGATCCCGCCCCGGCCGGGCGGGTCCGCAGGGCCGACGCGTCCGATCTGCCGCTGTTGCGGGACTGGGCCGCCGCCTTCCAGCGGGAGGCCGGCCTGCGGGGGACCGTCTCCGAGGCCCTGCTGCGGGACCGGCTCTCGTACGGGGGCACCCTGCTCTGGGAGGACGGCGGCGGGCCGGTCTCGATGGCCGGGTTCCACCGGCCGGTGGCCGGCGCGGCTCGCGTCGGCCCGGTCTACACCCCGCCCGCGCACCGCGGCCGCGGCTACGGCGCCGGGGTCACGCACGCGGTGAGCGAAGCGGCGTACGCGGCCGGCGCCGCGGAGGTCCTGCTCTTCACGGACCTGGCCAACCCCACCAGCAACGGCGTCTACCGGCGGCTGGGCTACGTACCGGTCGAGGACCGCACCGAGCTCCTGGCGGCCTGAGCGGAGGGCCCGGCGCCTCCCGTGCGGACCCGGCCTAGTCACGTCCGGTCGGCGGTGGGCGGCTGCCGGCCCGGTACGGGGCGGGCCAGGGGGCGGCCGGGCCCGCGTAGGACTGCTCGGCGGCCGCGTGCAGGGTCCAGTGGGGGTCGTAGAGGTGGGGGCGGCCCAGCGCGCACAGGTCGGCGCGCCCGGCCAGGAGCAGGGAGTTGACGTCGTCCCAGGAGGAGATCGCGCCGACCGCGATGACCGGAACGCCCAGGGCGTTGCGGATCCGGTCGGCGTACGGGGTCTGGTACGAGCGCCCGTACTCGGGGGTCTCCTCCGCGACCACCTGGCCCGTCGAGACGTCGATGGCGTCGGCCCCGTGAGCCGCGAAGGCCTCGGCGATGGCCACGGCCTCCTCGGGCGAGGTGCCGCCGGGCGCCCAGTCGGTGGCCGAGAGGCGGACCGTCATCGGCCGGTCCTCGGGCCAGACGGCGCGGACCGCGTCGAAGACCTCCAGCGGGAAGCGGAGCCGGTTCTCGAGCGGGCCGCCGTAGGCGTCGGTGCGGTGGTTGGTCAGCGGGGAGAGGAACCCGGAGAGCAGGTAGCCGTGCGCGCAGTGCAGTTCCAGCAGGTCGAAGCCGCTGTCGGCGGCCCGGACGGCGGCCGCCGCGAAATCGGAGCGGACGGCGGCCAGGTCGGCGGTGGTCAGGGCGCGCGGGACGGCCGAGACCCCGGGCCGGTACGGCAGCGCGGAGGCCGCCACGAGCGGCCAGTTCCCCTCGGGCAGCGGGATGTCCATGCCCTCCCACATCACCCGGGTCGAGCCCTTGCGGCCCGCATGGCCGAGCTGGACGCCCAGCGCGGTCCCGGGCGCGCTGGTGTGCACGAAGGCGGCGATCCGCGCCCAGGCGGCGGCCTGCTCCTGGGTGTACAGACCCGTGCAGCCGGGCGTGATCCGGCCCTCGGAGCTGACGCAGACCATCTCCGTCATCACCAGGGCGGCCCCGCCGAGCGCCCGCGCGCCGAGGTGCACCAGGTGGAAGTCGCCCGGCACGCCCTCGCCGCCGGCCACCGGGCCGCCCCCGGCCGCCGAGGCGCCGCCGGCCCCCGAAGGGCCCCCGCCCGCCACGTACATGTCCATCGGGGACACCACGACCCGGTTGCGCAGGGTCAGCCCCCGGAGCGTGAAGGGCGTGAACATCGGCGGCGTCCCCGCCTCGTCCGGGCCGGTGCCGGGGCAGCCGAACTCGCTCTCCACCGCACGGGTGAAGCGCGGGTCGCGCAGCCGCAGGTTGCCGTGGGTGACCCGTCGGCTGCGCGTGAGGAGGTTGAAGGCGAACTGCCGGGGGCCCTGGTCCAGGTACCCGGCGAGCTCCTCGAACCAGCGCATGCTGGCGGCCGCCGCCCGCTGCGTCGAGGCCACCGCGGGCCGCCGCGCGGCCTCGTACGCGGCCAGGGCGGCGGGGACGTCGCCGTCCGTGCGCGCGCCGATCGCCTCCGCCAGCGCGAGCGCGTCCTCCACCGCCAGTTTGGTGCCGGAGCCGATCGAGAAGTGGGCGGTGTGCGCGGCGTCCCCGACGAGCACCACGTTGCCGTGCGACCAGCGCGCGTTGACGACGGTCCTGAACCGTGTCCACGCCGAGCGGTTCCCGCGCAGCGGCCGCCCGCGCAGGGCCTCGCTGAAGAGCTTGGCGCAGCGCGCCGCCGATTCCTCCTCGTCGCAGAGGTCGAAGCCGGCCGCCCGCCAGACCTCTTCGCGCATTTCGACGATCACGGTGGAGGAGTCCGCCGCGAAGGGGTACGCGTGCAGTTGCACCGGCCCGTGCTCGGTTTCCGCGATCTCGAAGCGGAAGGCCTCGAGGGCGAAGTCGGCGGCCAGCCAGATGTAGCGGCACCGCCCGCCCGTCACCGTCGGCCCGTAGTGCGCGGCACCGGCCTCCCGGGTCCGGCTGTTGACCCCGTCCGCGGCGACCACCAGGTCGTACACGGACGCGAGCACCTCGGGGTCGGGCGCCTGGGTGCGGAAGCGGAGCCGGACCCCCAGGCCCGCGCACCGCTCGTGCAGGATCTCCAGCAGCCGGCGCCGGCCCAGGGCGGCGAAGCCGTGGCCGCCGGAGGTCAGGAGCCGGCCCCGGTGCACGACCTCGGCCTCGTCCCAGCGCACGAACTCCGCGCACAGGGCCGCGTAGACGACGGAGTCGGCCGCCTCGATGCCGCCGAGGGTCTCGTCCGAGAGCACCACCCCGAAGCCGAAGGTGTCGTCGGGGGCGTTGCGCTCCCACACCTCCACCATGTGCCCCTGACGGGCCAGCAGCGCGGCGGCGTACAGCCCGCCCGGTCCGCCGCCCACCACGGCCACCCTCATCCGGCCGGCGGACACGGGATCACCTGCCCTTCCACTGGGGCGGCCGCTTCCCGGTGAAGGCCGCGTGGAACTCCCGGTAGTCCTCGCCGTTCATCAGCAGGGCCTGCGTGTTCGCGTCCAGCTCCACCGAGGCGGCGAGCGGCATGTCCAGCTCGGCGGTCAGCAGCGCCTTGGTCTGCGCGTACGCGAGGGCGGGCCCGGCGGCGAGGTGCGCGGCGAGCTCGGCGGCCCGGGCGGCGGCCCCGCCCTCCTCGGTGACCTCGCTCAGCAGTCCGATCCGCTCCGCCTCCGGGGCCCTGACCTGCTCCCCGAGCATCAGCAGCCGGGTGGCGTGGCCGAGTCCGACGACCCTGGGCAGCAGGTACGCGGCGCCCATGTCCCCGCCGGAGAGTCCGACGCGGGTGAAGAGGAAGGCGAAGCGGGCGGTGGGGTCGGCGATGCGGAAGTCGGCCGCGAGCGCGAGGACGGCCCCGGCACCGGCCGCGACCCCGTGGACGGCGGCGATCACCGGGAAGGGGCATTCGCGCAGCGCGCGCACCACCTGACCGGTCATCCGGTTGAAGTCCAGGAGCTGGGCGGTGTCCATGGCGAGGGTGGCGCCGATGATCTCGTCCACGTCGCCGCCGGAGCAGAAGCCGCGCCCCTCGCCGCCGAGGACGAGGGCGCGTACGGACCGCTCCCGGGACAGTTCGGCGAGCAGATCGCGCAGGTCGGCGTAGGCGCCGAAGGTGAGCGCGTTCAGCTTCTCGGGGCGGTCGAGGGTGACGGTGGCGACTCCGTCTTTCCGGTCCACCCGCAGGTGGCGCCACCGTTCGGTCGCTGATGTGGAACCGAGGAAGGGACTCACCTTCCCGAAGGTATCACTGGATGGTGACTGCCGTCACAGAAACGCGACATGCCGGTGGGCCCGTCCCCGTACCCGGAGGACCTTCGCCTCCCCGCGAGCCGCCCCGCGCGC
The DNA here is from genome assembly GCF_053609145.1 of Streptomyces sp. NPDC054961. Classification (NCBI taxonomy): domain Bacteria; kingdom Bacillati; phylum Actinomycetota; class Actinomycetes; order Kitasatosporales; family Streptomycetaceae; genus Streptomyces; species Streptomyces sp. NPDC054961. The sequence continues at coordinate 52,286 of NZ_JBSGWY010000008.1, read as the reverse complement.
CGAAGGTCCCTCAGGGCCCGGGCCCTGGTCCCCGGCACTCACGCCGGGGTGCCCTACCCGGCGACATTTCCACTTCGTATCGTTGAAAGCGGGATTTCCCCGCGCATCCCCGCCTTCACCCGCCACCGCCCCGCGCCGCCCGTGGCCCCGCCACGAGCCCGCGGTTCCCCGACCCACGGAACGGACGGTCCCGCCTTGCCCGACGCCTACGCCTGGCGGATCGCCCTGCCGCACACGACGGCGGCCGTACCGATCGCCCGCGCCCTCGTCCGCACCGCCCTCGCCGACATCGAGCCCTCCGCCGACAGCGACACGGCCGAACTGCTCACCGCCGAACTGGTCGCCAACGCCGTGGAGCACACGACGGGCACCGAGCCGATCGAGCTCGTCGTGGAGCTGCTCGCGAACGGCTGTCAGGTCGAGGTCCACGACGCGGACCCGCACGCCCCCGGCGGCCTCGGCGTCCCCCGCCCGGACGACGCCCACCCCGACCCCTGGCAGGAACACGGCCGCGGTCTGCTGCTGATCCGGACCCTGAGCTCGGCCTGCGGCCACCGCCGCACCCCGCACGGCAAGGCGGTGTGGTTCACCCTGCCGTCCCGTCCCCCGGTCTGACCGGACGGCGCCCGCCCGCACACCCGGGCCGTCGCCCGTGCGCCGCGCACCCCGCGGCGCATGACTATGCGCCGGGTGCCGCCAGCGTCGCGACGAGGACCGCCTTGATGGTGTGCAGCCGGTTCTCGGCCTCGTCGAAGACGACGGAGTGCGCCGATTCGAACACCTCGTCCGTCACCTCCAGGGAATCCAGGCCGTGCCGCTCGTGGATCTCCCGGGACACCTTGGTGCCGAGGTCGTGGAAGGCCGGCAGGCAGTGCATGAACTTCACGTCCGGGTTCCCGGTGGCGCGCAGCACGTCCATGGTGACGGCGTACGGCGAGAGGGACTCGATCCGCTCGTCCCAGACCTCCTTGGGCTCGCCCATGGAGACCCAGATGTCGGTGAGGACGAAATCGGCCTGGCCGACGCCCTCCGCGACGTCCTCGGTGAGGGTGATGCGGGCGCCGCTCGCGGCGGCCAGCTCGCGCGCCGCGGCCACCACCGGCTCCGCCGGCCAGTACCGCCGGGGCGCGACGATCCGTACGTCCATGCCCAGCAGCGCGCCGGTCACCAGGTAGGAGTTGCCCATGTTGAAACGGGCGTCGCCGAGGTAGGCGAAGGCGATCCGCTCCAGCGGCTTGGCGCAGTGCTCGGTCATCGTCAGCACGTCGGCCAGCATCTGGGTGGGGTGCCAGTCGTCGGTGAGCCCGTTGAAGACGGGCACGCCCGCGTGGGCGGCGAGCTGCTCCACCGTGTCCTGCGCGTCGCCCCGGTATTCGATGCCGTCGAACATCCGGCCCAGCACCCGCGCGGTGTCCTTGACCGATTCCTTGTGGCCCATCTGGGAGCCGGAGGGGTCGAGGTAGGTGGTGTGGGCGCCCTGGTCGGCGGCGGCCACCTCGAAGGCGCACCGGGTGCGGGTCGAGGTCTTTTCGAAGATCAGGGCGATGCTCTTGCCCTGGAGGCGGCGCTGCTCGGTCCCGGCCTTCTTGGCCGCCTTCAGTTCGGCGGCGAGCTCGATCAGACCGCGGAACTCGGCGGCGGTGAAGTCGAGCTCCTTGAGGAAACTGCGGCCGACGAGGTCGGTGGCCATGGGGACTCCAGAGTCACGGTGACAGGGGATGCCGGAAGTCTATACGACACTCTGCATTGATATACAGACCCTGGAACGCCTGTTCTGCCCCCGTACCCCTCCGCTCGCACCCCTCCCCTCACAGCGCTCCCCCGCCGGCCGAGTCCCCTCCCGCCGTGTCCCGCCCGCCGTCCCGCCTGCCGTGTCCGCGTCGGCCGTTCACACGGCCGGGGCTCACCGGCCCTGGATCGCGTCCCGCTCCACCGGGCAGCTCATGCACCGCGGACCGCCCCGCCCCCGGCCCAGCTCGCTGCCCGGGATCTCGATCACCTCGATGCCCTCCTTGCGCAGATACGTGTTGGTCGTGACGTTGCGCTCGTACGCGACGACCACGCCCGGCTCCACCGCGAGCACGTTGCAGCCGTCGTCCCACTGCTCGCGCTCCGCCGCGTGCACGTCCTGGGTCGCGGTGAGCACCCTGATCGATTCCAGCCCGAGGGCGGCGGCGATGGCCCGGTGCATGTGCTCCGGCGGATGGTCGGTCACCCTCAGCTCGCTCGCCCCCTCGCCCGGCCGGATCGTGTAGGAGCGCAGCATGCCCAGGCCCGCGTACTGGGTGAACGTGTCCGCGTCGACCATCGTCATCACCGTGTCCAGGTGCATGAACGCCCGTCGCTTCGGCATGTCGAGCGCCACGATCGTCGTCGCCGACCCGGCGGCGAACAGCCCGCGCGCCAGCATCTCCACGGCCTGCGGGGTGGTCCGCTCGCTCATCCCGATCAGCACGGCTCCGTTGCCGATGACCAGGACGTCGCCGCCCTCGATGGTGGAGGGGTAGTCGGCCTGCCCCTGGGACCAGTAGTGGAAGGCTCCGGAGGTGGTGAAGAGGGGGTGGTGCTTGTAGATGGCCTCGAAGTGCACGGTCTCGCGCTGCCGGGCCGGCCAGCGCATCGCGTTGATGGAGACCCCGTCGTAGATCCAGGCGGAGGTGTCGCGGGTGAAGAGGTGATTGGGCAGCGGGCCCAGCAGGAAGTCGTCCAGTTCCAGGGCGTGGAAGCGGACCGACACCGGCTCCGCGTGACGCTCCAGGAACTCCCGCTTGGTCATCCCGCCGACGAGCGCCTCCGCCAGCTCGGCCGGGTCCAGTCCGTCGAAGACCGACCGCAGGTGGTCGGTGGCGAGCGGACCGTACTCCTTCTCGTCGAAGACCCGGTCCAGTACGAGGTGTCTCGCCTCCGGGATGTCGAGGGCCTCGGTGAGCAGTTCACCGAAGAGGTGGACCGCCACGCCCCGGTCGCGCAGTACGTCGGCGAAGCCGTCGTGCTCCTGGCGGGCCCGGCGCACCCACAGCACGTCGTCGAAGAGGAGCGCGTCCTTGTTGCTCGGTGTGAGCCGCTTCAGCTCCAGGTCGGGCCGGTGGAGGATGACGCGGCGAAGCCGCCCGGTCTCGGAATCGACATGGAATCCCATGCCGTACACGTTCGCAGACCGGGCGGCTTTTTGACGTGGCGTCGGCCCAGAGGGCCGGGCCCGGCCGTTTCGGCGGCCGGTTTCGGACGCCTCGGCCCGTGCGGCAGCCGGCCGGCCGCCGGTTCGGCCGCCGGTTCGGCCGCCGCTCGGGCCCTCGGCCGCCGGTTCAGCGCAGGCCGAGCAGGGCCCCCGGAGCACCCGTGATCTCCGGTGCGATCACGCCCAGCGCGGGCGGGGTCAGGTTCGGCAGCCCGTAGTTGGACCCGTCGGGCATGCTCAGCGGGGAGCCGACGAGCAGGCCCGGGGTGCGGGTGCGCAGGGTGGTCGCGGGCGCGTCCAGCGAACCCTCGCCGTCCGTCTCGGGCTTGCCCGCCAGGTTCGGCACCGGGGAGGTGACGAGGGTGTTCCCGAGCTCGGTGCCGATCGGCACCGCCGGGAGCAGCGGGGTCGGCAGCATGTCGCCGGTGTGGTGCACGGGTGCCTGGGGTGCGCCGACGACCGGCACCGGGACCCCGGTGGCCACGTGGGGGGCGTCCACGCCGAGCGTGGTCCGCACGGCGTCCAGGGGGACCCCCACGGGCACCGAGTCCGCCATGGCCGGGGTTGCCGCGCCGGCCGCTGCCATACAGGTCATGAGTGCCGCAATGCTTCCGCGCGCGGTCATCTTCATAGGTGACGTTCCGTCCTTCCAGGGTCGCGGACATTCCGCTGCCCTGGATGAACGATCCCGCCGGTGGTTTTCCCGGAGTTCTTCGCAGAAGTTCCCCCATACGACCTAACGACAGGCCGTACGGGGGCCCTTGCTTGACGCCTTCAGAGCCTCGGGTCCACCGGCTCCGACTCCAGCGCGAGGACCGCGAAGACCGCTTCGTGGACCCGCCACAGCGGCTCCCCGGCCGCGAGCCGGTCCAGGGCCTCCAGACCGAGCGCGTACTCGCGCAGCGCGAGCGAGCGCTTGTGCCCGAGGTGGCGCCCGCGCAGCCGCTCCAGGTGGTCCGGACGCGTGTACTCGGGACCGTAGATGATCCGCAGGTACTCGCGCCCGCGCACCTTCACCCCCGGCTGCACGAGCCGGCCCTTGCCGTCCTTGGCGTACGCCTGGAGCGGTTTGACGACCATGCCCTCGCCGCCGGCGGCCGTCAGCTCCAGCCACCAGTCGGTCCCGGCCCGCACGGAGGCCTCGTCGGCGGGGTCCACCAGGATCCGGGCGGTGCGGCGCAGCAGTCCGGTGCCGGCGGCCTCGTCGGCGGCGACGAGGCGGTCCAGCCAGAACAGCTGCTCGTCGTGGGGTACGGCCGCCAGCGACCGCCCGGCGGCCGCCAGCAGCTGGAACGGGGCGAACCGTACGCCGTCCAGCCCGTCGGTGCTCCAGCAGTAGCGCCGGTAGGCCTCGGTGAACTTCGCCGCGTCCGCGGCCCGTCCGCGCTGGCGCTCCAGGAGCCCGGCGGTGTCGATGCCCCGTCCGGCGGCGGCCTCCAGCGCGGCCAGCGCGTCCGGGAAGACGGCGCCGGAGGCCGCGCCCACGGCGGCGTACTGGTTGCGCAGCAGGCCGGCCGACTTCAGCGACCAGGGCAGCAGTTCGCCGTCGACGAGCAGCCAGTCCGTGTCCAGTTCCTCCCACAGCCCGGCGTCGGTGACCGCCGCGCGGAGCTTGGCGAGGACCTCCTCGGTGACCTCGGGGTCCTTGAAGAAGGGCCGTCCGGTGCGGGTGTAGACGGACCCGGTCGGGCCGTCGACCCCGAAGCGCTCGCGGGCCGCCCCGGCGTCCTTGCAGATCAGCACGGTGGCACGGGAGCCCATGTGCTTCTCCTCGCAGACCACCTGGGCGATGCCGTCCTTGCGGTACTGCGCGAAGGCCTCGGCCGGGTGCTCCAGGAAGCCCTCGTCGGCGGCCGCGCCGCGGGCGCCCTCCGCCGCCGTGGCGGTCGGCGCCATGGTCGGCGGGAGGTAGGGCACCAGGCGCGGGTCCACGGCGAAGCGGCTCATGACCTCCAGGGCCGCCGCCGCGTTCTCCTCGCGCACGGTGACGTTGCCCAGGTGCCGGGTCTCGACGATCCGGCGGCCGTGCACGTCGGCGAGGTCGAGCGGACGGCCCTCGTGGCCGCCCGGTGCCTCGGCGACGAGCGGCTTGACCGGTTCGTACCAGACCTTCTCGGCCGGTACGTCGACCAGTTCGCGCTCGGGCCAGCGCAGGGCCGTCATCCTGCCGCCGAAGACGGCTCCGGTGTCCAGGCAGATGGTGTTGTTGACCCAGGCGGTGTCCGGGACCGGGGTGTGGCCGTAGACGACGACGGCCTTGCCGCGGTAGTCCTCGGCCCACGGGTAGCGCACGGGCAGGCCGAACTCGTCGGTCTCGCCCGTGGTCTCCCCGTACAGGGCGTGCGAGCGCACCCGGCCGGAGGTGCGGCCGTGGTACTTCTCCGGCAGCCCGGCATGACAGACCACCAGCTTGCCGCCGTCGAGCACGTAGTGGCTGACCAGGCCCTGGATGAAGGCCCGGACCTCCTGGACGAACTCCTCGGACTCCCCGGCGAGCTGCTCGACGGTCTCGGCGAGGCCGTGGGTCTGCTGGACCTTGGACCCCTTGAGGTAACGGGCGAGCTTGTTCTCGTGGTTCCCGGGCACGCACAGGGCGTTGCCGGAGCCGACCATGCCCATCACCCGGCGCAGCACGCCGGGGCTGTCCGGACCCCGGTCGACGAGGTCGCCGACGAACACGGCGGTGCGGCCGTCGGGGTGGGCGCCGTCCTCGTAGCCGAGCTTGCCGAGCAGGGTCTCCAGCTCGGAGGCGCAGCCGTGGATGTCGCCGATGATGTCGAAGGGGCCGGTGAGGTGGGTGAGGTCGTTGAAGCGCTTCTCCAGCACCACTTCGGCCGATGCGGCCTCCTCGGGGGTGCGCAGCACGTGCACCTTGCGGAAGCCCTCGCGCTCCAGCCCGCGCAGCGAGCGGCGCAGCTCGCGGCGGTGGCGCTGGATGACGGCGCGGGGCAGATGGGCCCGGTCGGGACGGGCCGCGTTGCGCTCGGCGCAGACGTCCTCGGGCATGTCGAGGACGATCGCGATGGGCAGGACGTCGTGCTCGCGGGCGAGCCGGACCAGCTGGCGCCGGGACTCCACCTGGACGCTGGTGGCGTCGATCACGGTGAGGCGGCCGGCGGCGAGCCGCTTGCCGGCGATGTGGTGCAGGACCTCGAAGGCGTCCTTGCTGGCGCTCTGGTCGTTCTCGTCGTCGGCGACCAGGCCCCGGCAGAAGTCCGAGGAGAGGACCTCGGTGGCCTTGAAGTGCGTGCGCGCGAAAGTGGACTTGCCCGATCCGGTGGCCCCGATCAGGACGACGAGGGACAGATCGGTGACGGGAAGGACCCGCGCGCGGCCGGTCTCGGCGCCGGCGGTCGTGACGGTCATGCTGCCTCACCCTCCTTCGGAGTGTCGGTGTCGGTGTCGGTGTCGGTGGTGGCGGTGGCGGTGGCCTGGGTGGCGGTGGCCCGTGTCCCGGTGGTCTGGGTGGCGGTGGCCTGGGTGAAGACGGCCATCTGGGTCGGCGGCCCCACCTCGGGGTCGTCGTCCCCCACGGCCACGTACGCGACCTCGTACCCGTGCCGGTCGGCGACCCGGTCCGCCCAGGCCCGGAACTCTTCGCGGGTCCACTCGAAGCGGTGGTCACCGTGGCGGACGTGCCCGGCGGGCAGCGTCTCCCAGCGGACGTTGTACTCGACGTTCGGGGTGGTCACGAGGACCGTGCGGGGGCGGGCCGCGCCGAACACCGCGTACTCCAGGGCGGGCAGCCGCTCGAGGTCCAGGTGCTCGATGACCTCGCTGAGCACGGCCGCGTCGTAGCCCGCGAGCCGCTTGTCGGTGTACGCGAGCGAGCCCTGCGTCAGGCGGACGCGGGAGCTCTGGCGCTCCCCCATCCGCTCGAGGCGCAGCCGCTTGGCGGCGAGGTTCAGCGCCCGGACGGACACGTCCACGCCGACGATCTCGGTGTACGCCGGGTCCTTGAGCAGGGCCTGGACCAGCTGGCCCTGGCCGCAGCCCAGGTCGAGGACGCGGGCGGCCCCGGCGGCGCGCAGCGCGCCGAGGATCGCCTCGCGGCGGCGGACCGCGAGCGGCACGGGGCGCTCCTCGGTGTCGCGGGACCCGTCGACGGCGTTGTCGAGCTCCTCGACCTCGCTGCCGTCGGCCTCGGCGAGGCGGACCAGCTCCAGGCGTTCCAGGGCGTCCTGGGTCAGCCGCTTGTGGCGGGCCAGGTACCGGGAGGTGATCAGTTCGCTCTCCGGGTGCTCGGCGAGCCAGCCCGCTCCGGCGCGCATCAGCTTGTCCACCTCGTCGGAGGCGATCCAGTAGTGCTTCGCGTCGTCCAGGACGGGCAGCAGGACGTACAGCCCGCGCAGCGCGTCGGCGAGGCGCAGCTCGCCCTCCAGGACGAGCCGCACGTACCGGGAGTCGCCCCACTCGGGGAACGTCTCGTCGAGCGGTACGGGGGTCACGTCCACGGTGTTCCAGCCCAGCGGGCCGAACAGCCGGCGCACCAGGTCCGCGCCGCCGCGTGCGGGCAGCACCGGGATCTCGACGCGCAGCGGCCGGGCCCGGTCCGGCAGCCCGGGGTACTTGGCGCACTCGCCCTTGAGGGCCGTGCGGAACACTCCGCTGAGCGCCACGGCCAGCAGGGAGGACGCGGCGTACGGGCGGTCGTTGACGTACTGGGCCAGCGCCGCGTCGGGCGTTCCGCCCCGGCCCTTGCCCTGACCCCGCCGCACGAGGGCGACGGGATCCACCTCCAGGAGCAGGCCCGCCGTGCACCGTTCGGCCGTGGCCTCGGGGTAGAAGACGTGGGCGGTGCCGTAGGAGGTGGAGAACGCCTGCACCTTCCCGGGATGCTTGTGCAGCAGGAAGCCCAGGTCGGTCGCGGGTCGGTCGGGGGAGCCGGTGGTGGAGATCGTCAGGAACACACGGGCGATTGTTCCTGGTCACGGGCTCCGCACGCGCCCCATTTTCCGTCGGGCCCCGGGCGGTCTACCGTCGAAGGATGAGCGGCATCGTCGTGGTGTACGAGCTCGACCAGGCGGGATCCGTCACCGGGGTGCACGCGGCGCCCCACGCCCCGGGAGCGGATTCCGGACGGGGCCCGCGCACCCTGTGCGGAAGGGACACCTTCGCCATGGAGCCGGCGGACCCGCAGCCCTCCGGGTACCCGGGCTCTTCCTGGTGCCCGCCGGAGCACGCGGACCGGCAGTGCCCGGGCTGCGCCGCGGTGGTGGGCGAGGACGACTGAGGGCCGGGCACCGGAGCGCGCCTCAGCGGGCCGCCCGGCCCGCGGCCAGGTCCGCGATGCGGTCGGGGCCGATGCGGCAGCAGCCGCCGATGAGGCGGGCACCGGCCCGGTACCAGGCGTCCGTGGGCCAGCGGACCGGTGCGGCCGGGACCCGCCAGGTCCGGGTCCCGGCCTCCCAGACCGATCCGTCGTTGGGGTAGGCCAGCAGCGGCTTGCCGGTGACCCCCGCCGCCGCCTCGAGGGCGGGCAGCACGTCGGCGGGATCGCAGCAGTTCACACCGACCGCGATGACCTGCGGGGATGCGGCGGCCAGGGCGAAGGCCTCGGCCAGGGGCTGCCCCGCCCTGGTGCGGCCGCCCGCCACCGTGTAGCTCAGCCAGGCCCGCGCTCCGGTCTCCGCGAGGACGCCGATCAGGGCCTCGGCCTCGGTGGTGTCCGGGACCGTCTCCAGGGCCAGGACGTCGGGGCCCTGCGCGAGCAGCGCCCCGACGCGCGGACGGTGGAAGCCGGCCAGCTCGCCCACGCTCAGGCCGTACCGGCCCCGGTACTCGGAGCCGTCCGCCAGCACCGCCCCGTACGGGCCCACGGACGCGGCCACCCACACGGCGTGGTCCGCATCCCGGGCCGCCCGGGCGGCGAGGCGCACGCTGCGCCCCAGCAGCTCCGTCGTGCGCGCCGGGCCGTAGCCGCGCCGGGCGAAGGCCGCGTACCCCACCTGGTAGCTCGCGGTGATCAGCACCTCGGCGCCCGCCCGCGCGTACGCGGCGTGCGCGGCCGCCACCTGGTCCGGCCGCTCGGCGAGCACCCGGCCCGTCCAGAGGCCGCCGGACAGGTCGCAGCCCTGGGCGGCGAGCTGATTGCTCAGCCCGCCGTCCAGGAGCACGGCCTTGCCGCCGGGGCCGGTCAGGGCCTCGGCAAGCGGACCGGACGCGCGGGGCACGGCTCCTGCCCGCCCTCGTCAGCCGAGCTGGGACATGACCTGGGCCGAAATCAGTTCCAGGTGGTCCAGGTCGTCGAGGTCGAGCAGCTGGAGGTAGACGCGGGAGGCGCCGACCGCCCCGTACGCGCCGATCCGCTCCACCACCTCGGCCGGGGAGCCCGCCAGGCCGTTGGCCTTCAGCTCCTCCACGTCCCGGCCGATGGCGGCGGCCCGACGGGCCACCTCGGCGTCGTCCTTGCCCACGCACACGACGAGGGCGTTGGAGTAGACGAGGTCGTCGGCCTTGCGCCCGGCCTCCTCGGCGGCCGCGCGGACCCGGCCGAACTGCCGCTCGCTGTCCGCGACGGAGGCGAAGGGCATGTTGAACTCGTCCGCGTACCGCGCGGCGAGGCGCGGGGTGCGCTTCGCGCCGTGGCCGCCGATCAGGACGGGGATCTTGGCCTGGGCCGGCTTGGGCAGCGCCGGGGAGTTCTCCACCTGGTAGTAGGTGCCCGCGTAGTCGAAGGTGGCGCCGGCCTCGGTGGCCCAGAGGCCGGTGACGATCGCCAGCTGCTCCTCCAGCCGGGCGAGGCGCTCCGCCGGGAAGGGGATGCCGTACGCCTTGTGCTCCTCCTCGAACCAGCCCGCGCCCAGGCCCAGTTCGATGCGGCCGCCGGACATCTGGTCGACCTGGGCGACCTGGATGGCGAGGACGCCGGGCAGCCGGAAGGTGCCGGCCGTCATCAGCGTGCCCAGCCGGATCCGCTTCGTCTCGCGGGCCAGGCCCGCGAGGGTGATCCAGGCATCGGTGGGGCCGGGCAGGCCGTCGGCCGAACCCATGCGCAGATAGTGGTCGGAGCGGAAGAACGCGTCGAAGCCCAGGTCCTCGGTGGCTTTGGCGACGCTCAGGAGGGTGTCGTAGCTCGCGCCCTGCTGGGGCTCGGTGAAGATACGGAGATCCATGTCCCCATCCTGCCCCTTCCACCCCGGCCGGGTGAATCTGCGCCGACCCGGCGGTCCGCCGCCGTTCCCCCCGGTGACCGGCCCGGACGGGGCTCGTTGCTCGGACGGAGCCGGACCGCCCGGCCCGCGCGCCGGCGGCCCCTTCGCCGGTGCGTCCACCGCCCCCTTCCGCCACGGAAAGGGCCAGGGCCGAGGAGGCCGCCATGTCCCAGGAGTCCGCGCCGGAGAGCCGCCGACAGGACCGTGAGACCGGGCAGGCAGCACACGACCACGCGGGCCGGGAGTCCGCGGCAGCCGCCCCGGGCGGTGCGCCGAAGGGCTTGCTGCAGCAGATGGAGGAGCTGATGGCGGCGCTGAACGCGGATCTTTCGCAGCTCGACGCCGACCTCCAGTCCACCACGGAGCGCGCCCCGGCGAGGGAGCCGCGCCCGACCTCCTGGTCGCACTGACCACACAACCGACCACTCGGGTCCCGCCGCGCGCGGCGGGACCCCACCGGGCTCCGGCCACACCCGAACCTCAGGCCATACCCGGGCCTCAGGCCACGCCGGAAGCCGAACCCCGCTCACGCACGGTCAGCCGGCGCAGGATCGCCCGGACCCGGTCGCTCGATTCGTCGGCCGCGTCTATGGACTCTATGCACTGCCAGTACAGACCCTCGTCGTCCGTCCCGCAGGCCACCCCGACCAGCGCTATGCCCACTTCTCCGAGCAGAGCCTGGAGCCCGAGCAGCGCCTGTCTCGCATCCGTCACCACGGTCAACTGCGCCGCCCGTGGCGGAAGATCGGGCGCGTAGCCCTCTCCCCGCAAAGCCGCGCGGTCGAGCACCCCGCAGCCCCTGCCTCCTGCTTCACCCAGCCCCCGTGCCTCCGATCTGAGCTCCGGCGGTCCGGTGACCGCCAGCCAGCCTCCTATGCCCTGCGCGAGGGCCTGGGCCTGCCAGGCCTCGCCCACGATGTCCCACGCAGCCCCGCTCTGTGCCAGCGCGTGCCGGCCGGCTGCGATGAGCCGTACCGCATCCATCTGCCGTCCCCCGTCCGCACGACATCCGCCGTTCCCATCACTACCCAGAGTGAGGGCAACGGGCGCGTAAAGCCAGGGGTATTCGGAAATTGTGGACACAGACATGGGTTGTGGATAACTCCATCACTCCGAAGAGTGACGATCTGGCGCCGAAGGGCCCGGAACGGGGAATCTCAGCTCGTTCCGCTCGATCTTCGCGGCGAGCGCATCCAGCACATCGACCCCCAGAACCTCACAGAACTGCAGCAGGTAGGCGAGCACGTCGGCCACCTCATCGGCCACTCTGTGTGCGCTTTCCGGCGATTCCATGACCCGTGCCGACTGTTCCGGCGTCAGCCACTGGAAGATCTCCACCAGTTCGGACGCTTCCACGCTCAGCGCCGCCGCCAGGTTCTTGGGCGTGTGGTACGGCTCCCAGCCGCGGGCGGCCGCGAACTCGGCGAGCCGCCGTTGCAGCCGGCCCAGCCGCTCGTCGGGCCCCGCGCCGGTCCGCTCGTCGGGCCCCGCGTCCGCCGGCCCGTCGAACCGTCCGGCCGGCCGCGTCCGGTCGTCCTCGTGCGTGTCGCGCTCCTCGTTCACGGGATCAGGTCTACCACCGATACGCCCTCGGCCTCCCGGGCGGCCGCCGCGCACGCCTCGCCCACGGAGGCCGCCAGCCGGACCTGTCCGCGCCCGCACGCCAGCACGGCCAGCCGCAGCAGTTCGGCGGCCTGCGGGCGGTCCAGGTCCCGGTCGAAGCCGTCCGCGAGGACGGTCAGCACCTGTCGCGCGGACAGCAGTTCGGCGGCCGGGTCCATGGCCAGCACCCCGGGGCCGGTGAGCAGGACCAACGCGAGCGCGAGGAAGCGCAGTTCGCCCGCTCCGAGCCGGGCCAGCTCGGTCGCGGGACGCTCGGAGCCGCGGTCCAGCAGGCCGGTGACCGGGCCGCCCTCGGGGGTCCGTACGTCCAGCCCCGCCACCCACCCCGCACAGCCCCTACGGGCCGCCTCGGTCAGCAGCCCGTAGCGGGTGCCGCACTCCAGGCGGGTCCGGCGCAGCACGTCGGCGAGGTTGGCGCAGTCGCCCAGCAGCCGCCCCTCCCCCGGCGCGGCAGGCTCCCGCATCCGCTCCGGACGGGGGTCGCAGGGGAACACCGAGCGCAGGGCGACCACCATCTGCTCGGCGGCGGCCAGCACCCGCCGCTGTCCGTCGGTGGCGCCGGCCACCCGCAGCGGGAGCAGGGCGGTCCCGAGCCGGTCGTCGGGGAGCGGGGCCCGGGTGACCCCGGTGGCGCCGCCCGTCAGCCAGGCCGCCTGGACGGACCGCCGCCCGGGGTCGCGCAGGGCGGTGCTGAGCAGGATCTCCCCGTCCACCGAGAGCCGTTCGCCGACGATCCGCAGCGCGGGCTCCGCCTGGACGGCGAGGTCGAGCCGCACCGGCCCCGCGGGCCCCTCGGCCGTGCAGCCGATCCGGAATCCCCGTCGCCGCACGGCGTCGGGCACCGCCCGGTCCGGGATCCGGGCGGCCGGCTCGGGGAACACCTCCTCCAGCGTCGCCCCGGCGGCCAGGGCGGCCAGCGCCTCGTACGCCTCCAGCGCCTGCGATTTGCCGCTCCCGCTGGGCCCGGCGAAGAGGGTGACGGGCCCGAGCGCGAAACGCGCCGCGCGGTGCACCCCGTAGGCGGACAGCCGCAGCTCGGTCACCGCGGGCCGCAGGTGGGGCACCTGCGCGGGCGGCGCGGAGGCCTGCCGTCCGACGGGCCGCCGTCCGGCGGCCGCGGCTAACCCCGGCCCCCCGCCCCGCGCGACGGCCCCTGAGCCGGCCCCGACACCAGCACCGGCACCGACGCCAACACCAGCACCAACACCGGCACCGGACGGAGGCAGGGCGGCGGGCGGCGGCACAGCGGCGGGCGAGGAGGGTGCGGCGGGCGCGGGCGCCGGAACGGGCGCGGCGGCGGGCAGCGACAGGGCGATGCGCGGGTCCGGGATGAAGGCCGGGACCGCGGAGGCGGGCGAGGAGGCAGGCGGGGTCATGCGCGGGACGGTACGGGCCGCCGGACCCCCCGCGGGCCCGACGAACCGTTCCGCCCGGGGGACCTTCCTACGATCGGGGGACGACCGCGGCCGCGATCCCCTCCACCTCGGTCCCCACGGGTGCCAGCAGGAAGACGTTCCGGTCGACCCGGTGCATCCCGCTGCCCAGCCCGAAGACCACACCGCTGCTGAAGTCCAGGATCCGCTTGGCCACCTCGCCGTCCGCGCCCGTGAGGTCCAGCAGCACCGGGATCTGCGCGATCAGGTACTCCGCCACCTCCCGGGCGTCCGCGAAGACCTGGACCCGGATCACCACGAAACGCCGCTGCTCCGCCGCGGACGCTCCCGGCACCGCGGGGATCGTGCGGTGGTCCACCCGGGAAGGCCACTCGTTGCGACTGCGCAGCGGAACCACTTGCGCGAGCCCTTCCCACTGCTCGTCGGTGACGTCGTACCTGCTCACCGGGCCGCCCCGGCCCTGCGCTTCTTGTGCATCCCCCCATCCTCTCGCGCTTCACCCGTTCAGCCCAACACCGACACGAGGCAGCTGCCGGCCCCCGCCACCTGTTCCCCACTCCCCAGATAAGTTAGGTTAGGCAAACCTAAGTAACTACGCATCGCCTCTCGGACGACGGAGATCCACATGCACCTGCCCCGGCCCACCGACGCCGAGCGAGTCCGCTCCGTCCTGACCGCCGCCCACTCCATGACCGTCGTCACCGACGGGCTGCGCACGGAGATCCGCCACCTCGACGGCACCGATCCCCTCGGCCGGCTGCACCTGCACCCCGCCGGACCGGGCGGCCACGCCGAGCACCGGCCGGCGATCCGGATGGAGTTCACCGATGTGGCGCCCACCCCCGTACGGGACCGGGTGCGCGCCCGCGTCACCCTGCTCGGGCACCTGCTGACCCCCTACGACGACGAGGGCCGGGACTCCACCTGCATGGAATTCGGCCGGGCCGTCCTCGAGGCCTCCGACGGCACCCGCTCCCACGTCGGCCTCGAGGAACTGGACGCGGCCCGTCCCGACCCGCTCTCCCCGTACGAGGCCGGCATGCTCACCCACCTCGTCGACGACCACGCCGAGCTCGTCACCCTCCTCCTGCGCCTGGTCCCTCCCACGGTCCCTCAGGCGGCCGTGGTACGCGCCCTGCCCCTCGCGATGGACCGCTACGGGATCACCCTGCGCCTGGAGGAACGGCGCGGCCACCGCGACGTCCGGCTCCCCTTCCCCTCCCCGCTCGACGACGTGGAGCAGTCCGGTGCCCAGATCCAGGCCCTCTTCAGCGCGGCCCGCCGCCGCTCGCACCGCAACACCCTCCCCGCGTGACGCGCGAAGCGGTGATGCGGTGATGCGGTGATGCGGCGATGGGTGATGCGGGGCACCGGACGCCCGTCCCCCGTCAGTTCTCGGACACCGCCCGGGCGGGAGGGGCGGCGTAGCGGTTGACGGGGCGCGCCAGCCCGTAGTTCTCCCGCAGGGTCCGGCCGGTGTACTCGGTGCGGAAGAGACCGCGCCGCTGGAGGATCGGCACGACGTGGTCGACGAAGTCGGTGAGTCCGGTGGGCAGGACGGGCGCCATGATGTTGAAGCCGTCGGCGGCGCCTTGCGTGAACCACTCCTCCAGCTGGTCGGCGATCTGCTCGGGCGTCCCGGCGAAGACCCGGTGGCCCCGGCCGGCGCCGAGCCGGGCGATCAGCTCGCGCAGCGTGAGGCCGTCGCGGCGGGCGAGCTCGGCGACGAGCGTGAAGCGGCTCTTGTTGCCGTTGATGTCCCGCTCCTCGGGGAGCGCGGGCAGCGGACCGTCGAGGGGAAGGCCGGTGAGGTCGGTCCCGAGCATCCCGGAGAGCTGGGCGAGCCCGTACTCCGGCACCTGCAGGTCGGTGAGCTGCTGTTCCAGGGCCTTGGCCTCGGCCTCGGTGGAACCGATGACGGGGGCGATGCCGGGCAGGACGAGGAGGTCGCTCTCGGCGCGGCCGTACCCGGCGAGGCGGGACTTGAGGTCCTTGTAGAAGGTCTGGCCGTCGGCGAGGGTCTGCTGGGCGGTGAAGACGGCCTCGGCGTAGCGGGCGGCGAACTCCTTGCCGTCCTCGGAGGACCCGGCCTGCACGAGGAGCGGGTGTCCCTGGGGGGAACGGGGGACGTTGAGCGGTCCGGCGACGCCGAAGTGCTCGCCGCGGTGGGCGGCGGGGTGGAGCTTGTCGGTGTCGGCGTAGACGCCGCGGTCCTTGTCGAGGACGACCGCGTCGTCCTCCCAGCTGTCCCAGAGCTTGGTGGCCACGTCCAGAAACTCGCGGGCGCGTTCGTAGCGGAGGCCGTGTTCCAGGTGCTCTTCGCGGTTGAAGTTGCGGGCCTCGTCGAGGGTGCCGGAGGTGACGATGTTCCAGCCGGCCCGGCCGTTGCTGATGTGGTCGAGCGAGGCGAACTTCCGGGCGACGTGATAGGGCTCGTTGAAGGTGGTGGAGACGGTCGCGATCAGCCCGATGTGCTCGGTGACGGCGGCGATGGCGGAGAGCAGCGTGAGCGGCTCGAAGCCGCCGAGGGCGTTGTAGCGGGCCTTGCCCCAGAGGGCGAGGCCGTCGGCGAAGAAGATCGAGTCGAGCCGCCCGCGCTCGGCGGTGCGGGCCAGTTCCTGGAAGTAGCTCAGGTCGGTGATCCGCTCGGGGCTGCTGTCCGGGTGCCGCCAGGCGGCGTCGTGGTGCCCGGCGTTCATGAGGAAGGCGTTGAGGTGGAGGGTCCGTGGTGCGGTGCTGGTCATGTCGTGTCCTCGGTGAAGGTCGGGCTACGGGGCTGGCCCAGGGGCTGCGGGCTGCGGGGGTGAGGGCGTGAGGAGCGCAGCCCCGCGGGGGCGGGGAGCCGCGGCCTCGTGGAAGGGGGTCAGGAGGGAACGCGCCAGACGCTCAGGCGGCGTTCGACCGCGACCAGGATCTGGTTGAAGGCCAGGCCGATCGCGGAGATCGTGACGATCCCCGCGTACATCTGGGGGATCGCGAAGTTGAACTGCGACGCGTTGATCAGGTAGCCGAGGCCGGCCTTCGCGCCGATCATCTCGGCGGCCACCAGGACCAGGATGGAGACGGCCCCGGCCAGCCGGATTCCCGTGAAGATGGCGGGCACCGACGCCGGCAGGATCACCTTCTGGAACAGCCGGGGCGTGGACAGGTCCATGGAGCGCGCCAGTTTGACGAGCGTCGGATCGGCGTTGCCCACCGCGCTGATGGTGTTCAGCAGGATCGGCCAGACGCAGGCGTACACGACGATCGAGACCTTCGAGGTCTCCCCGATGCCCAGCAGCAGGACGAACACCGGCAGCAGCGCCAGCGCCGCCGTGTTGCGGAACACCTCCAGCAGCGGCCCGAGCAGGACGGCCACCGGCCGGTACCAGCCGATCAGCAGCCCGAGCGGGACCGAGATCAGCACCGCGATGCCGAAGCCGCCGAAGGAGCGGACGAGGCTGGCCCGGGTGTGCTCGGCGAGCTGTCCGTCGCCCAGCAGCTCCCACCACGCCACGGCGACCTCGCTGACCGGCGGCAGGAACGTCGCGTCGACCAGACCCAGCCGGGGCGCCGTCTCCCACAGCGCGAGCAGGGCGACGATCGCCGCCGAGCGCAGCGCCAGGGCCCGCAGCACCCGCAGGGCGCGCAGGGCCGGGGCCGGGGCCGGGGCCGGGGAAGAAGTCGGCGCCGACGCGGCGGGGCGCACCGGCTGCCGTGACGCGGAGGGCGCAGGGCCCCGTACGGCCGTTCCCCCTTGGCCCGGTGCCGTCGCCGGTGCCGTTGCCGTTCCTGTTTGTGCTTGTTCCTGTGCTTCTGCTGTCTTCACCACGGTGCTCATACGGTGGCCTCCTCCTTCTCCAGTTGCTGGGCGCGGGCCACCTCGTCGTGGAGCAGGGTCCAGATCTCGTGGCGGTAGCGGGCGAACTCCGGGCTGGAGCGCAGGTCTTCGCCGGTCGCTCCGGCGGACCGGTCGCCGAACGACACCGGGACGACCTCCTTGACCCGGCCGGGGCGGGAGGTGATCACGGCGACCCGCTGCCCGAGGTACACGGCCTCCTCGATGCCGTGCGTGATGAACACGACGGTCTTGCCGGTGCTCTGCCAGATGCGGCGCAGTTCGTCCTGGAGCGACTCGCGGGTCTGCGCGTCGAGCGCGGCGAACGGCTCGTCCATCAGCAGCACGTCCGGGTCGTAGGCGAGCGAGCGCGCGATGGCGACCCGCTGGCGCATGCCTCCGGACAGCTCGTGCGGATGCCGGTCCTCGAAGCCGGTGAGGCCGACGAGGTTCAGGAACTCCGCCGCCTTCGCCGCACGTTGACGGCGTGGGACACCGGTCGCCTCCAGGCCGAATTCGATGTTGCCGAGCGCGGTGCGCCAGGGCAGCAGCGCGTACTGCTGGAAGACGATGCCCCGGTCCAGGCCCGGCCCGGTGACGGGCTCGCCGTCGAGCAGGATCCGGCCGGAGGTGGGGCGGGTCAGGCCGCCGAGCAGGTCGAGGAGGGTGGACTTGCCGCAGCCGCTGGGGCCCACGACGACCACGAACTCCCCGGCCTCGATCTCGAGGTCGACGCCGCTGAGGGCGGTGAACTCCCCGTTGCCCCTCTTGTTCTTCTTGTCCTTGGTCGGGAAGGTCTTCGTCACCGACTCGAACACGATCTTCGCCATCGCCGCGCCTCAGCCCTTGCCCTGGTCGTTGAATGCGTTGGTGTAGAGGTCGGCCGGCTTCAGCTGACCCTTCTTGATCTCACCGCGCCCGCCCAGCCAGTCGATCCACAGCTGGAACTCCTTGTCGGCGATCCGGCCGCCGGGCTCGGCGACCCCGTACGAGCGCCAGTACTGCAGGGTCGAGGTGTCCTCGGTGCGGCCGCGCTTCTTGATGATCTCGGTCATCCGGGCGATGACCTCCTCGCGCGGCGTGGCGCGGGACCACTCGATGGCCTTGGCCACGCCGGTGGTGAAGGTCCGCACGGTGTCGGGGTTCTCCTTGATGAACTTCCGCGTCATCACGTACGAGCCGGCGCTGAACGCTCCGAGCAGTTCGAAGTCCTTGAACAGCGGGCGGATACCGCCGGCGGCGAGGGCCTTGTCGCGCAGGACCCCGCTGAGGACGCCGACCTCGATCTGCTTCTGGCGCAGCGCCTGTTCGGTGTTGACGGGCGGCACGACGAGGGACTCGACCTTGTCCGCCTCGGCCTTGGGGACGCCGTTGCGCTCCAGGTAGATGTCCAGCAGGGCCTGGGCGTGGGCGCCCAGGGTGTTCATGCCGACCTTCTTGCCGATCAGGTCGCGGGCGGAGCGGATCGGGCTGTCCTCCAGGACGTAGTAGCCGAGGTAGGTGTCCTTGTCGGAGCCGTAGTACGAGGTGACGGCCGTGATCTGGGCCTTGCTCGACGCGAGTTTGACGATCGCGCCGTTGAAGGCGCCCCCGAAGTGGGTCTGGCCGGTGGCGGCGGACTGGATGTCCTGCGGGCCGCTGATGGTGTTGCCGACCCAGTCCAGGGTGACGTTCCCGAGGTAGCCGAGGTCGGCGGCGAGTTCGGGGAGCGTGACCGCGCCGACGTTGCCCTGGTACTTCAGGGAGGTGATCTGGCTGCCGCGGGCGCCCGTGGCGGTTGCCGTGCCGCAGCTCACCGCGGCCGCCGAGATGCCGAGCAGGGTGAGGAACTGGCGTCGGGAGGTGGGGGTCGAGGTGAAGGCTGCGGGCATGACGATTCCTTGTCGATCCGGTGATCGGGTGATCCGGTGATCCGGTAGGTCTGGGCCGAAGGGGCGGGGTGGGGCGGTCCGCACGGCGCTGCGGGCCCGTGCGTACGCGGGCCCGTGCGTACGCGGGTCAGCGCGCGGTGGCGAGCACCGCGGCCTCGGCCGCGGTGAGGGCCTCGGCGAATTCGTCGACGGCCTGGAAGAGGTCCAGCTCCGCCTCGGGCCGCAGCCGGTCGGGGCCGGCGCCGCGCTCGACGGAGGAGTCGAGGACGAAGCGGCCGGCGGTGACGTGCCGGGCGCCGAGCGCGGCGAGGACCGGGCGCAGCGCGTAGTCGATGGTCAGGACGTGGGCGAGGCTGCCGCCGGTGGCCAGCGGCAGAACCGTCTTGCCGGCCAGTCCGTCCTGCGGGAGCAGATCGAGGAAGGCCTTGAGCAGCCCGGTGTACGAGGCCTTGTAGACCGGGGTCGCGATGATGATTCCGTCGGCTTCGGCGACGGCTTCCAGCGCCCGCCGGATCTCCGGTTCGCCCCGGCGCGCGGAGAGCAGGTCGGCGGCGGGGAGCTCACGGACGGCGAGGTGGGCGGTGTCGAAGCCGGAGTGGTCCAGGCGGCGCAGCACGTGGTCGGCGACCACGGCGGTACGGGAGTTGACGGACGGGCTGCCGGTGAGGGCGAGCAGCTTGGGCACGGAACGCTCCTTCGAGGGGCGGGGCGGTGGCGGGCGGCGTTGGCGGTGGCGGCTGGCCGAGCGGGGGTCAGGCCGCGTCGAAGACGTCGGCGCCGGAGGCGATGGACGCACCGGAGGTGATGGACGCACCGGACGCGATGCCGAAGGACGGGTCGGGCACCGTCTCCGGGCTGATCAGCCGGGACGGGACCCCGTCCGGACCGACCGGGACGTCGCCGTCGACCGTCACGCGGCGCAGGGTGCGCTCGTGGTCGTCGGAGTCGTCCACGCCGTAGTGCTGGGTGGCGCGGTTGTCCCAGATCGCGACGTCGCCGGCCCGCCACTGCCAGCGGACGGTGTTCTCGGGGCTCTCGATGTGCGCCTGGAAGAGGTCCAGGAGGAGGCGCGAGTCGCGGCCGGTGAGGCCGTTGATGCGCTGGACGAAGTTGCCGAGGAGCAGGGTGCGTTCGCCGGTCTCGGGGTGGACGCGGACCACCGGGTGCTCCGTGAGGAACTTCGTGGAGGTGAACACCTCGCGGTACTGGGCGAGGGCCTCGGGAAGCGCGTCGGGCTTCAGGGCCGCGTAGTCGTACTCGTTGGAGTGCACGGCGCGCAGGCTGTCGGCCAGGACCCGCAGGGGCTCGGGAAGCCGGGAGTACGCGGTGGCCGTGTTGGCCCACAGGGTGTTGCCGCCGTAGGGCGGAATGGTGACGGCGCGCAGGATGGAGAAGGCGGGGTAGGCGGGGACGAAGGTGACGTCCGTGTGCCACTGGTTGGCGCGGGCTCCGTGGTGGGAGTCGATGCCCAGCGCGTAACGCCCGTCGGCGGACGGCACGGTGGGGTGCGCGACGGGCGTCCCGAGCAGCCGGGCGAAGGCCTCGTGTCCGGCCTCGTCGAGGTGGTCCTGCCCACGGAAGAGGACGACCTTGTGGGCGAGGAGCGCGGTCCGGATCCCGGCGACGGTCTCGGGGGTGAGATCGCCGCCCAGGCGGACTCCTGCGATCTCGGCGCCTATGCGGCCGCCGATCTTGGTGACGGTGACGACGTCGGCTTCGGAGGTGCGGGTCGCGGTGGTCGCGGTGGTCGCGGTGGTTGCGGTGGTTGCGGTGGTCATGATGGCGTGACTCCTTGGTTATTTCCGCATCGGAAGAAATGGGGAGGGCGGGACGGAAGCAGGTCAGGTCAGGGCAGGGCAGGGCGACGGGCCCGGCAGCGGGCGGGACGAGGGGCCAGGGGCCGACGACGGGTCGCGCCGGCCGGTCGGACCAGATGACGGCGAGCGGCCTGCGGCCGACGCACGAGCGGGCGGTGGACGGCCACGGGACGGCCGCCTCCCTCCCCCGCAGCAGCTCACCACCGACGGCGGTCGGAGTGCGGCGGCACGGAGGCGGGCTACGACTGCCCGGTACCCAGCGCAGACACAGACGCGGTCGCAGGTGCGGACGCGAGTCGCGGGCACGGAGACGGGGCGGCGCGGTGGCCGGTGACGCCCCCTCGGCGCGAGGACGCCCGGAGGGGCGCGGTCAGGGCCGGAGTGCGCTCAGAAACGACGCGGGGCCGGACAGCGGCCCTGACACTCACCCGGCGCGGTACAGGGGCCGGGGGTGTGGAGCCGCGGGGCGAGGAACTCGATCGCGGACATGTCCCGGAGACTGCCAGCGCCCCCACCCCCGGTCAACCCCGGCCCGCCACCCGCCCAGACGCCCCCGGAACACCGACCACACCCGGTTGACCTGGGCCTTCGCCGGAACCGGTCACCCCGGGAGCGGCCGGAAACCGTGGCCTGAATTCATGCGCACGAAACGCACCCGCCACGGACCGCCGCCCCCGGCCGCACGGCCGCGACGAGTGGCCGAAAGTGAACGGCTCGCCTCAAGATCGGTCGTAGGCTGCCCGAATGGCACTCGTCGACTTCAGCGCCCCCACTGGGGAGTTCAGCGCGAATCCCTATCCCACGTACGCCGCACTGCGCGCCGCCGGCCCCGTACACAAGATCACGGGCTCCACCGGGCAACCGCTCTGGCTGATCGTCGGCTACGAGGAGGCGCGGCTCGCGCTCGGGCATCCGCTGCTGTCCAAGAACCCGAACGTCTACGGCGACTTCGACAAGTCGCTGCTCGGGGCGACCAGCACCAACATGCTGGAAGCGGACCCGCCCCACCACACCCGGCTGCGCAAACTGGTCTCGCGGGAGTTCACCCCGCGCCGCGTCGAGGCGCTGCGCCCCCGCGTCCAGGAGGTCACCGACCGGCTCCTCGACGCGATGGAGGCCGATCCCGGCCGGTCCGGCGACCTGATCGCGGCGCTGGCCCTCCCGGTCCCGATGACCGTCATCTGCGAACTCCTCGGGGTCCCCGGACTCGACCGGGACCAGTTCCACGCATGGTCGAACCAGATCGTCTCCGCGCCCATCGGGAGCGCGGAGCTGCTCGGCCCGGTGTTCGAGGCGATGACCGCCTATCTGGTCGGACTCCTGGCGGACAAGACCGAGCAGCCCGGCGACGACCTGCTCAGCGCCCTGATCCGGACCCGGGACGAGGACGGCGACTCCCTGTCCTCCGACGAGCTGATCGGCATGGCCTACCTCCTCCTGCTGGCGGGCCACGAGACCACCGTCAACCTGATCTCCAACGGAGTACGGGCCCTGCTCGCACACCCCGAGCAACTCGCTGACCTGCGGGCCGACTTCGACGGCCTGCTGGACGGGGCCATCGAGGAGATGCTCCGCTACGACGGTCCGGTGGAGAACGCGACCATCCGCTTCGCGGCCGAGGACCTGGTGCTGGGCGGCGTCGCCATCGAGGCCGGCGCCTCCGTCGTGGTCTCGCTGGCCTCCGGCGACCGCGACGGCCACCGGTTCCCGGAACCCGACACCTTCGACATCCGGCGCGCGGCCCAGGGACACCTGGCCTTCGGCCACGGAATCCACTTCTGCCTGGGCGCGCCGCTGGCCCGGATGGAGGCCCGGATCGCCGTCCGGTCCCTGCTGGAGCGCTTCCCGAACCTCACCGCCGACCCGGCCGCCGACCCGCCGCAATGGATCGAGGGCACCCTCATCCGCGGCGTCACCCGGCTCCCCGTCCGCTGGTAGCCCCCGCCCGGGAGCCAGGGGGCCGGGGCGGGGTCCGGGCTGCGTCCAGGGCGGGGCCCGGCGCCACGGCCGAGTCCGGCCGGCGGCGGGCTGGCTCCGGACCGGGGTCCGGAGCCACCGCCGAGTCGGGCCGAGTCCGGCCGGCGGCAGCGGCAGCCTGGCGGTACGCGCGCCCGACGCGCCCGGCGGCACGGCATGATCGGGAGACCGCCGCCCCCGCCCCTCCCCGAGGAGTCCGCCCGTGCCCCCCACCCCCGGTGACGGCCGGGCCGCCGCCAACGCGTCCGCCGTGCTGCTCGCCGTACTGGCGCACGGCCCCGTCGCCCGGAGCGGCATCCCGACGCTCTGCGGACTCAGCCCCGCGGCCGTGTCCCGCCAGACCACGGCCCTCCTCCGCGCCGGCCTGCTCCGCGAACTCCACGAGCATTCCGAGCCGCCCTCCACGGCCACCTCAGCCTCGGCCCCCTCCGCCTCGGCTCCCCTGGGCACCCCCGACGGCACGCCCCCCGCCGCAGCCGGCACCGGCACCCCCGGCCGCCCCCGCATCCCCCTCGACCTGCACACCGGCCCCGTCGGCGGTCCCGTCGTCGCCGGTCTGCACATCGGCGTGCCCGCCTCCACCTTCAGCCTCGTCGACCTCCGCGGCCGCGTCCTGGCCCGCCGGGCCTTCCCCCACGCGGGACACGCCCCCGGCCGTCTCCCCGCCGTCATCGCCGCCGCACTCGACCGCTTCCTCCACGAGGTCCGATCCGGCAGCTCCGGCGTCCCCACCCGCCCCCTCCTCGGCCTCGGCGCAGCCCTCGGCGGCTGGGTGCGCCCCGCGGACGGGACCGTGGTCCGCCACGACGCGCTCGGCTGGCACGGCCTCCCGCTCGCCGCCGAGCTCTCCGAGCGGCTCGGCCTGCCCGTGTCCGTCGACAACCACGCCCGCGCCGTCGCCCACGCCGAGATCCTCTTCGGCCGCCCCGAGGCCCGCTCCAGCCTGCTCCACCTCTTCGTCGGCAACGTCGTCGACGCCGCCTTCGGCAGCGGGGGCACCGTCCACCAGGGTCCCGGCGCCGCCGCCGGCGACGTGGCGCACCTCCCGGTACCCGGCGCGCGGACCCCCTGCGCGTGCGGCCGTACGGGGTGCCTGCAGGCGAGCGCCTCCGACACGGCGCTCGGCGCCGAGGCCGTGCGCCGCGGCATCGTCCCCGAGCCGTCCGTCAGCCTGCTCGTCGACGCGGCAGCCACCGGGGACCCCCGCGCCGACCGGCTCCTGCGCGAGCGCGCCCGTACCGTGGGCCGGGCCGCGGCCCTGCTCCTCGACGTGTTCAACCCGGCCGTCATGGTGGTCAGCGAGCTGTCCAGCGTCCTGGACGGCGGCTACCTGGAGGAGATCCGCGAGGCGGCGGGCGACCCCGAACGCTACGGCCGGCGGATCGTCGCCCCGCACGCGGGACCGGCCGTACTCCCGGTAGCCTCCGCGACCGTGCTCCTCGGTCCGCTCTTTCGTGATCCCTCCCGTCTCACATGAGAGGGGGAGATCACATCCGGTGGTTATAGGCGCTCCTTGATGACCCCCCTACCATTCGAGCCATGACGGTCCTGCCTGATGACGGGCTCTCCTTGGCCGCCGAGTTCCCTGACGCGACGCATGAGCAGTGGCAGCGCCTGGTAGAGGGCGTTCTACGCAAGTCGGGCAAGGAAGTATCCGGCGAGGCAGCGGAAGACGCGTTGTCCACGAAACTCGAGGACGGGCTCACCACCCGCCCGCTGTACACCGCGCCCGAAACCGTGCCGGACACCGGCTTCCCCGGTTTCGCACCCTTCGTACGGGGTGGCCGGCCCGAGGGCAATGCCGCCTCCGGCTGGGACGTCCGCCAGCGGATCGCCGGCACCGACCCCGTACGGGTGAACGACGCCGCCCTGGCCGACCTGGAGAACGGCACCACCTCGCTGTGGCTGGCCGTCGGCGACGCCGGCCTCCCGGCGGACGGCCTCGCCCGCGCCCTGGACGGGGTCTACCTCGACCTGGCCCCCGTCTCCCTCGATCCGGGCGCCCAATACGCCGAGGCCGCACGGGCCTTGCTCGCGCTGTACGCCGAGCGCGGGGTGTCCCCCGAGGCCGCCCGCGCCAGCCTGGGCGCCGACCCGCTGGGCCACGAGGCCCGCACCGGAGAGGCCCTGGACCTCGCCGGAGCCGCCGCCCTCGCCCGGGAGACGGCGGCCGCCTGGCCGCACGTACGGGCCCTGACGGTCGATGCCCTGCCCTACCACGAGGCGGGCGGCAGCGCCGCCGAGGAGCTGGGGCTCTCCCTGGCCACCGGGGTCGCGTACCTGCGCGCCCTCACCGAGGCGGGCCTCGACGCGGAAGCCGCCTTCGGGCAGCTGGAGTTCCGCTACTCCGCCACCGCCGACCAGTTCCTCACCATCGCCAAGCTGCGCGCCGCCCGCCGCCTGTGGGCCCGGATCGCCGAAGCCTGCGGAGCCCCGCGGGCCGGCGCCCAGCGCCAGCACGCCGTCACCTCGCCCGTGATGATGACCCGCCGCGACCCGTGGGTGAACATGCTGCGCACCACCGTCGCCTGCATGGCGGCGGGCGTGGGCGGCGCCGACTCGGTCACCGTGCTCCCGTTCGACCAGGAGCTGGGCCTGCCCGACGCGTTCGCGCGCCGCGTCTCGCGCAACACCTCCACCATCCTGCTGGAGGAGTCCCACCTGGCCCGCGTGATCGACCCGGCCGGCGGCTCCTACTACGTCGAGCGCCTCACGGACGAACTGGCGCACGCCGCCTGGGAGTTCTTCCAGACGGTGGAGAAGGCCGGCGGCCAGGCCGCCGCCCTGCGCTCCGGTCTGGTCGCCGAACGCCTCGCCGCCACCTGGGCCGAGCGCTCGAAGAAGCTGGCCCGGCGCCGCGAGCCGATCACCGGAGTCAGCGAGTTCCCGCTGCTCTCCGAGAAGCCGGTGGTACGGGAGCCCGCGCCGGCCCCCCTCACCGGCGGACTCCCCCGCGTCCGGCGCGACGAGGCCTTCGAGGCCCTGCGCGCCCGCAGCGACGCGCACCTGGCGGCGACGGGCGCCCGGCCCACGGTCTTCCTGGCCGCACTGGGCCCGGCGGCCGCCCACACCGGGCGCGCCACCTTCGCCTCCAACCTGTTCCAGGCGGGCGGCGTCACCCCCGTCCACGACCCGGTGTCGGTGACCCCGGAGTCGGCCGCGGCGGCGTACGCCGCGAGCGGCGCGGACGGCATGGCCGTGCTCTGCTCCAGCGACGCGCTGTACGAGGAGCAGGCCGAGGCGGTGGCCGCGGCCCTGCGCTCGGCGGGCGCGACGACCGTGTTCCTCGCGGGCAGGCCCGGCACCGCCGCGGCCGCCGTGGACGAGTACGTTTTCGCCGGCTGCGACGCCGTCGCCGTGCTGTCCTCCGTACTCGACCGGATGGGAGTGCCGTCTTGAGCAGCACCGGGATCCCCGATTTCTCCGAGCTCCCGCTGACCGGCGGGGCCGCGGCGTCCGGCTCCGCGGACCAGTGGCGGACCGCCCTGAAGGAGTCGACCGGCTCCGGCGCCGGCGACCTGCTGTGGGAGACGCCCGAGGGCATCGGCGTCCAGCCGCTCTACACGGGACGCGACCTGGATGGCCTGGACTTCCTGCAGACGTACCCGGGCGTGGCCCCGTACCTGCGCGGCCCGTACCCGACGATGTACGTCAACCAGCCCTGGACGATCCGGCAGTACGCCGGCTTCTCCACGGCCGAGGAGTCCAACGCCTTCTACCGGCGCAACCTCGCGTCCGGCCAGAAGGGCCTGTCGGTGGCCTTCGACCTGCCGACGCACCGCGGCTACGACAGCGACCACCCGCGCGTGACCGGTGACGTCGGCATGGCGGGCGTGGCGATCGACTCGATCTACGACATGCGCCAGCTGTTCGACGGGATCCCGCTGGACAAGATGTCGGTGTCGATGACGATGAACGGCGCGGTCCTGCCGGTCCTCGCCCTCTACATCGTGGCGGCGGAGGAGCAGGGCGTCTCCCCCGACAAGCTCGCCGGGACCATCCAGAACGACATCCTCAAAGAGTTCATGGTCCGCAACACCTACATCTATCCGCCGAAGCCCTCGATGCGGATCATCTCCGACATCTTCTCGTTCACCTCGCAGAAGATGCCGCGCTACAACTCCATCTCCATCTCCGGCTACCACATCCAGGAAGCCGGGGCCACGGCCGACCTGGAGCTGGCGTACACCCTCGCGGACGGCGTGGAGTACCTGCGGGCCGGCCAGGCCGTCGGGCTGGACGTGGACGCGTTCGCGCCGCGCCTGTCGTTCTTCTGGGCCATCGGCATGAACTTCTTCATGGAGGTCGCGAAGCTGCGCGCCGCCCGCCTGCTGTGGGCGCGCCTGGTCAAGCAGTTCGACCCGAAGAACGCCAAGTCCCTCTCGCTGCGCACCCATTCGCAGACCTCGGGCTGGTCGCTGACCGCGCAGGACGTCTTCAACAACGTCACCCGCACCTGCGTCGAGGCGATGGCCGCGACCCAGGGCCACACCCAGTCGCTGCACACCAACGCCCTCGACGAGGCGCTCGCGCTGCCGACGGACTTCTCGGCGCGCATCGCCCGCAACACCCAGCTCCTGCTCCAGCAGGAGTCGGGCACCTGCCGGTCCATCGACCCGTGGGGCGGCAGCGCGTACGTGGAGAAGCTGACCTACGACCTCGCGCGCCGGGCCTGGCAGCACATCCAGGAGGTCGAGGCGGCCGGCGGCATGGCGCAGGCCATCGACGCGGGCATCCCCAAGCTCCGGGTGGAGGAGGCCGCCGCGCGCACGCAGGCCCGTATCGACTCGGGCCGCCAGCCGGTGATCGGCGTCAACAAGTACCGGGTGGCGACGGACGAGCAGATCGACGTCCTGAAGGTCGACAACTCCTCGGTGCGCGCCCAGCAGATCGCCAAGCTGCGGCGGCTGCGCGAGGAGCGCGACGAGGCCCTCACCCAGGACACCCTGCGGGCGCTGACGAACGCGGCCGGCAGCGGCGAGGGCAACCTGCTCGAGCTGGCGGTGAACGCCGCGCGCGCCAAGGCCACGGTGGGCGAGATCTCGGACGCCCTCGAGAAGGTGTACGGGCGCCACGCGAGCCAGATCCGTACGATCTCCGGTGTGTACCGCACCGAGGCAGGCGAGTCCCCGTCCCTGGCGCGCACCCGCGCGCTCATCGACCGGTTCGAGGAGGCGGAGGGCCGCCGCCCCCGCATCCTGGTCTGCAAGATGGGCCAGGACGGGCACGACCGCGGCCAGAAGGTGATCGCGACCGCCTTCGCCGACCTGGGCTTCGACGTGGACGTCGGCCCGCTGTTCCAGACCCCGGCGGAGGTGGCCCGCCAGGCCGTCGAGGCCGACGTCCACGTCGTGGGCGTCTCCTCGCTGGCCGCCGGCCACCTGACCCTCGTACCGGCGCTGCGCGAGCAGCTGGCGGAGGAGGGCCGCGAGGACATCATGATCGTGGTGGGCGGGGTGATCCCGCCGGCGGACGTTCCCACGCTCCTGGAGATGGGGGCGACGGCGGTGTTCCCGCCGGGCACGGTCATCCCGGACGCGGCGCACGACCTGGTGACGCGGCTGGCCGCGGACCTGGGCCACGAGCTGTAGGCGGACACGGGTGCCGAAGATCGACATCGAGGCCTACGCCAAGGGCGTTCTCGACGGGAAGCGCGCGTTCATCGCGCGTGCCATCACCCTCGTCGAGTCCACCCTGCCCGCCCACCGGCCGCTGGCGCAGCAGCTGCTGACGGAGCTCCTCCCCCACGCGGGGAGGGCCCGCCGGATCGGCATCAGCGGGGTGCCGGGCGTGGGCAAGTCCACGTTCATCGACGCGTTCGGCACCCTGCTGACGGGCTTGGGGCACAAGGTCGCGGTCCTGGCCGTCGACCCTTCGTCCACCCGCACGGGCGGCTCCATCCTGGGCGACAAGACCCGCATGGAACGCCTCGCCGTCGACCCGGCGGCCTTCGTCCGCCCCTCCCCCTCGGCGGGCACGCTGGGCGGGGTCGCGAAGGCCACCCGCGAGTCGATGATCGTGATGGAGGCGGCGGGATACGACGTGGTCCTCGTGGAAACGGTGGGAGTGGGCCAGTCGGAGACCACGGTCGCCGGCATGGTCGACTCCTTCCTCCTCCTCTCGCTGGCCCGCACCGGCGACCAGCTCCAGGGCATCAAGAAGGGCGTCCTGGAACTGGCCGACGTCCTGGCGGTGAACAAGGCGGACGGCCCGCACGAGCGCGACGCGAAGTCGGCGGCGCGCGAACTCTCGGGCGCCCTGCGTCTGATGCACCCGGTCGACGCGGCGTGGACCCCGCCGGTCCTGACGTGCAGCGCCCGGGAGTCGAAGGGCCTGGACGAGGTGTGGAACCGCCTGGAGCAGCACCGCACGCTGCTGGAGGCGGACGGCCGCCTCACGGCCAAGCGCGCGGCCCAGCAGGTGGAGTGGACCTGGTCGATGGTCCGCGACGAGCTCCTCGAACGCCTCCGCTCCAGCCCGGCGGTGCGCGACCTGGCCCCGGCCCTGGAGGCGGCGGTCCGCGCCGGCTCCGTGACGCCCACCCTGGCGGCGGACCGGCTGCTGGCGGCGTTCACGGCTTCCTAGTCGTCCCGGCCGTACGACCTCGTCCGTACCGCTCCGTCCGTACGGCGGCGGTCAGGCCAGGAAGCGCTCGACGGCCTCGCGGGCCCGGGCACGGGAGGCCGCGGCGTCGGCCAGGGACCGGGCCAGGACCTCGATCCACTCGTCGAGGTCCACGGGGCGCCGCGAGAGCACGACGCCCCGTACCTCGTGGCAGATCTCCCCGGCCACCCGGCCGCGGTCCCTGCGCAGCGACAGCCTCTGTTCCCCGAGCGCGACGTCCAGCGCGGCGACCGAACCCTCGCGCCCGGCCAACCGCTGCGCGACGGAACGCCGGCGCTTGACGCGTACGGCGCCGGGCGGCAGCGCGTCCGCCAGGTTCACCGACAGCACGGTGACGTAGAGGTCCAGGTCCGCGCTGTCCCGGCGCAGCGCCGCGGCCAGCAGTTCCACTTCCCCGTCAGACATCGAGGCTCAGCACCATGGTCGGCCGGTCGATGACGTGGTCGTCGCGCAGCGGGCGCACGGCCGTCCCGATCGCGAAGAACTCGGTGGTGTGCGACCCCCAGGAATGGGAGTGCTGCCGCAGCTGGACGGCCACGATCCCCTCGGCCTCCAGGGCCTTCGCCTCCGCCTGCATCCGGCTCATCGCCAGCTCGCGCGCATCGTAGAGGGCCTGGGTGAACGGCTCGATCTCGACGTTGCGGCCCGTGTTGCTCAGCACCTGGGCGAAGCGCTGGTGCGCCACGTGGTAGACGCACGACCCCATGACCAGGTCCAGCGGCGCGTATCCGGCCCGGATCAGGGTCCAGAAGTCCTGGCCGGACAGGTCCGAGGTGAACGGCTTGCCCTTGTTGTTCAGCCAGGTCCCGGCCGGCCCCGGGTCCGCCCCGTCCGCCTTCACGGCCGTGCCGACCGCGATGAACTCGGCGATGTCCGAGCCGAACTCCTTGAACTGCATGTCGAGCCGGACCCCGACGATCCCGTCCGCCCCCAGGGCGCTCGCCTCCGCCTCCATGCGGCTCATCGCCAGGTCGCGCGCGTGGTACAGGGCCTGTGACAGCTTGGTGAGCTCCTGGTTCTTCGACCACCGGGCGATCTGGATGCCGACGTGGTAGACCGAGGAACCGAGGACCAGGCCGAGCGGGCGGAAGCCGGCCTCGCGCACCAGCAGGAACTCGTTCACGGTCAGGTCCGAGGTGAAGAGCGAGCCCTTCTCGCCCGGCTGGAGCTGCGCGAGCCGCCGCATCGCGTCCTCGGAAACGCCCTCGGGCGCCGGCCGCGCGCCTCTCCCGCCTGGTTCTTGCCCCGTTGCCTCGGTCATGTCAGTGCTCGCGCTCCAGTCTCATGATGGTCAGTGGCCCGGGCCCGGCGGGCCGTTCGGAGCGGCCGAACCGGGCGATGGAGGTGCCGACGAAGACCGCCTCGGCGGTGAGGTCGCGCGTGTACCCGAACTGGGGGCACTCGTACTCACCCACCGTCAGCCGCACGTCGTCCACCACCACCCCGTCGCCGCCGTTCTTCGCCGCGTCGACGGCCAGCTGTTCGCGGGCCTCGCGGCGGACGCGGCCGACCAGCTGGGTGTAGCCGTCGACCTCCTGGTTTCCGGCGGTCCAGCGGATCCGGCGGGAGGTGCGCCAGTCGTCGTGCCGGGTCGCGAGGCCGATGCCGAAGGCGAGTCCGGTGGGAACCCATCCGGCGTGCAGGAGCTTGGCGAAGTCCTGCCCGCCGAGATGCGACGTGAAGGGCGCCCGCGGCCGGATGCGCGAACGGGCCCGGACCGCGGTGCCGCGCACGGTGAACTCCACGCCTCCCGCCGGGAATTCCCCGATGCTCAGACGCACCCCGACGATCCCGTCGCCGCCGAGCGTGCGGCACTCGGCCACCGCCCGGGCCAGCGCCAGCCTGCGCGCCGCGTACATCGTCCTCGCCAGCTGGGACAGGGACGGCGCCCACCTCGACGGCGACGCCTTCGTGTCGCCCTCGGCCGGCCACACGCCCGGGCAGCCCCATGCGCCGCTGTACCCGATGGTGAAGACGGCCGTGCCGAGCACCTGCCCGGCCGGCTCGAACCCGACACCCCGGATCGCCGCGAACTCCCCGGACGACAGCGCCGAGTCCCATGGCCGGCCGGCCCGGGGATCCGCCGTGCGGGCGGCTCCCGGCGGCTCGGCGTCTCGTCGGTGTGTCATCGCCCGGCAGCGTATGCCATCGCAAGGAACGTCCGGCCAGCGGGGGTTGGGGAAAAGGCGGACGGGCCCGGTCGCCAACGCGGCCGCACGCCCTGCCTCTTGGGCCCTCCCATCACCGCACGGGCGCCGGAGGGATCCGGGAAGCAGGACGGCAGGCCTCGCCGTCAGGCGGCGACGAGCACCGGACCTCCGGCCGCCAGCGCCTGTCGCAGCACCCCCGCCTGCTCCGCCGCGCCGCCCCCGGCCAGCAGCGCCGCGAGGACCGCGATCCTCGCCTGGGGCGCCCGCAGCGTTCCCGTCGGTACCGCCCCGGCCGCGACCAGGTCCACGGCACCGCCGTGCGTGTAGATCTCCGTCACCGGCCCGGCCGCGACCCGCGTGGTCAGCGCCACCAGCACGCCGCCCGCGATCGCCGCCTTCACCGCGTCCACGATCTCCGGCGTCGCGTTCCCCGCGCCCGTGCCGACCAGGACGATCCCCCGCGCCCCCGCCGCGACCGCGGCGTTCAGCAGCACGGGATCCCCGTCGGCGTGGTGCATGACCACGTCCACCCGCGGCGGCAGCTCCGGCATCGCGGGCAGCGCCAGCGGGTCCGGGCGGACGGGGTTGCGCAGCACGGTGACCTTCCCGAAACCGACCTTGCCCAGCAGTTCCTTGGACGGGTCGGCGAACGCGTCCAGCGCCACCGCCTGCGTCTTGACCGTCCCGCGCGCCGCGTGCACCCGTCCCGCGAACGCGATCAGGACGCCGAGCCCGCGCGTGGTCGCCGCGGTCAGCAGGGCATCGTAGAGATTGCCGGGGCCGTCCCCGTCCGCCGCCCCCATGGGCCGCTGCGAACCGGTGAAGACGACCGACCGCGCGTCGTGGTGGTGCAGGTCCACCAGGAACGCCGACTCCTCCAGCGTGTCCGTGCCGTGCGTGACCACGACGCCTTCCACCTCGGGGTCGGCGAGCACCTCGTGCACGGTCCGCAGGAGGGTCAGCTGGTGGGCGGTGGTCAGACGGGGGCTGTTCACGCTGAACAGGTCGACGACGTCGACGGTGACGCCCTCGGGCAGCGGCGCGGTCGCCATGACCTCGGTGCCGTCGGCGTCGGCCGCGAAACCGGAACCCTGCCAGCGGCTGGCTATCGTCCCGCCGGTACTGATGACGACGATGCGTCCCATGCCTACGGCCCTTCCCTCTCCCACACGACCCGCACAGATGTTCTCTCTCTATCGAGGGCAATGCTAGGCGGATCTACGCGCAATGCGATTGCCAATTCAACCTCTCGTGCAACACCCGCTAGCGGATAATTGCCCCATGGACGCCATCGATCGTGAAATCTTGCGTGAGCTTCAGGCCGACGGCCGGCTCAGCAACCAGGAGCTGGCCCAGCGCGTGGGCCTGACCCCCTCCCCCTGCATGCGCCGGGTGCGCCAGCTCGAACAGGACGGGATCATCCAGGGCTACCGTGCGGTGATCTCCCCCGAAGCCGTGGGCCGCGGCTTCGAGGTCCTGGTCTCCGTCGAGGTCAAGCGCGACCGCGCGGCCGTCGAGGCCTTCGAAGCAGCCCTCCAGGACATCCCCGACGTCATCGAGGCCTACCGCCTCTTCGGCAGCCCCGGCTGCCTCCTGCGCATCGCGGTGGCGGACCTCCGCGCCTACGAACGCCTCTGGATCGAAAAGCTCACGGCCCTCTCGGGCGTCACGGAGGTCAATTCCCAGATCATCATGAAGCGCATCAAGGAACCCCTGGGCCTCCCGGTCTGACCGTGGGCGCGGGCCGCCCGGGGCGCGGACCGCCGCCGTCATCGGGAGGGCGCGCTCCCAGGACGCCGCTCGCCGCCGATGCCCTGCCGGTCGGCCGTCTGCGCGGCGGCGCGGCGGGCGGGGTCGGTGAACTCCCGCTGGACGGATTCCTCGAGGAGGGCGAGCTCCGCGAGTACCGCGGGCAGACGCTCGGCCGGCAGGTTCTCGAGCAGGTCCTCCAGCAGCGCGCGGAGCCGCCTGCACACCTGGAAGGACGTGGCCCCGTACTCACGGATCTCGGTGACGGCGAGCTGTACGTAGTCCTCCCAGCCGCGGCCCGGCACCACCAGCCGGGGCCTGCCCTCGCCGTCGGCGAGCACGTACCGGCTGCGGAGTCCGGCGCGGCCGACCACGTGCAGGAACGTGTCGATGTGGTTGAGCACCTGCACGGCGGTCGTGGGGTCGTTGACGGCGGGAGAGAGGGCACGGATGGCGATGTCGACGAGGATGCGCAGGGCGAAGGCGGGATCCTGCTCGATGGTGCGCTCGGTTCCGAGGGCGACGAGTCCGGTGACCCGCCGCGGGTCGGGCGCCGGCGCCGAGCCGTGGGCCTCGACGAGGGTGGTGCCGGGCGGCACGAAGTCACCGACCTGGTGGGCCAGGACGAGGACGCAGTCGTGGCGGGCGGCGGCGGCGATCAGGCCCGCCACGTCGAACGCCTGGACGACTCCGCCCCGTTCGGACCGGATGTGGGTCACCGGACCGGCAGGCGTCACGACGGCTTCGTCGCCTGCCGAGGAGCGCCGGACGTGTTCCGTCGCGCGGAGGAGCACCTTGGCGCCCAGGCGCCCCACCAGATCGGCGATGGCCACGGGCCGGAGGTTGTGGGTGAACCGGTTGAGGTAGATCAGCAGAAGCATGAGACTGACCGAGACGGCCACGCCGGCCAGGGTCACTCCCATATCGGGGACGTCGTCCGACTCGATTCTGCGCAACAGGGAATAGGCAAAGGCGAATGTCCCCGTGAACGTGGCCAGCACGGCCTTCTGCAGCCGGTCGCGGTACCACAGGCGCATATAGCGCGGGGACAGCGTTCCCGTGGCCTGCTGGACGACGAGTACACCGATGGTCACGACGAATCCCAGCAGCGCGACCATGGCTCCGACGACGGAACTGAGCACACTGCTCGCCGTCGTCGCGGAGTACCGCCAGTCGTCCGGGAACCAGCCCGCCGTGTGCACGCCGGCGGCCCACTCGGCGAGCACCGCCCCCAGGAGGAGTCCGATCAGGGGGACGATCCACAGGCTTGCCTTGGCGTACTGCCGCAACCGGAAGCGCGCCGCCCAGGACATCATCGCCGGCTCGCGTCCGGTCCGCGCCGCAGGCTGCTGCGGGCCTCGGGAGCCGGCGCCCGCAGGCTGCCGCGGGCCTCGGGAGCCGGCGCGGGGTTCGACAGCACGGGCAGCCTCCGGATTCGGCGGTGCGATGCGGCCTGGGCATCCAGTTCACGCTTTCCCAGCGTAAGGCGCATTCCCGGCAGCCGCAGGGGCGGCCCGCTCGGCGGGCTCGCCGGGAATTCCGCGCCTAAGCTGGCTGGGTACGTCGGAAGGGGTTGTCCCATGACTGACTACCCGCTGATCGAAAATCACGGTCTGATCGGCGACCTGCAAACCGCGGCGTTGGTGACCACGGACGGAACGATCGACTGGTTCTGCTGCCCTCGATTCGATTCTCCCAGTGTGTTCGGTGCCCTTCTCGACTGGGAGAAGGGCGGCCACTTCACGGTCAAGCCGACGGAAAGCGCCTACACCACGAAACAGTTGTACCTGCCGGACACCGCGATCCTCGTGACGCGGTTCATGACCGAGACCGGCGCCGGCGAGGTGGTCGACTTCATGCCGGTGACGGGGACGACGGCCACCGACTGCCATCGACTGGTGCGCATGCTGCGCTGCGTACGCGGCAGCATGACCTTCCAGGTCGACATCGCACCCCGGTTCGACTACGGCCGCAAGCCCCACACGCTGCACCTCACCGAGAGCGGGGCGGTGTTCGCCTCGGACGACCTGGAACTCACCCTCAGCGTGGTGCGGGAGCCCGAGGACGACCGGGTGGTGCACACCGTCACCGGCGATCACGACCTGCGCGTCTCGCTCTCGCTCGAGGCCGGACAGCAGCGCGGCATGATCATGGAGTCGGCCGCGGAGGGACCGCCGCGCGACATCCGTGTCGCCGAGTTCCAGGAGCTCTTCGCCGCCACCAGGGAGTACTGGCGGTCGTGGCTCCGCCAGTCCCGGTACACGGGCCGTTGGCGCGAGACGGTGGAGCGCTCCGCCGTGACGCTGAAGCTGATGACGTACGCACCCAGCGGCGCCCTGGTGGCGGCCCCCACGGCGGGGCTCCCGGAGCAATTGGGCGGCGAGCGCAACTGGGACTACCGGTTCACCTGGATCCGTGACGCGTCCTTCTCCGTGTACGCCCTGCTGGGGCTGGGGTTCACCGACGAGGCGAGGGCGTTCATCGGCTGGCTGGGCGACCGGGTGAAGGAGAAGGCCGGAAAGGACACGGACACGGGACCGCTGAACATCATGTACCGGGTGGACGGTTCCTCCGATCTCTACGAAGAGACCCTGGAGCACTGGGAGGGGTACCAGGGGTCCGCCCCGGTGCGCATAGGCAACGGCGCGGCGACCCAGTTGCAGCTGGACATCTACGGCGAGGCGGTCGACAGCATCTCCTTCGCCCACCAGCACGGCATCCACCTGGACGTCCAGGGCTGGACATCGCTGCGCACCCTGCTCGACTGGCTCGTGGACCACTGGGACCAGGCCGGCGAGGGGCTGTGGGAGACCCGCGGCGGGCGCCAGCACTTCACCTACGGCCGGGTGATGTCCTGGGTCGCGTTCGACCGCGCGCTGCGGCTGGCGGTCGACCACGGCAGGCCCGCCGAGAGCGGCCGCTGGGCCGCCGAGCGCGACCACATCTACGAGCAGGTCCTGGCGAAGGGCTGGGACCCGGGCCGCAAGGCCTTCGTCCAGCACTACGGCAGCGATGTGCTCGACTCCTCGCTGCTGCGGATGCCGACGGTCGGGTTCATCACGCCGGACGACCCGATGTGGACGTCCACCCTGGACGCGATGGACCGGGAGCTGGTCACCGACAGCCTGGTCTACCGGTACAACCCGGAGGCCTCGCCCGACGGTCTGCGAGGTTCCGAGGGGACCTTCTCCCTGTGCACCTTCATGTACGTCGACGCCCTGGCGCGGGCCGGCCGGGCCGATCAGGCCAGACTCGTGCTCGAGAAGATGATGACGTACGCCAATCACCTGGGCCTGTTCTCCGAGGAGATCGGCCTGACGGGCCGCCAGCTCGGCAACTTCCCGCAGGCCTTCACCCACCTCGCGCTCATCGATGCGGCCATCACGCTGGACGAGACCCTGAACCGGTCACGGCCCTGATCCACCCGACACCCCCTGCGCCGGCACGGGGCCGAGCAGAACGACGCGGTCGCCCTCCTGCGGGGTGACGGTCTGCGTCCCGTCGACCGGGACCAGCCGGCCGTCGGCGCTGATCACGAACAGCGTTTCGTGTCCCGGCGGGAGCGGATCGGAGGCGGGCTGCACCCGGAACCGTGCGCCCTGTTCGTACCGTGCCGCCAGGACGTGCCGGACGGGTGCGCCGCCGAACAGGATGGCGCCGCCCGTGTAGGGCGCGACGACACCGTGGCTCTCGTGGGGCGGTCCCACCCGGTAGACGGGGCCCTCGACGTTGTCCTCGACCAGCACCGAGGCGAGCGCGTTGAAGTCGTCGTCATCGGTGAGCAGGAAGACGGCGTTGACCCCCTCCAGCCGTGCCCGGGGGTTGGTGGCCGTGGCGAGCAGGTCTCCTCTGGAGAGTTTGATTCCGGCGTCCTTGATCCGTTCGCGTTCCTCGGCCAGTCCCGCCCACATCTGTACGTCAAGCCCCGCCGAGCGCAGGGCCCCTGCCAGCGCGACCGTCCACGGAGCGCCGCCCACGAGCAGGGGCCGTGTGAGGTTCGGACGGGCGACGCCGAGCCGCCGGGCCACGGGACCGGCGGTCAGGGCGTACAGCACGACCGTCGAGACGATCACCAGGAAGGTGATCGGAAGGATCTTGGACGCGCCGCGCAGTCCCAATTGGACGAGGCTCGTGGAAAAGGCCGCCGCGGTGGAGGCGGCGACGATCCCGCGTGGAGCCATCCATCCCGCGAAGGCCCGTTCCCCTCTGGTCATGTCCTTGCCCAGGGTGGCGACGAAGGCCACGAGCGGCCGCACCACGAGGACGAGGAGCGCGACGAGGAGGAGCGCGGGAAGGAGCACGGGCGTCAGGGAGGCCGGGGTGACGCTGGACGAGATGGAGATGAACAGCAGTCCGATGATCAGCTGGACCAGTGTCTCGAAGAAGGGCCGGCGAGCGGGCATGTCGAATCCCCGGATGTTGGCTGCCGCCATACCGGTGACGATCGCGGCGATGAGCCCGGTGTCGTCGCGGACGATGTCGCACCCCGCCGACACGACGATCACCGTGGCCAGTTGCGCCAGCGTCCCGAGCGCTTCACCGAGCCGGAGCACGCGCAGGGTCAGCCACAGCAGCGCGACCCCCACGCAACCGCCGGCGAGGCCGACCGCCATGCTGAGGAGGAACTGGCCCAGCTGGTACCCCCGGCCGATGTCGATCTGCTGCGTCGTGTCGATGGCGTGGAAGACGACTGCTCCGAGGATGGCGCCGATCGGGTCGGTCAGCGTCCCTTCCCAGATCAGCAGGCGCCGCACCTTGTCCGTCGGCCGTACGTACTGGAGCAGGGGCCCCACGACCGTGGGCCCCGACACGACGAGGATCATGCCCACCATCGCGGACACCCTGAGCGACATGCTGAACAGGGCCGGGGCTACGGCGCAGACAGCCAGGAAGGTGAAGGCCACGCCGAAGAGCAGCAGCCTGCCCACGACCGCACGCGTGTGGCCGGTGAGGTTGCGCAGGTCGAGGCCGAGACCGGCGTCGTAGAGGATCACCGCCACGGACAGCGACACCAGGGCGGAGAAGTCCTCCCCGATCAGCTGGTCCGGATGGATGACATCGGTGAGGGCCCCGGCGGCGAAGCCGACCGGAAGCAGAAGGATCAGCGCGGGGACGCGCAGTTTGCCGGCGAGGATCTGGCAGGCGGCGGCCAGGGCGACGACCAGGGCGATGCCGAGGAGGATGTCTTCCTCGCTCACAGCGGTTTCCTTCCTCGTCGCACGGGCGCGACGGGGGACTCGACGAGGTTCCGGCGGCCGCGTTCCCGTCGGTGGACAGGAACCCCGGCGCGGGGGCCGGGCGGCCGCGCCGGGGCACTGGGGGGCGGGGCCGGGACCCCCCGCCGGGGCC
>NZ_JBSGWY010000008.1:0-13573 GCF_053609145.1 Streptomyces sp. NPDC054961 | reverse complement strand
GCCCCCCACCCCGCCTGTACGCCCCCCCGCGCCGGGCGCCCGGGGCCACCCACCCCCCCGCGCGGCCGGGGGGGGGCGGCGGGCGCCCCCCCCCCCCCCCCCCGGGGCCGGCGCGGCGCCGCGAGGTCAGTCGCGGTCGGCCGCGTCACCCGTCGCGGGGCCGGTCCGTCGCAGGTCTCCCTCGGTGAGGGGCTCCAGCTCGCCGTGGGTGTCCATCCAGTAGAGGAAGAAGACCGCCGGGGCGACGAGGAGCAGGGCGACGAGGCTGACCACCGACAGCCAGACCAGCGTCTGGCTATCGCCTGCGGCATCCGCCACGGTCAGGGAGGTGGGGATGAGGTAGGGGCGCTGTGCGAGTCCCCAGGCGAAGACGGCCGCGCCGACGGTGCCGACGGCGCTGAAGCGGGCCCAGTGCGTCCGTCCCCGCAGCACGAGAAGTCCCGTGGCGGCGAAGGACGCCACGGACACGATCGCGAGGACGAGCCCCGCACCGTGGGTCAGTCCGTGCCAGACGTGGGGGGCGTCGCCGCGGGTGACGAGGAGCACGCCCACGGCGGTCAGGGCGACCGCGACCAGACTGGCGAGGGCGCGGAGCCGGAAGTAGCCGACGAGGTCCGGTGCGTCGAAGCGGGCGGCGTCGGCGGTCAGGAACACGGCGCCGAGGAGTGCGGTCCCGGCGACCGTGACGAGCCCGAACAGGAGGCACGCGGGGTTGGCCCACGCGTCCGCCGAGGCTTCGGTGCCCGGTGCGATCCGGCCGGTGGCGACGGCGCCGACGGCCGCCCCGAGGAAGAACGGGGTGAGCAGCGAGGCGATGGCGAACACGGCGCCGTAGAGGCGCCGTCGGGCCAGCCGGCGGCTGGGTTTGCGCAGGGCGAATCCGGCGCCGCGCAGGACCATGCCGAGGGCGGCCAGCGCCAGGGGGAGCCACATGGCGGTGAACACCGTCTGGAACAGCACGGGGAACCCGGTCCACATGAGGACGAGGACGAAGATCAGCCAGACGTTGTTGACCTCCCACACGGGCGCCATGGCGTGGTCGATGAGCCATCTGGGGCGCTTGCCGCGCTCGGCTCCGCCGGCCGTCAGGTCCCAGAAGCCCGCCCCGTAGTCGGTCCCGCCCGCGCAGGCGTACGCGGTCACGGCGAGCAGCATCACGAAAGCGACGAGGTCGGCCATCAGCGCTCACCGGCCCCGGGCCCGGTGGAGCCGCCGTCCGCGCGCGACGGGGCGTCGCCGGCCGGCACGGGTGGGCGCGGGCCGTAGGGGGTGACCCCCTCCGGGTCCTCCGCCGGCCGCCCGTCCGCCTGCTCGTCGGCCAGGCGCCAGCGGTCGCGCATCTTCAGCAGGACGACGAGGAACGCCCCGAAGATGCACAGGTAGATCACGATCACCAGGCCGAACATGATCCACAGGCTGGTGGAGCGGGTCGAGGTCACGGCCTCCGCGACGCGCATGTTCTGGTAGACGATCCAGGGCTGGCGCCCCACCTCGGCCGTGATCCAGCCGCATTCGACGGCGATCACGGAGCCGACGCCGGCGCAGGCGGCGCTGCGGTAGAACCACGGGGAGCGGGGCAGCCGGCGATGGCGCAGCCAGATCAGGCCGTAGACGAGGGCGAGGAGCAGGAGCACGCTGCCGAGCCCGACCATGATGTCGAAGGCCCAGTGGGCGATCGTGGCCTGCGTGGCGTTCGGCCGGTCAGCGGCCGGTACGGAGGTCAGCCCGGTCACCTTCGTGTCCGGGCTGAACCCGGCCAGGATGGAGTCGAGCTGGGGGATCTTGATGCCGCCGGAGACGGTGCCGTCCGGATGGAGCCGGCCGAAGAGGTACTCCGCGACGTGGGTGTCGGTATCCCAGACGATCTCCATCGCGGCGAACTTCACGGGCTGCTTCTGGAACACCTGCCGGGCGATCGAGTCCCCCAGCACGAACTGCACCGGAGTGGCCACCGCGGCGAGGGTGAAGGGGACCGCGAAGCCGAGCCGGTGGTAGTGGTCCCGGCGGCCGCGCAGCCATCCGACGGCGTAGACGCCCGCCACGACGTAGCCCGCCGTCACGAGCATCGCGACCACGAAGTGCCAGTACTGGGGCCCGAACATCGGGGTGAAGATGGCCTTCCAGACGTTGACGTCGACCGGGTTGCCCTGGGAGTCGAGCGAGAACCCCTGGGGGGTGTTCATCCACGCGTTGGCGGCCAGGATGCCGAAGGCGCCGAGGAGCGAGGTCGCCGGCAGCGGGAGTCCGAGCAGGAAGTGGGTGCGCGGCTTCAGCCTGCGCCAGCCGTACAGGTAGATGGCGATGAGCACCGCTTCGAGGAAGAACGCCCAGGCCTCGACGCCGAAGCCGACGCCGAAGACATCGCCCCACCGGCCCATCAGCCCGGGCCAGAGCAGGCCGAACTCGAACGACAGTACGGTGCCGGTGACGACGCCGATCGCGAACTGCACGGCCATCACGGCCGACCAGCGCCGGGCCAGCAGCAGGGCCGTGGCGTCGTTCTTGCGCAGGCCGCGGTAGTGCATGACGAGGGTGATGAGCGGGAGCGCCACTCCCATCGGCACGAGGATGATGTGGGTGGCGAGGGTGAACGCCATGAGCTCCCGGGCCGGGAGCAGTTGAGCGGGGGCGTCGGCCGCCAGCAGATGGACCGTGGTGTGCATGCGTTCCTTTGCCGCTCGGGGAGGACGGGCCGGAGGAGGATCAGCCGCCGGTGGCGAAGCCGGGGAAGAGGGTCATCCCGCCGTCCACGTAGAGCGTCGTGCCCACCACGTAGTCCATGAGGTCGGAGGCGAGGGCCACCGCCGCGTGGGCGATGTCCTCCGGGTCGCCGATGCGGTCGTACGGGATCAGCCGCAGCAGGTCCCTGCGGGCCTCGGGCGTCTCCCACGCGTCCCGGTTGATCGGGGTCTTGATGGCTCCGGGAGCGATCGCGTTCACGCGGATCTTCTTGGGCCCGAGCTCCTGGGCCAGGGTCGCCATCAGCATCTGCACGCCCCCCTTGGAGGAGGCGTAGTTCGCGTGCCCCGCCCAGGGAATGATCTGGTGCACGGAGCTCATGCAGATGATCTTCCCGGCCGCGCGGGACACCT
This sequence comes from Streptomyces sp. NPDC054961, assembly GCF_053609145.1. Classification (NCBI taxonomy): domain Bacteria; kingdom Bacillati; phylum Actinomycetota; class Actinomycetes; order Kitasatosporales; family Streptomycetaceae; genus Streptomyces; species Streptomyces sp. NPDC054961. The sequence goes on along the minus strand of NZ_JBSGWY010000008.1, from coordinate 10,481 downwards.
CCGGGACCACGCCGCGCCGCAGGAACTCCTTCGTCGCTTCCCGCGCGCAGAGGAACTGACCCGTGAGGTTGACGTCCAGCACCTTCTGCCACTGGGCGAGCGTCATGTCCTCGAACCGGGCGTCGCGCTGCAGGCCGGCGTTGGCGACCAGGATGTCGATCGTGCCGAACTCCTGGACCATCCGGTCCGTCATGGCCACGACCTGGTCCTCCTGGGACACGTCCGCCTCGTACGCGGCGGCGCGCACGCCGAACGACCTGATCTCGGCCACCACTTCTTCGGCTTCTTCCGCGCCGGCGACGTAGTTCACGACCACATCGGCGCCGGCCCGGCCCAGGCCGATGGCCGTGGCCTTTCCGATCCCGCTGTTGGCGCCGGTGACCAGCGCCTTCTGACCCTTGAGCAGGTGAGTGGGGATCACTCCCCGCGCTGCGTCTTCGGTGGAACTCACGATCGGCCGCCTCCTCGAATGCCCGGTCCGGCCCGCCGGACCGCGGCCCGGCGGGGTCCGAACCCACCCAAGCACCCCCCTCGGAGATCGGGGTGGCGGGCGAGGCGGCCTTGGGCCACACGGCCGAGCATCAACGCCCGGTCGGAGGACGCCGCGGGTCAGCCCAGCCGTTCCGCCAGGTGGTCGCCCACCCGCAGGGCGTTCGCGATCGCCGTGAGGGACGGATTGACCGCGCCGATGCTCGGGAAGAAGCTCGTGTCGACCACGTACAGGTTGTCGAGGTCGTGGGCCTTGCAGTTCACGTCCAGGGCGGAGGTGTCCGGGTCCTCGCCGAACCGCACGGTCCCGGCCTGGTGCGCCGTGGCGCCGATCGGCATGCCCTTGTGGAGGTAGATGCTGCGCGTCAGGAGGTGGTGCTCGTGCATCCCCAGATGGCTGAGCATGCCCTGGAGCTTGTGCCGCAGGCGCTTCAGGCCTTCGATGTTGTTCTTCTCGTCGAGCACGAGACGGATGGTGCCGTCGCCGTCGACGGTGACCCGGTTGTCGGGGAGGGGAAGGTCCTCGCCGCACAGCCAGAAGTCGACCGCGTGGTGGGCCATGACCTCGAAGGGCATGTCGGGAGCCACGGCACCCGCCCAGCGGGGCGCCTCACCGTGGATCTGGTCGGCGTCCGACTTGCCGAGCATCTGGATGCCGCCCAGCGGGTAGTCCCAGTCGTCGGCCCCGAGGTACCAGTCGTGCAGGGCCAGGGTCTTCTGGAACTTCGTGTCGTTGGGCTCCTTCGAAAGGGCCATGAGGGCCAGGTTGTTGTGGCGCATGTAGTGCCGGCCGACCACGTCGGAGCTGTTCGCCAGGCCGCGGGGGTGGCGGTCGTTGGCCGAGGCCAGCAGGAGCGCCGCCGAGTTCACCGCCCCGCAGGCGACGACCACGATGTCCGCGGTGTAGGAGGTCTCCACCCCGTCCTCGCTCCGGGTCAGGACACTGCTGACACGGCGTCCGGCCGGATCGGTCTCCAGCCGGACCACGCGCGCATGGGTGATCATCTCGACGTTCGGGTGCCGCAGGGCCGGCTCCACGCAGATCACCTGGGCGTCCGACTTGGCGCGCAGCAGGCAGGGGAAGCCGTCCACGCGGTCACAGCGGATGCAGACGCTGGAGCTGGTCGCCCGCCCGTTCTCGTCCTGTCGCAGGTCGACGCCTATGGGCAGGTGGAAGGGGTGCAGGCCCCGCTTCTCCAGGTCGTCGCTCAACCGCTGGATCCGCGGCTCGTGCGCGACCGGCGGATAGGCGTACTGGGCGCTGTACGGGCCTTCCCACGGGTCCTCGCCGTGGCGGCCGTGGACCAGGTAGAGGTGCTCGGCCTCGGTGTAGTACGGCTCCAGGTCCTCGTACCGGATCGGCCAGGCCGGCGACAGCCCGTCGTGGTGACGGAGCTCCCCGAAGTCCTCGGGCCGCAGCCGGAAGAGGGCGGCGCCGTAGAACTTGGTGTTCCCCCCGACGTAGTAGTTGACCTCGGGCGGGAACTCGTTGCCGTGCTTGTCCAGCCAGAACTCCGGGGCGCGGTACTTGCCCTTGACGAACACGGCGGTGGAGTCCCAGTTGTCCCGCTCGCGGGGGAGGTAGCCACCGCGTTCGAGGATGAGCACCCGTTTGCCGGTCGGGGCGAGCCGGTGGGCGAGCGTACCGCCGCCGGCGCCCGAACCGATGATGACGACGTCGTAGTGCGGGGAGTCGCCCACGGCGACCACCGTCCTTGCGCTCATGGGTCCCGACCTGTCACGGGGCCTCTCGCTGCGCGCTGCCGGGGCACGGCAGCCACCCCATCTCTTCGAACGTAGCCCTCGTCCCGGGGTACGGCGACCGGAGGCGGCGCCCCCGCCCGGCCGTCACAGGACGGCGATCGGGTTCACGGGCGAGCCGGTGGCCGAGGGCAGTCTGAGCGGGGCCACCACGCTCAGGAAGGACCAACGGCCCTGCTGGGCGCACGCCCGGGTCAGCTCCTCGAACTGCAGGTAGTCCATCAGATGCAGCCCCATGGCGTGCACGGCCAGCACGTGCACGGGGAAGCCGACCCCGGCCACCGCGCTGGGGGCGGTGTCGTTGTTGCCGTCCGAGCCCAGGACGGCGACCTGCCGCTCGGCCAGGAACCGTACCGCCGTGGGATGAAGGCCGGCCCGGGCCCGCGCGGCGTTCCACGCCCCGCGCTCCTCGCGCCGCGGGCGATGCCCGACCCGTACGAACAGCAGGTCCCCCGGCCGCACCCGGACGCCCTGGGCCTCCTCCGCCGCGGTCAGGTCGGCCGCGGTGACGTGCTCCCCGGGCTCCAGCCAGGGCACGCCCCGCAGCCGCGGCACGTCCAGGAGCACGCCACGGCCGACGATGCCGTCCCGGACGACCTCGACGGAGAGCGCCCGGGCGCCCCGGGACGTCACGCTGCTCGCGGGCACGCCGTTGTAGAGCTCCCCGTCGAAGAGCACGTGGCAGAGCGCGTCGAGATGGCTGTCCGCGTCCCCGTGCACGTTCATCGCGAACCGGTCACGGGCGAAGTGCAGCCCCGTGTCCCCGGTCTCGCCGGTGGCGGTCTCACCGGCGGCGGGGGCGATCATCCGGTGCTGTGCGGGGTCGGGGTTGTCCGGGCCGGGCAGGGTCTCGATGGGCGCGGCCAGGGACACCGTCCGTCCGGAGCGGACCTCGGCGGCTGCGGCCACCACGCGTTCGGGCGTCAGGTGGCCGAGCGTGCCGCGCCGGTCGTCCGGGGCGCGCGGGCTCGCGCCGCGCAGCTCCTCGTACAGCGCGCGGAAGGCGTCACCGGTCAGGGGCCCCGGTGTCGTCGACGGCCCGGTGCCCGGGGTCACCAGGACCCCCACGGGGCCAGGGCCCATCGCAGGACGTGGCTGGCTCCCGGCTCCAGGACGGTGAGCGCCGTGCCGCTGCGGAAGGCGTCGGCCGGGCACGACATCGGCTCGATGGCGACGCCGCGCCGACGCCGACCGGGCTCGGCCAGCGTGTCCCCGGTGTAGACCTGCACGTACCGGACGCCCTCCATGAGCCGCACGTCGACTCCGTGGCTCCCCGACGGGTGCGCCAGGCGGACCGCACAGTGACCGGCGGGGTCCCGGTCGAGGCCCGTGTAGGCGGTGTCCAGTCGTACCTCGCCGATGGGCCGGGGGGCGCGGAAGTCGTACGCCGTGCCCTCGACCGGCTCCTCACCGGTGGGCAGGCCGTGTGCGTCGCCCTCGAGCCGGTGGCGGGCCGGCACGGTCAGCAGCGCGGAGTCCACCAGGCCGGTGCCCACGGTCAGGTAGGGGTGCTGGCCCACGCCGTAGGGCGCGGCCCCGTCCCCCACGTTGGTGGCCGTGACGGTGGTCTCGAGGCCCTCCCGGCCGAGCCGGTACGCGGCGGCGACCTCCAGGTGGAACGGGTATCCCGGCTGGGGGAAGAGGACGGTGCCCACCGTGACGGCGTCCTCGCCGCGGTCGAGCAGCTGCCACGGCACCCACCGCAGGAGCCCGTGGATCGCGTTGCCGTTCTCCGGTTCGCTCAGTGGGAGTTGCTGGTCCTCGCCCGCGAAGCGGTAGCGCCCGCCGCCCACCCGGTTCGGCCAGGGCACGAGGAGCTGCCCCCGCCCGCCGGTGACCCGTTCGCCGGCGGCGAATCCGTCGAGCAGCGGCCGCCCGCCCACCTCGTAGTGGCGCAGGGCTCCGCCCAGTTCGACCACCACCGCCTCCTGGCTGCCGTGGCTCAGCCGCCACTGTTCTCCTGATGCTGTGGGGGGCATGTGCGGCTCCTCGGTCGGTACGGTGCGGAGCTGGGCGACGACGGCGGCGACCACGGCCTGCGGGGGCCGGTCGATGTCCACCACGCAGGCGTGCTCGTCGGGCTCCGGTTCCTGCAGGTCGGCGAACTGGCTGTCCAGCAGCCGCGCGGGGAAGAAGTGGCCGGGCCGGGACAGCAGCCGGGACCGGACGACTTCCGGTGAGCCGTGCAGATGGACGAGACGGACACCGGGCCGTCCCCCGGCCAGTTGGTCCCGGTAGGCGCGCTTGAGCGCGGAGCACGCGACGACGGCGGGCTCCCCCGCTGCGATCCGCCCGTCGATCCACGCCGCGACGGCCGCCAGCCACGGGCGCCTGTCCTCGTCGGTCAGGGCCTCGCCGGCCGCCATCCTGGCCCGGTCCGCCGGAGTGTGGAACGCGTCGGCGTCCTGGTACGCCCAGCCGAACCGGTCGGCCAGCAGCCGCGCCACGGTGGACTTCCCCGACCCCGCCACGCCCGTCACGAGCACCACGGTCGCGGGCACCTTCGGCGGTCCCCGCAGGGAGTCCCTCAGGTGGTGACGCGCCATCCGGCCTCCTTCGTGCGCTGCCGCCGGCCGGTCCCGTATCCGGCCGGGTCCTTCCACTGTCGGTACGGGCCGTGCGCGGCGCACCTCGGCGACCGTGCGGGAGGGCTGCGCGGCGGCCTCAGCCGGAGCCGGGCGCGCCGGCGGGGGGAGGTCCGGCCGGTGCGTGCGCGGGCTGGCCCACGGGGGCCACGGCGGGTCCGGGCGGCAGCAACTGGGTCGTCACGAAGGCCACGACGGCGGAGATGATCACCACGGGGGTCATGGCGACGCTGCCGAGCACCAGGACGACGAGCACGATGCTGCTGACCGGCAGCCGCAGGGCGCTGGTCGTCGAGGCCGCCATGCCCGCGGCCATGCCCGGTACGATCCCGAGGCCCGGCAGGGGCGCGAGCAGCACACCCACCGCACAGCCCAGGAACAGCGACGGGAACACGGGGCCGCCTCGGAGGCTGCCCAGGCAGAGGGTGTAGGCGACGGCCGTGCAGAGCACCACGGCGATCAGGGCCCCGACCCCCCAGGCATGCGGATCGGCGGCCATCGCGCCCAGCGCCGCCTGGCCGGAAGAGGCCACGTCCGCGGGCGAACGGCCCGTGGTGAGCGCGTACACGGCGCCGCAGACGCCGGCTCCCAGGGCGCACAGGGCCGTACGGGCGACGGGACCCTTCGCGACGAACCGCGCGGTCAGCCGCCCTCCTCGCATGATCAGGTGCAGGAGGGCGCCGATGGCCACGGCCATCGGGACCGCCCAGAGCACGTCCCCGGCATCGAGGTGCGGAGCGGGCACGCCCACCTTCACGGAGAGGCTCGGCGCATCGAGACCGGTCCAGCGGCCGAAGCCGGTGAACACGAGCGAGCCCACCCCGCTCGACAGCAGCGCGGGCAGCATGACCGCGAACAGCTGCGGTCCGCCCACCCCGGCCACCTCGATGAGCAGGACCCCGGCCACCAGCGGGCTTCCGAAGATCACCGCGATCGCCGCCGCCGCTCCCGCCGCGCCGAGGAGCGCCGTGCTCTTGGCCGTCGCGGGTGCCCGCGCCAGATCCCTGAACAGCACCGCCAGACCGCCGCCGAGGGCGATCAACGGGGCTTCCGGGCCGAGCGTGGCACCGAGGGGAAGGCTGATCAGGGCGGCGAGGATCACGCCGGGCAGTGCCCTCGCCGAGCTGCCGCCCGTGTGCAGTCCCCCGGCGGGGATGTGGCCGCCGGCGCCGGGCAGATGGGTGACCACGAGCCCCACGGCCACACCGGCCACGAGCAGCAGCGGCAGCGGCCACCACCACGGCGGGGCGTCCCAGCCCAGAGACTCCGGCAGACCGGACCACATCAGCTTCTCGAGCTCGTGGAGGGCGACCAGGAACCAGAACGCCACCAGCGAGACCGGAACACCGATGAGGGCGCAGAACACCAGCGCCTTGAGGTATCCGGGACTGCGCAGCAGTGTGCGGAGCTGGTCCGCCTCTTCGGGCTGTGTCCCCTCGGCAGGCCCCGCGGGGCGCGGATCCGACACCGTCATGGGATGTGTCCCGTCTCGGTTCATCATGTCCGTTCCGGGCGAGGCGTCCGGTCCTCCGGTCCGTGCGTCGCGCGCCGGCCAGAGGACCTCGGGCTGATCGTCCTGACGGTCATGCCGCCGTGAGGCACGGCGTCAGAGCCATTGCAGCATCCGGCCGGAGGCTTCGCATGTCCGGCCCGGCCCGGATGCCGGGGCCGGCGGCGCGCCGAAGGACCGCCGCACCGCCGGGGGGCCGGAGGCCGGGGCCTGCGGCTCCGTCGGGGCGGGCGATCAGGCCGTCGCCACCTCCTGCGCCGGCAGCCGGCCGTCACGGACCGCGTCGAGCAGGGCCTGGTGGTCGCGTTCGTTCTGGTCGGCGTAGGCCTCGGAGAACGTGACGAGCGCCCGCTCGAAGGCCTCGCCGCTGCCCAGGTACGAGGCGATCGCGATCCGGTCGCCCGAACGCGCGTGCGCGCGGGCGAGGGTGATGCCGCACACGTCGCCGAAGGTCGCCAGCTGTCGGGGCGACATCGTCTCCGGCATGGCGATGCCCTTCCAGTCGCGTAGCTGGCGGATGTAGAAGTCACGCCGCCTGCCGTCGATCCCGTCCACCCGCTGCCAGCCGAGGAAGATGTCGCTCGCGGCCTGCATCAACCGCTGTCCGGCGACCACGCGCTCGCCCTGGTTGCGGTACATGCTCGCGCCGACGTGCTGGGCGAGTACCGAGGTGTCGGCTTCCTTGGCCTGGAGGAAGAGCGGGTCCCGGCCGTCGCGGCCGAGGAGCAGGAAGATCCAGCAGCGGGTACCGACGCTGCCGACGCCGACCACCTTGCGCGCCACGTCCGCGAGTTGGTAGTCCTCCAGGAGTACCCGCCGGTCGCTGCTCAGCGTCTGGCCGTAGTGTTCGAGCAGGCCGCGGCACTGGCGCAGGAAACCAGTGCGCTCGACGTCCGGAAGCAGGTCGGCGACCGGCATCAGCAGCGGGGGGTCCGGCGCGATCCGCGGCCGGCCGTCCACCACCACCGTGAGCTTGTCGAAGATCTGCAGACTGTCGCGCGAGCGGGCCCTGGCCAGCGCACTGGACAGCTTCTTCTGCCCGGCCTTGCGGAGCTGCTCCGCGGCCAGGGCCTCCAGGCGGTCCGCGTCGATCTTCGCGTACCAGACCTCCAGGTCGCCCATGCCGGCGAAGCCGGTCATCGCCTCGCGGTAGGCGCGGACGGCGGTGTGCACGATCCGTGCGCGCTCCTGGTCGTCGAAGCCGTTCGCACGGGCGGCGATCACCAGACTCGTGGACAGCCGTTTGACGTCCCATTCCCAGGGGCCGGGCAGCGTCTCGTCGAAGTCGTTGATGTCGAACATCAGCCGCCGCTCGGGTGAGGCCAGCAGCCGGAAGTTCAGCAGGTGCGCGTCCCCGCACAGCTGGGTCCTGATCCCCGAGTCGGGACTGCCGGCCAGGTCGGACGCCATGATCGCGGCGGCTCCCCGGTAGAACCGGAAGGGGGACTCGGACATCCTGCTGTAGCGGATCGGGACCAGTTCGGGCACCCGCGCCGCGGACTGCGCCTCCAGGATCGCCAGGGGGTCCGGGCGGTCCGCGGGCGGTTCGTACACGGCGTGCGAGGACCGTGGCGTGCGGCGCCGGGCCTCCTTGCCGTGGGCCTCCCGTTCCTCCGGTGTGCTGTGGGGCACCGCGCGCATGGCGGTGGTCGCGTTCTGGGACATCGATGCACTCCTGCCTCGGCCCTGCGGTCCGCCGCGTCAGCCCTGGGCGTCGATCTCGGCCTCGGCGACGGCGATGGCGATGCCCAGGGCCGTGGCGATGTTGCCGGCTGCCGTCATGACGCGTGCGGTGCCCACGATGGGGGCGATGGCGACCAGCACGTCCTGCAACTGCTCGGCGGTCAGGCCGGCCTTGAGGGCGGGATCGATGTGGACGGCGTACGAGATCGGCGGGGCGTCCGAGGCGGCGAGCGCCGCGATGCGGGTGAGCAGCAGCATGTCGGGGGCCAGCCCGCACCGTTCGAGCGAATCGCCCGTCATGGCGACGAGGGTGTCCAGGACAGGGGTATCGGATGCAGTGGACATGTCGCACGTCCTCCGGGGTGTCGCCCCGCCCGAGCTCGGGGAGTGGAACGATGAAGAGGCGGTGCCCTTGACGCGTCGACCGGCACGCCTCCCCCTCAACTCTAGAACCACACCGGGTGCCCCGCACGAGGTGCGGGACGCACGGGGCCCGGGATGCCCGGCCCGCCGCGCGGCGTCACAATGAGCCTCACCCGCTGTTTCCGCTGTTTCCGCTGTTCCCGCTGTTCGCGGCGGATTGGAGGCACCCCGTGAAGGACCTCACGTTCGAGCAGAAGAGTTCGCTGTCACGTCTTGAGGCCGCTGACCGGCTCTCCGCACTCGCGGAGGCGCTGAGGCACGGCGGCAACGCCGAACTGGATCTCGGCCCGGGAACGCTGACCCTGCGGATCCCCGACGAACTCCGCACGGAGATCGAGGTCGAGGTCGGCGACGGGGAGATCGAGCTGGAGATCGAATTCAAGTGGCGCACGGCGCGGAACGGGGCCGCGTCGTCGCGGACGGCGGCCGGCACCGGGTAGGGACCGTGCGGCGGGCGAGCGCGCCGGGGACGCCGGCACGGCCCGCGAGCTCGTTCAGCGGCAGCTGGACGCGGGGTCGTCGTGGGTGAGCGCGCAGACCATCTGCTCACCGCGCCGGTGGTCGGGGTAGGTCTCGACGAGCTCTGCCGTGAAGTTCTTCCACTGGCGGGCGATGTCCTGTGAGGCGAGCTCGGAAGCCCGCTGGAAGTTGCCGTCGGCCGAACGCCTGGAGGCCTCGGTGTCCTTGTTGAGGGTGCCGTTGTGCTGGATGCGTCCGGAACAGCCGACGGGCTTGGAACCGGTCGAATCGAAGTCGGGGTAGCAGCCGGTGGCCAGGTCCTCGGGGATCAGACGGGCGGCTTCCCGGGTCCAGTCGGCGTCGTTCATGGAGCTGTAGCGACGGATGTCGAGGAACGGCGCGACGGTGGTCCGGTTCAGGCCGGGCGGATGGGTGACGCCGACCGGGACCGAGCCGTCGGCCTTGTCGGACCAGTTGCCGTGGGAGTAGAAGTCCTCGATCGCGTGCCAGCCGCGGCCGAGCTGTTCCAGCACGTCGCACTTGGCGCGGTCCGGCCTCTCGTTCCACGCGCACGGAGGGTCCAGCGCGCTCTGGCCCGGGATGATCCTGCCCCGGGCGTCGACCAGCCGGTCGGCATCACGGACGGCGGCCCGCAGGCGGGCGACGGAGCCGCGGATGCAGGCGAGCAGTTCGGTGGTCGCCTCGTCGCGGGTGCGCGGGTACCCGGACCCGTACCGCGGGGCGAGGTAGTCGGCGTTGTCGCAGTGCAGGATGCCGAGGCCGAAGTAGTCGCCCTGGTCGTCGGCCACGATCGCCCCCTCGCGGGAATCGGCCATCGCCGACAGCGACCTGGGCTCCCAGCTCAGGGCGGCGCGCGTGATCTTCTCGTGGTTGCCACCGCTGAACGCCCGCGCCGGACCGGGCACCAGCACGACCAGGCAGGCCCCGCAGGCGAGCGCCGCGGCGGGCAGCCGGCGCGCGGCGGACGAGAAGGCGTGCGGCATGAGACCTCCCGAGGACACGGGGCCGCGACGAACGGTCCCTCCCCACCATCGCAGCCGGGAAATTCCCGCGCGAGCCGGATCACCGGGCCTCCATGACGGTGGTGACGGGCCGGGTGACGGGCCGGGGTGAGAGGCCGGGGCGGAGGGCCCCGGCCCGTCGGCTCGTCCGGCGGCCGGGGCCTCGCCGTCACCCGCATGGCGATGAACGACGAGTGAGGTGAGAATGAGCATGCGGCGTTGCCCGCCGCGCGAGGGAGCCGGGGGCTCCACGCGAAGTCGACAGGCCGGCCGGGGCGCAGCAGCCGGGCGACGGGCGAACTCACTGAAGATTCCGGGAGCCGGAAGCCGGGGCCACCGGGATCCCACTGGCCCGTACGCACGCTGGAAACACAGGTGATGGCTCATGTGCCGATGGCTCGCCTATTCGGGAACCCCGATGCTGCTCGACACCATCCTGTACAAACCCGCCCACTCGCTGATCGACCAGAGCCTGCACTCCAAGCTGGGTGTGGAGACGACGAACGGCGACGGGTTCGGGATCGGCTGGTACTCGGAGCACGACGACAC
>NZ_JBSGWY010000007.1:206128-222101 GCF_053609145.1 Streptomyces sp. NPDC054961 | reverse complement strand
GGTGTTGTGTCAACGCCCCCGGCCGGGGGGGCCGGGCGGCCCCCCCGCCGGACGAAGGGCGAGAACGCCACCGGCTACTTGACGGTGAAGCCCTCTTCCTTGCCGTAGACCTTCAGGCGGTCCTGCCAGGTGGCGAGGGCGCCGGGCAGGTTGCCGCCGGGCTGCAGGGCCTGGCCGACGGAGTCCTTGAAGACGCTGTTCGCGTACACCTGGAAGGGCAGGTACTGCCAGCCGGGCCGCACGGCCTTCGACATGTCGGCGAAGACCTCGTTCGGCGTGCTGCCGGGGAAGAACGGCACCTCGGCGCCGCGGAAGCCGGGGTCGTCGAGCAGCGCCTTGGTCGCCGGGAACAGGCCGACCTCGGAGTTGAGCGACTTCACGGCCTCGGGGTCGGAGTTGAGCCACTGGGCGAAGGCGACCGAGGCCTCCTTGTTCTTCGCCTGCGTGGTGACCGCGACCGACGAGCCGCCGTTCTCCGCGCTGGCACCCCCCGGCATGGGGGCGACCGACCACTGGCCCTTGCTCTGCGGGATGTTCTGCTCCAGCACCGCGGGCGCCCAGGCGCCGGCCAGCCAGGTCGCGTACTTTCCGGAGGCCATCGACTTCCACCACTCGTCGTTCCAGCTCGCGGTGGAGTCGACCAGCTTGTTCTCGATCATCGGACCCCAGGTGTCGGCGTAGGCCTTGGCGCCCGGGTCGTCCTTGAGGCCGACGGTGACGTCGGTGGTGCCGTTGACCGTGTACGGCTTGCCGCCGAAGTCCCAGATGAGGCTGTTGGACGTACCCGCGTCACCGGGGTCGACATAGGTGAGGAGGACGTTCGGATCGGCGTCGTGGATCTTCTTGGCCAGGGCGCCGTACTCCTCCCACGTGCGCGGAGGCGTCGCACCGAACCGGTCGAGGATGTCCTTGCGGTAGAACATCGCCATCGGGCCGGTGTCCTGGGGTATGCCGTAGATCCCGCCCGCGACGCTGACCTGGGACCAGGCCGAGTCGGCGAACTTGTCCTTCAGACCGGCCGCGCCGTAGTCGGCGAGGTTGACCAGCGACTTGGAGATGGCGAACTGGGGGAGCGCGAAGTACTCGATCTGCGCGACGTCGGGGGCGCCCGTGCCCGCCTTCAGCGTGGTGGTCAGCTTCGTGTACTCGTCCTTGGAGCGCCCGGCGTTGACGAGGTTGACCTTGACCTTCGGGTACTTCTTCTCGAACAGCGCGACCGTCTTGTCCATGTTCGGGACCCAGGTCCAGAAGGTGATCTCGGCGGGCTTGTCCAGTGCGGCCTGCACGGTCGCCGCGTCGGCCTTCCCGTCGCCGTCGGAAGCGGGCGAGCCGCCGCCGCACGCGGTGAGGGAGAGGGAGAGGGCGGCGGCGCCGGCCGCGGTGAGGGTGCGGGTGAGGGCCGGCAGGCGCAGGGATCTGCTCATTTCGGGTCCTTTCGATGGGGACGGGGAGAGGGGCGGCGCGAAGCGGGACGGGAGGATCGGGAGGGGAGGGCGACCGGGAGGGCGGGGCGCGGACTACTGCTTGACGCCGCCGGCGGCCAGTCCCGACTGCCAGAACCGCTGGAGGAAGAGGAACGCGACGATCAGCGGGACGATCGCCAGGAGGCTGCCGGTGATCACCAGGGGGAGGATCGGTATGGAGCCGGCGCCCGCGCCGCCCTGTGCGAGCGAGTCCCACTGGCGCAGCCCCACCGTGAGGGGGAACAGGTGCGGGTCGTTCAGCACGATCAGCGGCAGGAAGTAGTTGTTCCAGGTGGCGACGAGGGTGAACAGCAGCACGGTGACGAAGCCGGGAGCCAGCAGGCGCATCGAGAAGGTGAGGAAGATCCGCAGCTCACCGGCGCCGTCGAGGCGGGCGGCCTCCAGCATCGCGTCCGGCACGGCCTCGGTCGCGTACACCCGCATCAGGTAGAGGCCGAAGGGACTGGCGAGCGAGGGCAGGAGGACCGCCCACGGCGTGTTGACGATGCCCATGTCGCTGAAGAGCAGGTACGTGGGGACCGCGAGGGCGGACGCCGGGATCGAGATCGCCCCGATGATCAGGGCGGACAGCACGCGCCGGCCCACGAACTCGAACTTGGCCAGGGCGTAGCCGCCCATCGTCGCGATGACCGAGGCCCCGCCGGCGCCGACCACCGAGTAGAGCAGGGTGTTGCCGAACCAGCGCAGGTAGATCCCGCCGTCGTAGGTGAAGACGTCCCGGACGTTGTCGAACAGGTGGAAGCCGTCCCCGAACCACAGTCCGGGCGAGTCGAACAGCGTCTGATTGGACTTCGTCGCGCTGATGGTGAGCCAGAGCAGGGGGACCAGCGTGTACGCGAGCATCAGGCCCATCGCCACGGTCAGCGCGGTGGACCGGGCCGGCCGGCGGCGGGGGGTCGCCCTGGACGCGGTGCGGGCGGCGGAGGTGGCGGCGGTGGTGGTGGCCGGGGCGGTGGTGGTCACAGGAGGTGCTCCCTTCGGACGGTCGCGCGCTGGACGGCGTACGCGACGATCACGGTGACCAGACCGAGCAGCACCGCGACGGCAGCCGAGTAGTTGAACTGGCGCCCGTCGAAGGCGAGGTTGTACGCGTACATGTTGGGCGTGTAGTTGGTGGTGACGGCGGCGGGCGCCAGGGACTGGAGCACGCTCGGCTCGTTGAAGAGCTGGAAGCTGCCGATCACCGAGAAGGTGGTGGCCATCAGCAGCGCCGGACGCAGGGCCGGCAGTTTGATGCTGAACGCCTTGCGGAAGGCTCCCGCGCCGTCGACCTCGGCCGCCTCGTACAGCTCCTCGGGGATGGAGCGCAGGGCCGCGTAGAAGATCAGCATGTTGTAGCCGACGTACGACCACGTGACGATGTTGCCGATCGACGCGAGCATCCAGCTCCCGGAGAGCAGGTCGGGCAACTCGGTGTGCAGGAGGTCGCCGATCTCGCCGGCCAGGCCGAACCGGTCGCCGTACAGGTAGCCCCACATCAGGGCCGCGACCACGCCGGGGACGGCGTAGGGGACGAAGATGCCGATGCGGAACAGGCCCGGGGCGCGCAGCCGCCCGCTGTCGATCGCGAGGGCGGCGGCGAGGGCGAGCGCGAGCATGAGCGGTACCTGGATCGCGAAGAAGAGCGCGACGCGGCCGAGACCGGCGTGGAAGAGGCTGTCCTTGAACGCCTTGGTGTAGTTGTCCAGGCCGGTGAAGACCATCCCGCCGATCATGCGCTCCTGATAGAGGCTCAGGTTGACCGAGTAGATGAGCGGGGCCACGACTCCGATCACGAAGACGCAGAGGAACGGCAGCAGGAACGCGTGGGCGGTGAGGTTGCGCCGAACAGCGCCGCGCCTTCTCACCGCGGCCGCCGGCGGTGGCGGTCGGCGGTGCCTCCATCGCCGAGCGGGGCTTGGTCGACTCTCACGGGTAAGACCTCCGATGCATGTTAGCGCCAACACGGTGGCGCGGTTCGGAAGTGTGTCGAGAGCTGTCAGGGACTGTCAAGAGTTTTGGCAGAGTCTTCTGTGGAAGCGTCAGATGCCTTGTGCCGATAGGGGATCTGGCGGATCGGTGGACGTCGGAGAGCCGCGCGGCCGAACCGGAGACTTCCGGCTGCCTGTTGACCAGAGAGCCGTGTTCGCGCAAACATGATGAAGGCCAGGAGGATGCCTGGGCATCACCGCGCGAGAGGAGCTGCACCATGGCGAAGGACGGGCAGCGGCCGCGCAAGCCCCGGGCACCGGCCGTGGACCGCCCCAGACCCCCGTCGATGGCGGACGTCGCGGCCATGGCGGGCGTCTCGGCGCAGACCGTCTCCCGGGTGGTCAACGGGACCGCGCGGGTCGACGAAGCGACCCGTGACCGGGTCGTGCGGGCCGTGCGCATGCTCGGGTACCGTCCCAACACCGCGGCCCGGGCGCTGGCCACCGGCAAGTTCCGGATGATCGGCGTCATCAGCTTCGACCTCAAGGCGCACGGAAACGCGCGCACCCTGGAGTCGATCGTCTCCGCCGTGCAGTCGACGGAATACTCGGTCAACGTCGTCGTGCCGCAGGCGCAGACGCAAGAGGCGGTACTGGACGCGTTCCGGCGGCTCAGCGGTCACGCCGTGGACGGGGTCATCGTCAACGAGGCCCAGATCCTGACCGGTTCGCTGATCCTTCCCCACGGCCTTCCGGTCGTGGTCGTCGACGGCGGTGACGACCACCGCTACCCCGGCGTCCACACCGACCACGCGGCCGGTGCGGAACTCGCCGTGCAACACCTGCTGGGACTCGGCCACTCCACGGTCTGGCACTTGGCCGGCCCGCAGGACTCCCACCCCGCGCGCCGCCGCGCCGAAGCGTGGCAGCGGGTGCTCCGTGCGGCGGGCGCTCCGGTCCCGCCGGCCGTCCACGGCGACTGGAGCGCCGAGAGCGGCTACCGGGCGGGCCGGGAACTCGCCGCCCGGCCGGAGGTCACGGCCGTGTTCGCCGCGAACGACCAGATGGCGCTCGGGCTGGTGCGGGCGCTCCACGACGCGGGGCGCTCGGTTCCCGAGGACGTGAGCGTGGCCGGGTTCGACAACATCGCCGAATCCGCCCACTTCCTCCCGCCGCTGACCACCGTGGACCAGGACCTCTCCCGGGTCGGTGCGGCCTGCGTGGACCGTCTCCTGAGCCAGATCGAAGGCGATCCGTCGGCGGACTCCTCCGTCGTGTCCGTCATGCCGGCCCTGGTGGAGCGCGACAGCACGGCGCCGCCGCGGGGCTGAGCCGGGCGGGGTCCGGCGCACCGTCGGGCCCGCACTGTCAGGCCCGCCCCGTCGGGCCCGTTCCGCGTCGGGCCCGCCCCGTCGGACCCGCCTCCTCGGACCTCGAGGAGGCGACGGCCCCGGCCCCGGTCGGGCTCGCCACGCCGCCGGCCCGGCGCACGGCTCGGGATGTTGGCGCCAACACGGCCACAGATACGCCGCGTACGAGACGTAGAACTTCCCGAAGTACCTGAAGGGGTAAGAAAGATGAACTCTCCGGCAGACGACCGTGCCCGAGCCCTCGGCGCGCGCATGGGCGGCCTCGGATTCGGCGGCGACTACAACCCAGAGCAGTGGGACGACGCCACCCGCGCCGAAGACCTGCGCCTGATGAACGAGGCGGGCGTCAACATCGTCAACCTGGCCATCTTCGGCTGGGCCCGCGTCGAACCCGCCCGCGACGCCTACGACTTCGGCTTCTTCGACCGGGTGATGGACGACCTGGCCGCCCACGGCATCACCGCCGACCTGGCCACCATGACCGCGTCGCCGCCCCCGTGGCTGACCGCCGAACATCCCGAGATCCTGCCGGTCACCGCCTCCGGCGGCGTCCTGTCCCCGGGCGGCCGCCAGCACTTCTGCCCCTCCAGTCCGGTCTTCCGCGACCGCGCCGTCCGCCTGGTCGAAGCCGTCGCCACGCACTACCGCGATCACCCCGCGCTGGGGCTGTGGCACGTGGGCAACGAGTACGGGATCCATGTCGCCGAATGCTTCTGCGACGTCTCCGCCGCCGACTTCCGGAACTGGCTGACGGCCCGGTACGGCGACGTCGACGCACTCAACGACGCCTGGTCCACGGACTTCTGGTCGCAGCGCTACGCCTCCTTCGACCAGGTCCTGCCCCCGCGCACCGCGCCCACCTACCCCAATCCCTCCCAGCAGCTCGACTTCAAGCGGTTCAGCAGCGACGCGCTGCGCACCTGCTTCACCCTCGAACGCGACGTACTGCGCCGCGTCACCCCCGACATCGCGGTGACCACGAACTTCCTGGCCGGGCACAAGGCGGTCGACGTCCACACCTGGGCGCCCGAGATGGACGTCCTCGCCCTCGACAGCTACCCCGACCCGCACTGGGAGGCGGCGCACACCGGCGCGGCGCTCTCCTACGACCTCGTGCGCGGCGCGGGCGGCGGGAAGCCGTGGCTGCTGACCGAGCAGGCACCCTCCGCCGTCAACTGGCGCGGCCGCAACGGCGGCAAGGCTCCGGGCCGGATGCGGCTGTGGAGCTGGCAGGCCGTCGCGCAGGGCGCGGACGCCGTCATGTACTTCCAGTGGAGGCAGTCCCGCGGCGGCGCGGAGAAGTTCCACTCCGGCATGGTCCCGCACGCGGGAGCTGAGACCCGGGTCCACGCCGAGGTGCGCGAACTGGGCCGGGAACTGGCCCGGGTGCCCGAACTGGCCGGCACGCACGTCCGCAACGAGGTCGCGGTCGTCTTCGACTGGGACAACTGGTGGGCCCTCGAGCTCGATTCGCACCCCTCCGACGGCGTGCACTGCCTCGACCGGGTCCTCGACCACTACACCCCGCTCTTCGAGGCGGGCGTCGGCGTCGACGTCGTCCACCCCTCCGCGGACCTCTCGCCGTACAAGCTGCTGGTGCTGCCCAGCCACTACCTGCTGTCGGCCGAGAACGCGGAGCGGATACGCGCCTTCGTGGCGGACGGCGGATCCCTCCTCGCGTCGTTCTTCACCGGGATCGTCGACGAGCACGACCGCGTGCACATCGGTGGCTATCCGGCACCGCTCGCCGACGTACTGGGCGTCCGGGTCGAGGAGTTCTGGCCGGCCGCCGTGGGCGAACCGGTGCCGCTCAAGATCCCGGACGGGGACGGCCCGGCCCCCGCCCCGGCGCGCGGAACGGTCCCCGTACCCGCTCTCGTCCCCGCTCCGGCTTCGCTGTGGCGCGAGGACGTGAAGCTCACCGGTGCCCGCGCCGAACTGCTCTTCGACGGGCCCGACTGGGACCGGGACCGCCCGGCGGCCACGGTGCACACCCACGGCGCGGGGACGGCCCGGTACGTCGCGACCCGGCCCGATCCCCTCACGATGCGCGCCCTGGTCGACCGCGCGCTCGCCGACGCGGGCGTCGCTCCCGTGCTGCCCGGCCCGCACGCCGGAGTCCAGGCCGCGATCCGGCACGGGGCGGATCACGACATCCTCATCCTGCTCAACCACACGGACGAGCCCCGTGAGGTGACGCTGCCGGCGGACCGCCGGGACCTGCTCGACGAGAAGAGGCCCCTGGTCCGCCAGGTGAGCCTCGCACCGCGAGGCGTCGCCGTCCTCGGCAGCGTCGGCAGCTGACCGCACGAGCCCGGGCTCCCGTGACCGCACCACCGCACGAGCCCGGGCCCCCACGACCGCACCACCGCACGACCGCACCACGGCACCAGCGTCCCACCACGCACGTCCACCCCCAGGCCCTTCGGAGGACACAGTGAGAAGACCCCTACCACCGGCGGTACTCGCCGCGGCGCTCCTGCTCGGAGCGCTCGGCGCTTCCCCGGCAGCCCTCGCGTCCGCGTCCGAGACGACCGCGACCCCCGCGGCGGCCGGCGCACCGGCCGCCCTGTCCGACTCCTGGCGCGGGCCCCTCAGCACGCGGGGCCGCTACATCGTCGACGCGGACGGCAACCGCTTCAAGCTCAAGTCCGCGAACTGGCATGGCGCCCAGGGGTCTTGGAGCGGCTCCGGCGACATCAACGATCCGGCGAGCCATCACGACGGCGAGAAGGCCGACGAGATGCCCCTCGGCCTGGACCGCGCGCCGGTCTCCCGGATCCTCGACGGATTCCACGAGCTCGGCATCAACAGCATCCGGCTCCCGTTCTCGAACGAGATGCTCCACGACCAGCGCCCGGTCTCCGACGCCTCGGTCGCGGCCAACCCGGAACTGCGCGGCAAGACCCCGCTCCAGGTCTTCGACGCCGTCATCGCGGCCACCACCGCCGAGGGCTTCGCCGTCGTGCTGAACAACCACACCAACACCTCGCGCTTCTGCTGCGGTCTGGACGGCAACGAGCGCTGGAACACCAGCCAGTCCACGGCGCAGTGGGAGGACGACTGGATCGGCCTCGCCCGCCGCTACAAGGACAACAAGCGCGTGGTCGGCGCCGACCTGTACAACGAGGTCCGCCGCACCGTCACGGACGACGCCAACTGGAACTGGGGCGACGGCCACGACTGGTGGGCCGCTTCCCAGCACCTCGGCGACCGGCTCCTCACCGAGGTCAGTCCCGATCTGCTGGTGGTCGTCGAAGGGATCAACTGGCAGGGCATCCCGGCCGACGGACTTCCGCACGGGCGTCCCACCCTGGAGCCGGTGCGCACCCTCTCGCACACCCTCGTCGCCTCGAACAAGCTGGTGTACTCGGCGCACTTCTACGGCTACACCGGCCCGAACCACACCGGCGCGAGCGGCATGGGCGAGACGCACGACCCGCGCTACCAGGAGCTCTCCCGCGACGACCTGTTCGCGACCCTCAAGCGCCAGGCGTTCTTCGTCACCGAGACCGGCAGCCACTTCACGGCGCCGCTGTGGATCAGCGAGTTCGGCATCGGCAGCGACGAGACCAACCTCCAGGCCCGCGCCTGGTTCGGCAACTTCGTCGACTACCTGGTCGCCAACGACACCGACTTCGCCTACTGGCCCCTGGTCGGATGGAGCGGCCACGGCAGCTGGTCGATCCTCAACTTCGACGCGGCGGGCCGGCGTTCCGGGATCCTCGACGGCGCCGACTGGCGCGCCGCGCACTGGAACCGGCTCGTGAACGCCCCGCAGAAGAGCGGACCCGTCGCGGTCTCCGACACCTGGGACATGCTCAACCTCGACCACGCCGACGCGGTCCAGTCGGTGCGCACCAGAGCGCTCGGGGACTGGGACAGGGGAGCCCGCAAGGGGACGTGTCCCGACGGGCAGCGGCTCATCGGCCTCTCGCACCGTGACGGCCGCGGGCTGTGCACCGACGCCGGGGCCGCCGCCCTCGCCGCCCCCGCCGCGGCGCCGGCCGTGGTGAACGACGAACGCTACGTACAGCAGGGTGACTGGGCGGGCGGCTACACCAAGTTCCAGTGCGGCCCGAACCAGTTCATGACCGGGTACAGCCTGCGGGGACAGACCGTCTCCGCGGTCCTGTGCGCCCCGTCGGCCAGGACGCTCGGCACGAACGGCCGTACCCTCTGGTTCGACCGGGGTGACGGCCGGCCGGCCGGCGGCCCCGGAGGAGAGTTCGCCTCCGGCAACTACAAGGGGCAGTGCGCCACGGACGAGTACGCCGCGGGCATCGCCTTCAC
This sequence comes from Streptomyces sp. NPDC054961, assembly GCF_053609145.1. Classification (NCBI taxonomy): domain Bacteria; kingdom Bacillati; phylum Actinomycetota; class Actinomycetes; order Kitasatosporales; family Streptomycetaceae; genus Streptomyces; species Streptomyces sp. NPDC054961. The sequence continues at coordinate 213,044 of NZ_JBSGWY010000007.1, read as the reverse complement.
CGGCGCCTGGGCCAAGGGCAAGACCCCGGACGCCCTGCTCTGCCGCAAGCTGTGACGGCCGGGCCGCCTAACCGCGAGGTGGCGGGCCCGCACCGAGGAAAGTGAGCAGACCGACCGGTCCGGGACGGGAGCCGGCGGCGGCCGACCAGTGGAGGTCCCGCAGGGTGCGGACGGCCGCCCGGGTCACCACGTCGACGCCGGCCTTCCGCTCGAACCAGTCCCAGTCTCCCTGGGCGTCCACCTCCAGGAACACGGCTTCGCCGCGGTCCGACAGGAAGTCGAACGCCCCGTAGGAGAGGTCCCACGCCGTGGCCAGGGCGGCTACCGCCCCGGCCACGGCGGTCGGCGTCTCGACGAGCCGCACCCGCACGCGGTCCGGACGGGACCAGACGTCACCGGGATGGTCCTTCTCCACCGTGAAGCAGAGGACCTCCCGCCCCACGAGGTAGACCCGGAACTCGGCGTCGTGCTCCACGTACTCCTGGAGCACGACCGGCGTGCCGCGGGGCAGACCGAGCCCGCCGGAGAGCTGGGAACGCTCCAGCACCTGGGGCAGGAACCAGGAGAGGGCGCCGGGCTCGGGCTCCACGAAGTGCCGGTCGAGCACCTTGACCACGTACCGCCCGCCCGGGTCCCGCCCGCGGTCCAGCCCCACGGCCGCCGTCGCCGGATCGGTGGTGACCACGCCCCGTGGGACGCGCACGCCGAGGGCCCGCGCACCGGCCAGCCGGCGCAGCTGTCCGGGGTCGCCGACGCCGATGACGACCCGGGAGACCACGGCCAGCTGACGGGCCAGGGCGGTCCACGAATCGCGGTAGAGCAGCTGCCCGTCGGCCGGGTGCGCGACCGGAGCGGCCCGCAGGGAGAAGTGGCGCAGCCACGTCACGGTGGGAACGAACCGGTGCCCGTTCAGCGTCATCGCCCCGCCGGGCTCACAGGTGGCCTCGGCGTCCCCCAGATCGTCCGCGTCGAGGCGGTGCGAGGGCACGCCGATCCTGTGCAGAAGGGAGGCCACCGAGGCGGCCTCCCGGTCCCCGCGCCTGCTGAGCAGCAGTACGCGGTGCTCAGCCATGGGCGTTCTCCAGCAGGGACTCCGCCATTTCGAGCAGGCGCAGGGCCTTGTCGGACCGCTGGTTCGGCTCCGTGGCGCGCAGGCGCGTCAGGAGCTCCAGGCCGATGGCGGCCTGGTCGGCGAGCAGGTCCAGCAGTTCCACGTCGGCCATCTCCCGGGCGCCGTTGACGCCGCGGTCCAGCACCTCCAGTACGCCGATGCACGCGTCGGCGCTGAACAGGGGCGCCGCCATGATGCTGTTGGGCACGTAGCCGGTGGACGCGGCGGCGTCGCCCGAGAAGTGCTTCGACTCGCGCAGGTCGTCGACGAGCATCGACTGTCCAGAGGCCGCCACCCAGCCGGCGATGCCGGTGCCCGCCGGGAAGCGCGAGCCGACGAGCTGGCCGTCCCCCTCCCCGGCGACGGCCTCGAAGACCAGGTCCCCGGCGTCGGGGTCGACGAGGAAGATCGAGGAGGCCGCGGCGCCGAAGGTGTGCCGGGCGACTTCCACGATGGACTGCAACAGGCGGCGCTCCGTAGGCGTCGCGCCGTCAACGGGGAGTGTCATCCGCGCCTCCGAATCGGCCGGCCACATTGCCGGCGCACAGGTACAGAACCGTCTTGAGCTGGAACGGGGTGAGCCAGGGATGCTTGCCGAGGACCAGGGCGCACAGCCCCGAGATGTGCGGCGCGGCGAAGCTGTTGCCGGTCGAGCGGATGGTGCCGCCGCCGGCCCAGGCCACGGGGACGCGGACGCCGCGGGCGTGGAACTCCACGGGCGGGGCCGGGTTGTAGTAATAGGTCATCGGATCGTCCTCGTCGTGGCTCGCGACCGAGATCACCGAGGAGAACGACCACGGATAGCTGGGCACCGGCCGGTTGTGCGCCGATACCACGAGCGCGCACCGGCGGAAGTAGGCCCGGTCGACCAGGTCGTGCAGCTGCGCCGAGATGGCCGGGCGCGTCGTCGCCAGACTCAGGTTGATCACGTCGAAGCCCTGGTCGACGGCCCAGGACAGACCGGCGACCAGGGCCGCTCCGCTGCCCGTCTTGCCGTCGGTCAGCACCTGGACGGAGGACACGGAGGCCTTCGGCGCCAGGGAGCGGATCACCCCCGCGCAGGCGGTGCCGTGCCCGGCCCGGTCCGTGGGAGCGCACTCCTCGATCACCACCGCGCCATCCCCGTTCTCGACGGTGGTCACCGACCGGTCGACTCCGCCGACCAGCGGGTGGTCGCCCTGCACTCCGCTGTCCACGACGCAGACGCGCACGCCCGAGCCGTCGCCGCCGCCCCAGGCCCACGCGGGGGAGACCTCGCGCATCGCGACGGCCGAGAACTCCTCGAAGGTCTGGGTACTGGTCTTCGCGCCCCAGGCCGGTACGCCCGGCGTGTAGGCCCGCGCCGAACGCCTCCACGGTGGATCGCTCACCTGTTCTCCTCCCGGTCGGTCAGCCAGGCCCGTACCGCCGCCGCGGGGAGGACGGCTTCCTTGGCCGTCAGGGCCGCCAGCGCCCGGTGTGCCGCGCCCCGGGCCCGATCCGTGGTTCCGGCCGCGTGCAGCGCCCGGGCGGCCTCGAAGCACACGTCGCCGATCAGACAGGGGTCATCGGTGCGGTCCAGGGCGGCGGTGGCGCGGTCCGCGGCGGCGCGGGCCTCGTCGAAAGCGCCGGCGCCCGCGGCCACCCGCGCCCGCAGGGCCAGGTGGACGGCGAGCGCACGGGTCTCGAGCGTCACCCCGGCCGGCCCGGCGAGGGCCGCGGCGTCGACGCCGGCCCCCGCGCGGAACGCCTCACGGGTCGCGTACACCCGGAGCGTGGCCGCCGTCGTGGTCTGCCCGAGTGCGAGAAGCCCGTCGGCGGCCGCCCCGTAGTGGCGGGCCGCGGCCGCGTGCGCACCGCACAGCGAGTCGACGAGCCCGGCGGTCTGGTCGGCGGCGATGGCCCCGAGGGTCAGCGTCAGGTCCGCGGAGTGCCGGCGCGCGAGGGCCACGTCCTCGCGGGCCTCACCGGTCCGGCCCGACAGGGCCAGGTGGCGGGCCCGGGTCAACAGGATCGGTACGAGGAGACAGCGGTCGCCGTCGAACCGCCGCGCCAGGTCCTCGCACAGGGCGACGGCCTGGGTGAGCGGGGTGGGCGACCACTGCGTCAGCTCGCAGATCGACACCAGGATGCGGTTCTCCTCGTACGTGTCGCCGAGCCGGCGGGCCCGGACGAGGGCCTCGCGCATCGCGGACTCGGCGGCGCCGATCCGGCCCTCGGCGAAGCTGCGGAGCGAGGACAGCTGATGGAGTCTGCACCAGCTCAGGTCGTCCCGCGGCCCGGGCAGGCCGGCCGCGGCGGGCGCCTGCGCCGGATCGCCCGAGCGCAGCGCGATCGTCTGCCGCAGGATGGCGCAGGTCCGCCGCACCGGCAGGTCCCGGTCGCCCCTGGCCTCGGCCTCGGCGACGGCCCGCCGGGCGCCCTCCCACCGGCCCAGTGCCACGCAGGCGTCGGTGATGCGGACCGCGAGGACCCGGTGCTCGGGATCCCCGTCCCGGGTCAGGGCGCGTCCGCGTTCCATCAGGGACACCGCGCCGGGCAGGTCCCGGCGGTGCAGCGCCCGGTAGCCGGTGGCCACCAGGGCGCGCGCCGCCCGGCCCGTCAGCGCGGGCAGTCCGGGATCGCCCGGGTGCGCCTCGGAACGCAGGCGGCACGCCGTCTCCAGGTGATGGGCGAGGTCACCCTCGGCTCCCGAGCCCGGGGGAGGGGAACCCGGTGCCCCGCTCTCGAGCCGGTCCGCGAGCACGGTGTGCCAGTCGGCGCGGCGGGCCTTGGAGGTCATCTCGTAGAGCGTGTCCCGGGCCAGCATGCGGGTGAAGCGGTAGGCGCCGGGCGGGCCGCAGGGGTGGATCACCCGTGACCGCAGGAGCCGGCTCACCGCATCGTCCACGACCTCGTCGGTCAGCGCGGGCGAGTCCTCGGCGAGCGCCCGGACGTCCTCGGCGGTGAAGGAGCCGCCGACGCCGGCCGCGCGTTCCAGCACGGCGCGGTCGCCGGCCGGGAGCCGGTCCAGCCAGGAGGTCAGCAGGACGCGGACCGTCGTGGGGATGCCCTGCACCGCGGACCGGCCGTCGGCCAGGTCCTCCAGCAGCAGTTCCGCGAACAGGGGGTTGCCGTCGCACTCCTGGACCACCCAGGCCAGTGCCTCCTCGGTACGGGCCCCCTCCTGGGCGGCGACCTCGGCGCGGTCGGCCAGCAGCCCGACGAGCCGTTCGGTCTCCTCGGGGAGCAGCGGCTCGAGGTCCAGGGGCAGGGCCCCGCCGAGCGTGTCGCCGTCCGCCCACGGCGCGCCGGAGGCCGGCGTACGGGACGCTCCGGGGGCCTGTGCTCCGGAGGCCGGCCCACCCATCTCGGGACGTCCCGCGCAGACGATCAGCACCTCGGAGCCGGTCACCCCCCGGGCCGTCTCGCCGATCATGCCGAGGAGGGCGGGCTGCGCCCAGTGGCAGTCCTCCAGTACGAGGATCAGCGGATCCCGGCGGCCCAGGGCCTCGACCAGCCGGCGGAACGCCCACCCGATCTCCTCGACGCTCACCGGCAGACCCGTCTCGGAGCGGACGCCCAGGGCCACGGCCAGGGCGGTGACGGCCCGGTCGGCGCTCGGACGCAGCGCCGCCAGGGTGCTCGCCGACTCCTCCCAGCCGCCGGGCAGGGACAGCACCGCCTCCGCCAGCGGGCGGTGGGCGAGGCCGGCGCCGTACGGCTGGCAGGTACCCCGCAGGACGACGGCCCCCGCGGCCGCGGGGGCCGCGAGGAACTCCCGTACCAGGCGCGACTTCCCGATCCCCGCGGGACCGGTCACGGTGACGAGGCGGCAGCGCCGGGCGCGGCGCACGTCCGCGAACGCGGCGGTCAGGGCGCCCAGTTCGTCCTGGCGTCCGACCAGCGGCACCAAGTCCTCCTGGCGCGCCCCGTCGAGGAGTCGCACGGCGCGCCAGGCGGTCACGGGGTCGCGCTTGCCCTTCAGCCGGAGCGGTGCGACCGCCTCGAGGCGCACTCCGCCGCCCACCAGCCGGGCCGTCCCCTCACCGATGAGGATCTCGTGCGCCCGCGCGTGGGACTGGAGACGGGCCGCCGTGTGGACGACGTCCCCCACCACGCGGGCACCCCCGCCGGCGGCCCCCGCCACCACGGCCTCGCCCGTGGCGATCCCGCAGTGGATCTCGAGCCGGACCCCCGGTTCGCGCTCCGGACCGGCGTTGACGGCGGCCAGCGCCTCCCGTACCGCGCACGCGGCCTGCACGGCGTGCAGGGCGTCGTCCTCGTGGCTGACGAACGCCCCGAAGACGGCCATCACCGCGTCGCCGATGAACTTCTCCACCACGCCCCCGCGTTCGGTGACCGCGGCCGTGCAGGCGCCGTAGTACCGGTCCATGGCGCGCCGCAGCGCCTCGGGGTCGAGCGTCTCCGCGAAGACAGTGGAGCCGACCAGGTCGATGAAGAGTGCGGTGACGATGCGCCGGCTGTCCGCGGACGGAGCTCCTCCGGTGAGCGGCGTACCGCACTCCGGGCAGAAGCGGGCCGCCTCCGGCACCGTCGCGCGGCAGCTGCCGCAACGCGCGGCGCCGGTCACAGGAGTTTGAGGTCCTGACCCTCCACCTCGCCCGCCGCGGCCTCCAGCCGGCCCTTGACCGAGTTGAGGACCTGGACTTCCAGCTCCGTGAGCTGGGAAAGGACGGAGCGCTGTTCGACCGCCAGCAGATCCACTGGATGGCCGGCCTCGCGCAGCGCGTGCAAGGCATCGAAGGTCATGGCTACCGGCACCTCGTTCCCGTAGTGCGGCCAGTCGAATGAGACGTGCTGCGCCGATCCGGGCGGGAGGCCCGCGGCCCCCGCCAGGACTCCCAGCTCCGCCAGCTCGGCGGGGCCCTCCCGGTCCGCCCGGTCGGGCTGTCCCGCAGCGGGCAGGGGAGGCCAGGTTCCCTGGACCAGTACGCCCCGCGCGTACAGTCGCGCGATCATTTCCGTTCGGTTCGACGCGCCCGTTCTCCGGAGCATGTTGCACAAGTGTGCCGCGACCGTGTGCGGACTGATGCAGAGGTCATGTGCGATACGGCGGTTGGAAGATCCGATGGCCACCAGCGAAGCGATCCGAATCTCGCGTCCAGTCAAACCTCTTACCTCGAAAGCGATGCTCGAAGCATGGACCTGCGTGCGTAATTCGTCACCCACGGAGACAGCGTAGCGGCGCGTCATGTTCCGGACAAGGAGCCGAGTTTCGAAGACATTTCTCGCACGCGCCCCGCGACGCTCCGGGAGTCCCCGCGTCGCAGGCGGCTCATTTTCACCTCCCGTTACGTGCGCGCCCTGACCGGCGCAGCGGATTCATAGTCGATCGGGGGATATGAAGCACCCCGGGCCGGGAGCAGCCTTGCTCGTGCATCAACCCCGGTGACCCTCTTTCCGAAGGAGTCAGGCATGTCCCACGAGCCCCTGGAAACCCTGCGCCGCGCCGGTACCCCCGTCGACCTGCTCTCCGAGTCCGAGCGCGAGGTCTTCGCCGCCCTGAGCCCGGACGAGGTCTCCGTCCTCGGCTCGATCCAGGCGCGGCTCAGCGCCGTGTCGGCCGCGGTCGAGGGCCAGCAGGCGGACTCCAACACGAACGTCGTCTGCTAGCCCGCTCCCGGGCTCCGCAGGTCGCCCCGCCACGCCCGGCGCGCTCCACCGTCCCGCGCGACTGATCGCCTCGTCGCGGCCGCCGGGGGGAAGCGAGCCCTGTGTCCGCGGTCGGGGGGGGGCGCGGGGCGCCGCGGGCGGACACCCCCCCGCGCGGGGGCGCCGCGCGCGCGCGCCCGCCGCGCCCCCCCGCTCGCCCCCCCCGCCGCG
>NZ_JBSGWY010000007.1:104170-206118 GCF_053609145.1 Streptomyces sp. NPDC054961 | reverse complement strand
GCCCGCGCACCGGCCGCGGCCGCGCCGGCGGGGGGCGGGGGCGGGGGGGGGGGGGGGCCCCGGCCCCGGGGCGGCCCCCCGCCGCCCCCCCCCCCCCCGCGCCCCGGGGGCGCGCGGACACGCGGACGCGCCCCGGGCGCACCGGAGCCGCGCGCCGAATCGCCGTCTGACCGGACCAGCAGCGCCGGAGAGGTTGGGATGGATCGAGTAAGCCGATACCTGGTGATGAGCGACCACACGTACACGGACGACACCGGTGTGCCCGTGCGCCTCGCGTACAGCACCCGCACCGCCCAGGTCATGGCGGTCGACGCCGCCACGGCCCGCGCGCTGGAGGCCGGGGACCCGGCGGCCATGGCGCCGGCGTGGACGGAGGCACTGCGCTCCGCCGAGGTGCTCGTACCGGCCGGCGAGGACGAGCTGTCCGCGGTCCTCGACCGCAACCGGCGCGCCTCCGCCGACCGCTCCGCGGTCCAGATCGCCCTGCTGCCGACCTCGTACTGCAACATGGGCTGCGCCTACTGCGGCCAGGAGCACAGCCGCGGCGGCCTGACGAGCACCCACCGCAGCCAGGTGCGCGACCGGGTCCTGCGCGCGCTGAACGCGCCGGCCACGCGCCGGCTGCGCGTCGACTGGTTCGGGGCCGAGCCGATGATGGGCTACGCCGTCATCCGCGACCTGGCACCCCAATTCGTCCGGGCCGCGGACGAACGGGGCGTCGCCTACTCCTCGTTCCTGGTGACGAACGGATCCCTGCTCACCGCGCGAAAGATCGACACCCTCATCCGCGCGTGCCGGGTCACCCATTTCGAGATCACGGTCGACGGGCCTCCGGAGATCCATGACGAACACCGTCCGCTCAAGAGCGGACGCGGCTCCTTCTGGAACATCGTCCGCACCGTGCGGGCCGCGCTCGACGAACCGGATTTCCGGTCCACGCATTTCAACTTCCGCACGAACGTGGACGCGCACAACCAGGACGCCGTCCCCCGCTACATAGAGCTGATGGCGGAACTCGGATTCGCCCGGTCCAATGTGTCCTTTTCGATCGTTCCGGTCCATTCGTGGGGGAACGACGTATCGGAGATCGAGGTATCAAAGCAGAATTTCGCCGACAAGGAAATGCTCTGGTTCCGCCTCCTGCGCGGCCACGGACTGACCGCCCAGCTGCTGCCCAACACCGTGAAGAAGGTCGTGTGCCCCGCGACGACCCTCTCCTCGGAGATCATCAGCAGCACCGGCAACATCTTCTCGTGCAGCGAGTACCCCCTCGTCCCCGCCGCCGAGCAGACCCTCGCGCTGACCCACATCGACCGCGCGGGCACCGAGCCGGTGCGGCCCCCAGGACCCTTCGACGGCTGGAACGACGAGATCGAAGAGGGCAAGACCTGGTGCACCGGCTGCGTCTTCATGCCGACCTGCGGAGGCTCCTGCCCCAAGGCGTGGCACGAGGGGCACCCGCCCTGCCCCAGCTACAAGTTCAACTTCCAGGACCGGCTCGATCTCGTCGCCTCCCAGTGCGGCCTGCGCCCCGTGGCCGGCGGGGCCCCCGGGATCCGCCGATGAGGGACGTCCACGGCCCCGCGCCGGAAGCCGGCAGCGGTCCCGGTCCGGGTCCTGGTCCCGCCCGGCGCCGACTCCTCCTCGGAGTGTGCGGCTCGGGCAACGTGCTCGCGTTGCCGCAGTACCTGATGAACCTCCCCGCCGACCTCCACGTCCGCATCGTCATGACCCGCTCCGCGGCGGCCCTCGTACCCGCCGCGACCCTGCGGCTGGTCTGCGCGGAGGTGTACTGCGACGGCCAGGACGAACTGACCACCGGACACGTCGCCCTCGCGGCCTGGGCCGAGCGGGTCGTGGTGCTGCCGGCGACCGCGAACATGCTCGGGCAGGCGGCGCACGGGCTCGCCTCCGGGCTGCTCAGCTCCTCGCTCCTCGCCCACGCGTCGCCGGTGCTGTTCTTCCCCAGCATGAACCGCCGGATGTGGGACCGGCCGGCCGTGCGCCGCAACGTGGCACAACTGCGCGCCGACGGGCACGCGGTCGTGGAACCGGTGCCGGCTCCGGCCTGGCACATCGCCACCCACGACGTGCAGAAGACCCTCGGACTGCCCCCGCCCGCGACCGTCGCCGCGGTGGTGAGCGAGTTCTTCCGGCTGCCCCTCACCCCGCCCGACCCCGAGGGCGGCGCGACGGGCGGCGCGTCGGGCTGCGTGACCGGAGACGTGACGGGAGACGCGACGGGCGCCCCGTCGGCCGGCTGACCGCTCGCGCCGTCCTCGCGGCGCCGCAACGGAGGAGGAGACGTGGCAGCAGCCGCGCACAGGTTTCGTACGGCATGCGTCAGCGGGCCGATGTCGGTGCGCGGCTTCCGGCTGCTGCTCGCCGGACAGCTCTCGTCGACGGTCGGGGACTACTGCTACGCCGTCGCGCTGCCGTGGCTGATCCTGTCCGGCGACGGAGGTCCCGTCCTGCTCGGCACGGTGCTGGCCTGCTACGGCATCCCCCGGGTCGTCACCATTCCCCTGGGCGGGGTGGTGGCCGACCGGTTCGGCGGCCGGCCGGTGATGCTCATCGCCGACCTGGTGCGCGCGGTCGCCGTCGGGTTCCTGGCGGTGGTGACCGTGAACGGGACCCCGACCCTGGCACAGCTGGCGCCCGTCGCGGTGATCCTCGGCGCCAGTTCCGGAGTGTTCATCCCCTCGTCCTACACCCTCCTGCCCGCCCTGCTGCCCAAGGACGACCTGGGCCGGGGCAACGCCCTGTCCACCATGGTGAACCAGGTCGGCGGCCTCCTCGGACCGACCGCCGGCGGTCTGCTGGTGGCCGGCTTCGGGGCCGGTCCGGCGCTCGCGGTCGACGCCGTCTCCTTCCTGGTGTCGGCCGTGGTGCTCTTCCGGATGCGCACCGGAGCGGACGCCGCCCCCGCCGCCCCGGGGGCCCGGGCCGACGCCGTTCCCGGGAAGCGGGACGCGGGGCCCTCCTTCGTCGAACTGCTGCGCAACGGACGGCTGTTGCACGTGGTCCTCGTGGTCGCACTGGTCTGCAACCTGGCGTTCAACGGCACGATCGAGGTCGCCCTGCCCGGACTGGCGCACGCGCGCATGGGGGCCACGGGCTACGGCGTGCTGCTGACCTGCCTGAGCCTGGGCGGCCTGGCCGGTTCGCTGCTGGCGGCGCGCGTCCGTACGGTGACCTCGCCCGCCTACCTCTTCGCCGGGCTCGCGGTGGTCATGGGGGTGGCCCTGGCGGCCGTACCGTACGCCGGCGGCCTGGTGGGCGCCGCGGTGAGCATCTGCGTGTACGCGGTGGCCAGCGGCTGGCAGAACATCGTCGCCGTGACGATGCTGCAGGTCTGGACGCCACCGGCCCTCATCGGCCGGGTCATGAGCCTGGTGATGCTGGCCGTCATGGGCACCTTCCCGATCTCCGTGGCCGTGGCCGGCTTCGGGGTCCGCCACCTCGGCGCGGCGCCCTTCTTCCCGGTGGCGGGGGCGGCCATCTCCCTGGCCGTCCTGGGCGCGCTCACCCAGAAGGCGTTCCGCGGCTACCGGACGGGCAGCGAGTACGGCTCGGACGCCGGGTCCGGGCCCCCGGCGCCGAAGACGACCCCGGCGGCGGTCACCACTCCGGCCGCGGAGACCGTCCCGGCCGCGGCGGCCACCCCGGCCGTGACGACGGCCCCCGCCCCGGCGGCGGCCCCGGCACCGACGCCCCCCGCACCGACGACCCCCGCGCCGCAGGCGACCGTTCCGCCGGCCGCCCGCCCCGCGCACCCGTGGCAGGACCGCAGCAGTCAGGAGTCACAGGGATGAGCGTGTTCGTTCCGTTGGGCAGGCCGGTCCAGGACCGGGGGCGGGGAGCCAGTGGCGTCGCGTACCTGCTGATCAACCCGCCCCTCACCGATCCGACGACCCCCTACCACTCGATCCCGTACCTCGTGGGCGCCGCCCGTGAGGCCGGCCACACCACCTACGGCTGTGTGGACGCCAACCTGGAGGCCTTCGAGTACCTCGCGGATCCCGAGCGCTTCGGCGCGGCGATCGATTCCGCGCGGCGGACCCGGGCCGAGATCGAGGGACGGTCCGGCCCGCTCTCCCGGTACGACGAGATCCGCTACCGGCAGTCCCTGGCGGCGGAGGGCCTGACCGCCTCGTCCGCCCGGGACGCGGTCTCCGTCTTCAAGGACCCGGAGCTCTTCTACCACCCCCCGACCTATGCCCAGGCGGTCGCGGTGATGAGCCGGTGGTGGGACCTGCTGGCGATGGACATGCCGCCGGGGGCGCTCGACGGCTTCTCGATGCGGGCGAAGTCCACCGTCAACCTGTGCAGCACGGCGGACCTGTCCGACCCCGCGGTGATCGAGGCCGTCTCCCGCCCCTTCGAGGACTACTTCGCCGACGCGTTCGACTCCCGGCTCCGCGAACGGAGTTGGGACCTGGTGGGCCTGTCGGTCAACTACACCAGCCAGCTCCCCGTCGCCCTGCGCATGGCCCGGCTGATCCGGTCCGTCCTGCCCGGCGCGGTGATCGTCTTCGGCGGTACCGAGGTCGGAGACGTCGTCAAGTACGCGGCGGACCCGGACGCGCCGTGGAGGGTCTTCCAGGACGCCGACCTCATCGTCCCCGGCGAGGGGGAGGCCGCGCTCGTCGGCATCCTCGACGCGATCAGGGACGGCGCCGGCTTCGACGGCGTCGGCGGGGTGATGACGAGGACCCGCCCGAACCCGCCGATCGCCTTCGCCGCGGTGGCCACGCTGGCGAGCCCCGCGTACGACGTCTGGGAATGGGACCGCTACTGGTCGCCGGAACCGGTGATCCTCTACAGCCCCACCCGCGGCTGCTACTGGAACAAGTGCACCTTCTGCGACTACGGCCTGAACACCGACCGGCCGACCTCGCCCTCCCGCGAACGCCCCGTGGCAGCCGTGCTGGAGGACCTGCGCCTGGCCTCGCGTTTCGGCCGGACGCTGTACTTCGCCGTGGACGCCATGTCCCCCCGCTACCTGCGCACCCTCGCCGAGGCCCTCGCGCGATCGCCCCTGGACATCCGGTGGGCCGCGGAACTGCGCCTCGAACGGACCTTCCCCGAACGCGCCGTGGGCGAACTGCTCGCCGCCTCCGGCTGCGTCGCCGTCTCCTTCGGCTACGAGTCCGGCACCCAGCGGGTCCTCGACCTCATCGACAAGGGCGTACGGATCGCCCAGGTGCCGGACGTCCTGGCCGAGCTGGCGCGCAACGGGATCGCGGCCCAGATGATGGGGTTCACCGGATTCCCCACCGAGTCCGCGTCCGAGGCGCTCGCGACCTACGCGTTCCTCCAGGACCACGAGAAGCTCTGGACGACCGCCGGGATCGGGGTCTTCTCCCTGACACCGGGCTCCATCGTCGCGAAGGACCCCGAGCGCTTCGGCATCGAGCTGCTGCCCATCTCCGCCTCCGACGACATCCAGCGGTACGTGAACTGGCGGGAGCGGGGCTCCTCGACGGTGCACTGGCCCGAGGCGACCGACTCCCGGATCCCGCGGGAGTACGTGGCGAGCATCCGCAAGGTGAGCTTCGACCGGCCCTTCGTCGGCGGCATCGACTCCGCCCACAGCCTCCTCTACTACGCCCGCTTCGGCCGGACGCTCCTGCCGGACGTACCGTCGGGGGAACAGCCGCTCGTCCGGCTCGCCGACGAGCCGGTGGTCAGCGTGCCGTTCGCCTCCGTCGAGGCCCTGACCGGTGTCGACGACCTGATGGCCGAGGTGGGCCGCAGGAGCCGTCACCACCTCGACACGACCGCCTCCGCCTACGACGACTGGCTGCGCGGCACGGGAGCGGCCCGCCCCGGGTCCTGCGGAGCCCTCGTCCTCGCGCACGGAGACGTGGTCGAGCTGCCCGCCGGAGTGGACTTCACCGCGGACACCGCGATGGCCCGGGCCCTGCGCCTCATGGTGGCGGCCCAGGCGCGCACCTGACCGGGGCGGGGGACGAGCCGGCGGCGGGCCGTCCGCTCCGTCCGGCGCCGCGGACCCGCGCAGCGCACCCACCGGCGCCTTCGGGGAGCGCCCGCCCGGTCGCCGGGTGACGTCCGGGAGGGCGATACTGAAGGCCACGCTGCGTGGAGGCGACATGCGCGAACCGGAGCACGGCGGCCCGAGCCCGGCCTCAGCGTCCGTCAGTGACGTGGCAGCGGTCGTCCTGGACGACGAGGGCGTGGTCATCGCCTGCTCCGGGGCGGCAACGGCGCTGCTCGACTGCTCGCCGGGGCGGGTCTGCCCGCCCCTGCTGGCGCTGCTCCCGGGCGATGAACCGCGAGAGGCTCCCGACGGGCCTGCGGCGGCCGGGCCCGGCGGCGCCGATCCTCCGCGCGCGGACGCGCCGGGCGTGGACCCACCGGACCCACCGGACGCGGCGGCCGGCCTGGCGTTCGAGGTGATCCGCCTCCGGGCACGGGCCCGGGGCGCCCCCGCTTCCGACGCGCGGTGGCTCGTACTGGCCACCTCGGCCGCGACCGAGGCGGCCGCGCGCGACTCGGCGCAGCGCCGGACCGCGCTGTTGCACGGCGCCGCCGCGACCATCGGCGCCTCCCTCGACGTGACGGAGACGGCCGAGGCCATCGTGGAGCTGCTCGTCCCGGACTTCGCCGACCTGGCGACCGTGGACCTCGCGGAGCCCGTGCTGGTGGGGGACGAGCCGGCGCACCTGGACGCCGGCCGCGACGTCCGTCTGCGGCGGACCGCCTGCGCGCGGAGCCCGGGGATCGCCGCGGAGGACCTCCTGGCGGTCGGCGAGGTGGTTCCCCCCGTGGCGGACAGCGCGGTGATGGGTCCCCTCATGGAGGGGCGGGCCGTGCTGATGGCCGACGTCGCCGTCCTGCGCGAGGCGCTCGGCGTGGATCCGCAGAGCCTGGAGCTGCTCGTCCCGAGCGGGGCGCGTTCCTCCGTGGCGGTGCCCCTCTCCGCGCGCGGCCTGATCCTCGGCTGCGTGACGGTCTGGCGCGGTCGGCTGCCCTCCGCGTTCGGAGAGGAGGACGCCGTCCTCCTCCAGGACGTCGTGTCCAGGGCGGCGCTCGGCGTGGACAACGCCCGCCGCTACACCAGGGAACACCGCTCGGTGGTGGCGCTCCAGCGCAGCCTCTTGCCGCGCTCGGCCTGGGACTTCGCGGCCGCCGAGACGGCGGCGGCCTACCAGCCGGCGGGCGGCGGCCTGGGAGTCGGCGGGGACTGGTTCGACGTGATCTCCCTGCCGTCGCTGCGCGTGGCGTTCGTCGTCGGCGACGTCGTCGGGCACGGCCTCGACGCCACGGCGGCCATGGCGCGGCTGCGGACCGCGGTGCAGACCCTGGCCGACCTCGATCTGGATCCGGGTGAGCTCCTGACGCACCTGGACGACCTGGTGCTCGGTCTCTCCAGCGAGCGGACGACCGGAGAATCCCCCTCCGAGCTGGCCGTCCTCGGTGCGACGTGCCTGTACGCCGTCTACGACCCGGCGACGGGGGAGTGCGGCGCCGCCACCGCGGGGCATCCCCCGCCCGCCCTGCTGGCTCCGGGTGAGGACCCTGTCTTCGTCGGCATGGCGCCGGGACCGCCGCTGGGGGTCGGCGGCATGCCCTTCGAGGTGACGGAGTTCGGCGTACGGCCCGGCAGCATGCTGGCGTTCTTCACGAACGGACTCGTCGGGAGCCGAGACGGCGACATCGACCAGGGGATGGAGAAGCTCAGGAGCTCGCTCGCCGCTGCGGACCGGGACCTGGCCCTGGCCGAGATCTGCCGGAACACCTTCGACAGCGTGCTGCCCCGGGAGCCGGCCGACGACGTCGCCCTGCTCCTGGCCCGTACCCACGGCCTCTCCCGCGATCACATCGCGACGTGGGAACTCGAAGCCGACCTGTCCCTCGTCGCGCACGCCCGGGAGCTGGTGACGGACCAGTTGTCCGACTGGCAGCTGGACGACCTCGCCTTCGTGACGGAGCTCGTCGCCAGCGAACTCGTCACGAACGCGATCCGCTACGCAGGCGGCCCCGTCGGGCTCCGGCTGATCCGGGACCGCAAGCTCATCTGTGAGGTGTCCGACCCCAGCAGTACCCAGCCGAGGCTGCGCCGCGCCCGGGAGACGGACGAGGGCGGCCGCGGCCTCTTCCTCGTCGCGCAGCTCACCGACCGCTGGGGCTGCCGGTTCACCCGGTCCGGGAAGACCATCTGGACGGAACAGGGCCTGGGCGAGGCGGACCGGGCTCCGCGCCACGCCGCGGCCCCCGGCCGATCGGCCGCACGACGCGGCTGACGCCGCGGGCCCGTGCCTCCCGTCGGCCTCCGCCCGATTCCGGCCGTAGCCTGGACACCGACAGGGAGCACCCCTCGCGCCCCGTGCTGTTCCAGCGAGGAGCGACCATGACCCACGCCGCCTACCGCATCGGCCAGATCGTGCCGAGCTCCAACGTCACGATGGAGACCGAGGTCCCGGCCATCCTGCGCGCCCGGGAGTCCGTCGCGCCGGAGCGCTTCACCTTCCACTCCAGCCGGATGCGCATGACCCACGTGACCCCGGAGCAGCTGCGGGCCATGGACGCGGACTCCGACCGCTGCGCCGTGGAGCTCTCCGACGCACACGTGGACGTACTCGGCTACGCCTGCCTGGTCGCCGTCATGAGCAGGGGGCTCGGCTACCACCGCGCCGCCGAGGAACGCCTGCACGCCCGTACGGTGGACAACGGCGCCCCCGCCCCCGTCGTCACCAGCGCCGGCGCCCTCGTCCACGGACTGCACGCCCTCGGGGCGAAGAAGATCGCCCTGATCGCCCCGTACACGCGCCCGCTGACGCAGACCGTCGTCGACTACCTCACCCACGAGGGCATCGAGGTGCTCGACCACGCGGCCCTGGAGATCCCCGGCAACCTCGACGTCGCCGCGCACGACCCCGCGCGCCTTCCGGGGCTCGCCCAGGCCCTGCACCACGCCGACGCCGACGCCGTCGTGCTCTCCGCCTGCGTCCAGATGCCCTCCCTGGGCGCCATCGACGCGGCCGAACAGCTCCTCGGCAAGCCCGTCGTCTCGGCGGCCGTGTGCACCGCCCACCAGATGCTGCGCGCCCTCGGCCTCCCGGCGGTGGCTCCCGGAGCGGGCCGCCTCCTGTCGGGCGCCCATGCCTGAGCGCCGGACCGTCGTCGCGCAGCGGCCCCGCCGTGACCCGGACCGGCCGGGAGGCGGTGTCACGCCGACCGGCAGACGATGGAGGCGTGGAAACGACCGCGGAAGGCAGGGCAAGGACGCCGCGGCGTCAGGTACGGGTGCCGGATGAATGAGCACATACCGGTCGACGAGCTGATCAGCGGCGCCGCGCAGGCCGCCGGCGGATGGCTGGGCGCGCTGCCGGTCGCCCTCCTGTCCACCAGCGCCGACGGCACGATCGTGCGCTGGAACCAGGTCGCGCAGGAGCTGCTGGGGTACGCCCCGCCGCAGATGCTGGGACACAACATCGCCGACCTCCTCCATCCGGGATCCGACCGGAGCCTGGGCCGCTCCCTCTGGGAGGCCGCGGCCACCGGGCGGGGCGTGATGGGCACGGTGACCGTCTGGCACCACGACGGGCACCCGCTGGAGGTGGAGATCTGGGCCTCGCCGGTGTCCGACCGTGGGCACGGCTCGGCCTCGATCCTGGTCTTCGCCGCCGATGCCCACGCGGCGCGGCGCATCAGGGGGTCGTCGGCGGTATGGGACGGGCTGTTCTCCCGCTCCCCGGTAGGCATCGCCGTCCTCGACACCCAACTGCGGTTCCTCCAGGTCAACCCCGCACTCGAAGCCATGAACGGGCTGCCGGAGTCGGCTCACGTGGGGCGCCGCCTGGCCGAGATCCTCCCGGAGGTGAACGCCCACGAGATGGAGGAGGCCATGCTGCAGGTCCTGGCGACCGGGCAGCCGCTCCTCGACCGCCGCCGCGTCGGACGGACACCGGCCGAACCGGACCACGACCGGGCGTGGTCGTGTTCCTACGTCCGGGTCGAGGATCCCGCCCACATGCCGATCGGCGTCATCGCCTCGCTCGTCGACATCACCGATCAGCAGCGCGACCACGTGGAGGCCGAAGCGGGACGGCGCCGCCTCGCCCTGCTCAGCGAGGCCAGCATCCGCGTCGGCTCCAGCCTGGATCTGGAACGCACCGCGCAGGAACTCGCCGACCTCGCCGTGCCGCGCCTGGCCGATGCCGTCACCGTGGACGTCCTGGACGTCCTGGCGCGCGGGGACGAGCCCGGCACGGGGCTGATCGGTGGGGCCGCCCTGCGGCGCCTGGGCAAGGCCCCCCTGACCGGATCCAGGGTGACCGACGTCCTCGCCCCCCTCGGCAGGACCCTCGTCTTCCCCCCGGCCGCCCCCTACGCCCAGGCCCTCGCGGCCCGGCAGACCTATCTGGTCGCCCGGCTGGACGAGCAGGCCGTCGCTCTCGCCGGCCGGCACTCGGCCAAACCCGGGCAACTGGTTTCGGTGGGAGTGCACTCGATCATCATGGCGCCGCTGGTGGCCCGGGAGGCGGTGCTCGGCGTCGCCACCTTCTACCGCACCCGCCCGGTCGGGCCCTTCGGCGCAGAAGACGTCATCCTCGCCGGTGAACTCACGGCCCGCGCCGCGCTCAGCATCGACAACGCCCGGCTCTACAACCGGGAGCACGGAACCGCGGTCATCCTCCAGCGCAGCATGCTTCCCCAGCACATCACCCCGCCCGCGGGACTCGAGGTCAGCCACCGCTACCTTCCCGCGAGCGACGTCAACGAGGTCGGCGGCGACTGGTACGACGCCGTGCAGCTGGCCGGGGGCAAGGCGGGCCTGCTGATCGGCGACGTCATGGGACACGGCATCGCGGCGGCCGCGGTCATGGGCCGGCTGTCCGCCTCCGTACGGGCCCTCGCCCGCCTGGACCTTCCGCCCGTCCGGCTCCTGGACCAGCTGGAAGCCGTACTCGGCGATCTCGCCGAGCCGATGCTGGCCACCTTCCTGTACGTGGTCTGCGACCCGGCCACCGGACACTGCACCGTCACCCGGGCCGGACACCCGCCGCCCGCCCTCGTGCTCCCCGACGGCACGGTCCGGCTCCTGGACACCCCGCCCGGAGTCCCTCTGGGCGTCGGTGGGGTCTCCTTCACCCCCACGGATTTCACCCTGCCTCCGGGCAGTCTCCTGGTCCTCTACACCGACGGCCTGATCGAGGCCCGCGGCCGTGACCTCGACGAGCGGCTGGCCGAACTGACCCGTCTGCTCGCGGACCCCCAGCGCCAGCTGGACCCCCAGCGCCAGCTGGACCACCTGTGCGACTCGCTGATCACCCACCTCGTCCCGGCGGCGGCCGACGACGACGTGGCCCTCCTCGTGGCCCGCATCGGGGGCTGACGCCGCGACCGGCGCCCTCCCGGTCACGGCGCGGGAGGGCAGGGCTCCGGCGTCGTTCCGGGCTGCCCGGCACGACGCCCCCTACGGTGGCTTGCGTGACGGAACGCGCGGCGGACGCAAGCGATACGGCGAGGGCCGCGGAGACGGCCGCGGCCCAGCTCAAGGAGCGGCTCTACGCGACCATCACCATGATCTCCGTGGTCATCGGGCTCGCGGGCAGCAGCCATGTGGAGGCCGTCGGGGCCGCCGCGACGGTCGCGACCGCCTCGGCGGGCCTCTGGCTGGCCGCCCTGGTCGCCGACCAGCAGGCCCACCGCGTGGTGCACGGCGCGTTCGCGCGGGGACGGGAACTGCGCACGATGCTCTTCGTCAGCAGTCCGCTGCTGGTGTCCGCGGTGGGACCGCTCGTCCTGATCGGCGCATCGGCCCTGGGCGTGATGGGCCTGGAGCCGGCCTTGCTCACGGCAGCCGGGGTCAACGTCGCCACCTTGTTCGCGTGGGGGTGCTACGGCGGGATCCGCATGGGCGGCGGGGCGGCCTTCGCCCTCCTGGCCGGCGCGATCGACGCGGCGATCGGGACGGCGGTCGCGCTGGTCAAGGCCGCCGCCGGACACTGACGCCCGAGCGCGCCGCCGGACACCGACGCGCGAGCACGCGGACCCCGTACCGGTCGGGCGTCGCCAGGATCAGGATCAGGACGGGCGCGCCGACCGGTCCGCCGGGCGGCCGCCGTCCCGTCAGGTGCGGTTCAGGGGCAGGTCGAGGCGGGCGAGGGTCATGGTCCGGTCGGTGACCGCGACGTCGGTGTCGGTGAACCGGGCGGAGCCCAGCCGGTCGCGGACGAAGGCGCGCAGGGCGGGGTCGTAGGAGTCGAGGCCGTCGAGTACGGCCTGCGGAACTTCGATGGTGCCGTAGAAGCTCCTGGACTGGGACGTGAGCCCCGGGGCCTGGGGGCTCTGGCGCAGACCGTCGACCGTGTGCAGCGTGAGCTGGAGCTTCTGGCCGCCCGCCTCGAGGATCAGGGGCGTGGCCCCCACGGCGACATCGAACTCCCGGACGCGGGCGGTGACCTGGCCGAGCGCGCCGCCGTAGTCGTACGGGGAGGGCGGCGCCAGGGTGTCGGCGGAGCGGTCGGCCGCCGTGTTCTCCAGGCCGTGGCCTTCGAGGGGCTCGCCGGTGGGGGTGAAGGTCCACCCGGACGCGGTGAGGGCCTTGCTCCAGTAGCCGCTGCGGCCCTGGTCGCTGCCCTCGACGCGCAGTTCCCGGGCGTCCGATCCGACGCCGGTCTTGTGGATCGAGATCCGGTCGGTGACCTCTCCGGGGATCTTGGGCTGGCGCAGCCAGCCGGGGGCGGGCAGCTGGATCTTCGGGAAGGTCGCGCCGCGCTGGTCCTCGTAGGAGTAGCTGAAGAAGATCCTGTCGGCGCCGGAGATGTCGAAGTCGTAGAGGCGGGTGTACATGTCGCCGTAGCGGTTGATGACGAACGAGGTGGAGGCGGCGGTGGAGAGCGCCTGAGCCTGGAAGCGACCGCCCAGCGGAGTGGCCATCTCGTAGCTGTGGTCGGCGGGGAGCCAGGGGTCGACGTACGTGATGCGGCTGCCGTCCTCGTTGAGCGCGAAGACGTGGGAGACCTTGGCGCCACCCGCCGGGTGGTCGTTGCCGGCGGTGTCGCGCCACACCTTGTCCTCGCCGGGAGACAGGACCGACCAGGTCCAGCGCGCCGAGTGGTAGGGGACCGTGTTGCCGCCGCCCAGCCACAGCGGGGCACCGTAGCGGTGGGTCCAGTTCCAGGTCCAGGGCGCGTTGAGGGCGTGGTCCATGGTGTAGATGGAGCCGTCCTCGTCGAGTGCGACCAGTTCGTCGTCGTCCACGGAGATCCCGGTGATGTGTCCGGCCAGGCAGTCGGGCAGCGACATCACGCGCCAGCCGCCGTTCGCGGCGGCTTCCTTGACATGGATCCGGCCCTCCCGCAGCGCGAAGGACCACCGTCGGTTGAAGGTCTCCGTGGTCCCGCGCAGATGGATCTGCGACGGCAGGCCGACGGCTGACGGCTGCAGTGCGGAGAGCCCCAGGGTGCTGTTGCCCGGCACGAGGTCGGCCAGGCCGGCGGTCCCGGCCAGGTGGCACGGACCGGTGGCGGCCGCGGCCGGGGTAGCGGGGGCGAGGGTGGCCACCAGGAGCACGGCGGCGGCCAGGGAAGAGCGAAGCATGTCGGATCCGTTCGAGAGGGATGAGGACGACCAGCAGGCCCTGTGGACGCAGTGGGCACGAGTCTGGCAGCGGAGCACCACCCCGTTGAAGGGTCGTCATATTACTTTTGAGTAACTGAAAGTGGAGAGTGTCGTTCACTTGCCCGTCAGGCAAGGGATTTCGCACAATCACGCCAACTGGTGAACTGATTTCGTTGAATCCTGGCGCGAGAACGGCGGTATCGGTAGCGTGGGGGATGCTCCCCGACTGCCTCGGCGTGCCCCGGCCATCCGCCGGGGCTCCGTCCGCCATGTCGTGAAGTCCTCCCGCTCGCACCGCACTTGTGAAAGAGACGACGTGAACCACAGCCAACTCCCGTCCACGCTCGCGGAGACAGACCGCACCCGTCACCGCCGCCTGCGGGCGCAGGGAAGTCTGGACCGCGCCGCACTCGACGCGATCCTGGACGCGGGCTTCATGTGCCACGTGGGAGTGGTCGTCGACGGCCACCCCATGGCCGTCCCCACCGTCTACGGCAGCGACGGCCGCAATCTCTACTTCCACGGGTCCGTCGCCAGCCGGAGCCTGGTCGCGTCGCCCGGGGCGACGGTGTGCGTGACCGTGACGCACGTGGACGGCCTCGTCCTCGCGCGGTCGGTGTTCGAACACGGCGTCAACTACCGCAGCGCGATGATCTACGGCGTCCCGCGCCTGGTCACGGACGCGGAGGAGAAGCTGGAGGGTCTGCGCTGCCTGACCGAGCAGGCCGCACCCGGACAGTGGGACTACGCGCGACAGCCGAACGCCAAGGAGCTGGCGGCGACCGCGCTGCTCTGCCTCTCGCTCGAGGAGGCGTCGGTCAAGACGAGCACCGGAGGCCCGGACGACGGCGAGGGACCCGACGCCGCCCTCGGAATCTGGGCCGGAGTCCTCCCCCTGGTCACCACCTGGGGCGATCCGGAGGCCGACGCCCTCCTCACGGACGACGTCCGGCCCCCCGAGCACGTCGCCGCACGCACCGGTACCCCCGCGTTCCCGACGGGCACGACGGGCGGGGCCGCGCCGGGTGGCGGCGGCCACTGACAGACCCGGGGGGCCGGCCGGACCCCCGGGGCACGGCCCATGTGGCTGTTTCGCTGCGCGACGCTCCCGCGCTCGTGAATCATGCGAACGAGCCCGTGACGGCCGGTCTATACCGAAGAAAACTGGAGAACCCCGATGAGCACGTACGCCGACCTCCTCGTCGACGGTGCAACCCCGATGAGCGCGTACGAGGGGCAGGTGTGGGACACGCTCAACGAGCACTGGAAGCGCCGCAACAACCGTCGTGGTCTGCCGAACTGGGCGAGCGCCGCCCTCGGCCGCACCGGCGAGGCCGCCGGAAACGCCGTGCGGCGGGTCACGGACGCCGTGCCGGAGGCGGTCGCGGATCCGATCCGCCGCGCGGGTGGAGCGGTCGCCGACAAAGCCATGCGACCGGCCCTCGGAGCGGCGGCGGCGATGCTCGAACTGGTCAACGACTGGGCCATGGAGCTCAATGACCCGAAGAACGTCGAAAAGCTCGTCCGCAAGCAGGGGTTCGATCTCGACAGCTTCACCGAACTGCGGCACCACGACCTCAAGGTCTGCGACCGGCTGCTGTCCCGCAACACCCTCACGTGGCGCACCGCAGGCGCACTCGAGGGCGGCGCCATGGGCCTGCTGGCCATGGTCCCCGTCGCCGGCATACCGGCCGCGATGACGGCGGACATCCTCGTCATCCAGGTCCTGAGCGCGTCCATCGCGGCGCGCATAGCGTATTCCTACGGCTACGACGCCAAGGACCCCGCAGAGCAGATCTTCATCCAACGCCTGGTGCGCCGCTCCTTCATGGCGCAGGCGGCGAAGGCCAAGCCGTTGCGTGAGACCGCACGCGCGGCGAGCGCGGTCAAGGGCCGCGTGAAGTGGTCGGCGAAGCTCCGCAACGACCACCAGCTCCTGGCCGCCCTCGAGAAGCTGATGCAGCAGCTGGGACCGGCCGGCTCCAGAGTGCCCGTTCAGAACGTCGCCAAGGTCGTGCCCTTCGTGGGCGTCCTCGTCGGTGCCGGCATGAACGCCGCGGTCCTCGGCGGGGTGGCCGCCGACGCCCAGCGGTACTGCCAGACCCGTTTCCTGTGCGACAAGTACGGGCTCACGCTGCCGTCCGCACTGGCGACCGACGACGACGATCCGCAGTCCGACGCCCCGTAGAGGACGGCCGCCGGGCCGTGTCCGTCACAGGGGTCGCCGCGGGAATCGGCGCCGCTTGAGGCCGACGCCGGGTCCGAGGGTCAGACCCTGACAGCCTGGCTTCGTCGCTTGGTTCCGAGAATGCCTGTCACGACCGTGACAGGCATCATGGCACCGTGAACCAGCAGATGTCACCGGAATCGGGCAACCGGGAATACGCGTCGACCTCTGCTGCGATTCGTGCCAAAGCCCCGGCCTTGTCCGAGTTCCATGGCAGGAAGGGGTCCTGTTCCGACTCCGTCAGGTCTCCCGGTCGCGCCCCGGTGTCGTACAGATCGGCGACGATCCGCAGGAGCAATCCCAGTTGTTCCTCGAACGTGGCGCCCCGCCCGAGCAAACTCCCCACTGCTCCGCTGACGACCGAGAAACCGAGCCAGTCGTCGTGTGCGTATTGGCTGAGATAGTCCAGCTCTCGGCGGTAGGTCTCGTCATTCACCATGGCTCAGTCCCCATGCTGTGGGATGTGGAATCGTTTCATGTCCAGCCCGTCCACGTCGTTGTAGTCAATGGTCGCTCCGCCGGACTTGCTGAACGGCCGATAGGTCACGGTCGATTTCGGATCGTCCGACAACTGCCACCCCTCATCTTGCCGTCGCCGTCGACGGCGGTCTCGCGTGCGGAATCATGCCGGACCTGGTCATCGGGGTCGAGGCACTTCAGTCCCAGCGGGTCCAACCAGACGAAGGGGTTGGGTACGAAGGTGTGGTGGTTGGGCGCGGCGCTCAAACCGAGTGGGTCGGGTGAGGCATAGCCGGCGAACTGGGGGTCGTAGTATCGGAAGCAGTTGTAGTCGAGGCCCGTTTCCTGGTCGCGATACTGGCCCGGGAAGCGAAGCGGGCAGACTACCGGTGTCGCGTCTGACGGAGCCGGGAGGTTTGCGCCCCACACCGTCGTGCGGAGCTGCCGGCTGATGCGGCCGTCGGGGGTCACCAGCTCCATCGGGGTACCGGCGAGGTCCGTGACGATCGCGTGGAAGCGCGCGTCGAACTCCTCCTGGGCGTGGTGGTCGGCCTGCGCCAGGGGACGGTGCGTGCCCGGTGCGTAGTCCCAGGTGGTGGTGTGACCGTCCGAAGTGGCCTGCTCGACTAGTACTCCAGCCGTAGTTCGTGATCTCGATCGTGAGGGGCGCCGAGGAGACAGCTGGCAGCGTCGATCATCTGGACGAGACCGACCACGCCGTCGCGGGCGTCCGTTCCTTCTCCGCCTACCCGAGTCCACCGAGACGGAGGGCGTTCCTTATCTCGCTGAGCTTCGCGGTCGTCGCCGGGGTCCACTCCTTCGCCTGCTCACCGAGACGGAGGGCGTTCTCAATCTCGCTGAGTTTCGCGGAGGACAGAACGCCCGCTCGCTCGATCAGGTCGTCCCGGGACACGGTGGTCAGCCACGTGCAAGGGGTAAAGCCCGGACGCGGCAACGCGAACCGAAGCACGCCTTCAAAGGGCAGTCCTTCCACGGCGCCTACTGCCACTTCGACGCCCAGACCGGTGATGTCGACACCCGCCCGAGCGACGACCTGCATCACCCGGATCCCGGACGCGTCGTCTCCCGACAGCAGCACGACCGGCCGCCGCTCGTCGAACTCCACCCACCAGACTTCGCCACGTTGCACATGTCCTCCTGACACAGGACGGCGGGCGGACGCTGCGCGACCCCGACGCGCTGTGGAGACGGGTGCGGCCACCCGTTGATCATCGGTGTGTGAAGACAAACGATCACGCGGTGGCCGCAGGTCATAGCGTAGACCCTGCCCGCTGGCAGGAGGCGTTCGAGGGCCTGATGAGCCGGATAGCGGGACGGTTCACACGGGTCGAACCCCGGTTCCGAGTCAGGAAGTTGGTGCTCGGACTGCTGTCGGACCTGCCGCGCAAGAACTGCTGGACCATCGCCGAATGGGCCGGGGAGAGGACCCCGGACGGCATGCAGCACCTGCTCGGGCGGGCCAAGTGGGACGCCGACAGGGTCCGCGACGATGTGTGTGACTGCGTGGTGGACCACCTGCACGACGACCAGGCGGTACTGGTGGTCGACGAGACCGGGGACGTGAAGAAGGGCACCGACACGGTCGGCGTCCAGCGCCAGTACACCGGCACCGCGGGCAAGATCGAGAATGCCCAGGTCGCCGTCTACCTGGTCTACGCCGGCCGGCGCGGGCACGCGGCAGTGGACCGGGAACTGTACGTCCCGCGTTCATGGACCTCCGACCCTGACCGCTGCCGGGATGCCGGACTCGACCAGGACGCCGCCTTCGCCACCAAGCCGGAACTGGCCACTCGTATGGTTGCCCGGTTCCTGGACGCCGGCCACCAGGCCGCATGGGTCGCCGGCGACGAGGTCTACGGCGGCAACCCCAGGCTGCGAACCGCATTGGAGGGACGCGGCACCGGCTACGCCCTCGCGGTGGCCTGCTCGCACGAAGTCACTACCGGGGCGGGGAGGTTCCGTGCGGACACCCTGGCCAAGAAGGTGCCGAAGCGGGCCTGGCAGAAGCTCTCCGCAGGGGCCGGGGCCAAGGGCCACCGTTTCTACGACTGGGCAGTCATCGACCTCGCCGACCCCCGACCCGGGAGTCGTCAGCTGCTGATCCGCCGTAACCGCAGCACCGGCGAACTCGCCTACTACCGCTGCTGCTCGCCCGCATCCGTGCCGCTGACCCTGCTGGTCAGAGTCGCTGGATCAAGATGGCGGGTGGAGGAGTTCTTCCAGTCGGGCAAGGGCCTGGCCGCACTCGACGAGCACCAGGTCCGCCGCTATGCCTCCTGGTCCCGCTGGGTCACCCTCGCCATGCTCGCGCACGCCTTTCCTCGCCGTCGTACGCGCAGACGAGCACACCCGCCCCGCACCCGATGCCCTCATTTCGCTCACCTGCAACGAGATCCAACGCCTGTTCATCACACTCGTTGTCCGACCCGTCCACGATGCCGCCCACTGGCTCGGTTGGTCCGACTGGCGGCGCCGCCACCAGGCCCGATCCCAGGCCAGCCATTACCGTCGACAAGCCACCCAGGCATGAAGATCACGATCTACGGCTGGAGTACTAGGAGCTCACTTTGCTTCGTACCATGTTCAAGTCCCACATCTAGGATCTGAGCATTTCCGCAGGTCAGCGCCGTGCTATCGGGGTCCAGGTCAGCAAGTGGTCAGCATCAGTCCCGATCATGTCTCGCCGCTGCTGACCTCGGAGACGTCAGTGGGGGATGGCGGCGGCCTCCCGCCCTACACCGGAGACTTGGCTCTTACGCCACTGGTCACAGCAGGTTCTTCGCGTACTGGGCCGCGCACACAAGGCAGTCTCCGGGCGGCGCGGTGAACTGTGCCAGCACCACCGCGAGGGCATGGAGGACCAGCTGGGCGCCCTCGGCCTTGCGCTCAACGCCGTGATGCTGGGGAACAGCGTCTACGTGGACGCCGCCGCCAAGCAGCTGGCAGCCGAGACTTCCCCGTCATATCGCCTGGCAGCGGTGGAGGCCTCCACCAGCGGGTACCCGCGTATCACCGGGGTAGGCGAGAGCTCCGTCGTCCCTACGCCCTCTCGCAGGGAAGCCCGGACAGCGCACCCCGCTCGCTGTGGTGATGGTGGCGTCCTAGCGTGGAGGAGCCTGGGACCCAGGCCGCACAGTCGCACACACATCACCGGTGCTCGTACCGATGGTGGGACGGAGACAGATGGCGCAGTCGTCGTGGAGTGAGTACCGGCCGGGGCAGCGGTTCCCGGGGGTGATCGGGCGGACGACCGAGGAGTCGAGTCCGGCGTGGCCGCAGCCGGTGCGGGCGGTGGCGGGTGCGCCGAACGTGCTGTTCATCGTGTTCGACGACACGGGGTTCGGGCAGTTCGGCTGCTACGGCAGTCCGATCGAGACACCGAATCTGGACGCGCTGGCCGCGGGCGGGCTGCTGTACAGCAACATGCACACCACCTCGCTGTGCTCGCCGTCCCGCTCCTGCATCATCACGGGCCGCAACCACCACGCGAACGGCATGGCGGCGATCACGGAGCTGGCCACCGGCTACCCGGGCTACGACGGGCAGATCCCGTTCGAGAACGGGTTCCTGTCGGAGATGCTCCTGCAGCACGGCTACAACACGTACATGGTCGGCAAGTGGCACCTGACGCAATCGGAGCAGGAGTCGGCCGCGGGCCCGTACGACCGGTGGCCACTGGGGCGGGGCTTCGAGCGGTTCTACGGGTTCCTGGGCGGGGACACGAGCCAGTGGTATCCGGACCTGGTGTACGACAACCACCAGGTCGAACCGCCGGCCACGCCGGAGGAGGGCTACCACCTGACGGAGGACCTGGTCGAGCGGGCGATCTCGTTCATCGCCGACGCCAAGCAGGTCGCCCCGGACAAGCCGTTCTTCATGAACCTGTGCACGGGTGCGGCGCATGCCCCGCACCATGTGCCCAAGGAGTGGGCGGACCGCTACCGGGGGCGGTTCGACGACGGCTGGGACGCCTACCGCGAGCGCACCTTCGCCCGGCAGAAGGAGCTCGGAGTGGTGCCGGCGGACACGCAGCTGTCCCCGCACGATCCGGACGTGCCCCCGTGGGAGTCGCTCACGCCCGACGCACGGCGCCTGGCCGCACGGATGATGGAGGTCTACGCCGGGTTCCTCTCCCACACCGACCACCACCTCGGGCGGCTGCTGGACTTCCTCAAGGAGACCGGCGAGTTCGACAACACGCTGATCATGGTGGTCTCCGACAACGGTGCGAGCCCCGAGGGCGGCGTCACCGGCACCACCAACGAGCTGCAGGCCTTCAACAACGCGCCCGAGACGCTGGAGGAGAGCCTGGCGCGGATCGACGAGATCGGCGGCCCCACCACGTTCAACCACTACCCGTGGGGATGGACGTGGGCGGGCAACACCCCCTTCCGGCGGTGGAAGCGGGAGACCTACCGCGGCGGTGTCAGCGACCCCTTCCTCGTCCACTGGCCGGCCGGCATCCGGGCCCGCGGTGAGGTCCGCGGTCAGTTCGCGCACATCATCGACATGGTGCCCACCGTCCTGGACGTCCTCGGCATCGAGGCGCCCGCCACCATCCGGGGCGTCACCCAGTCGCCCCTGCACGGGGTCAGTTTCGCGCACACCTTCGACGACGCCGCGGCGTCGAGCCGCCACCGCACCCAGTACTACGAGATGTTCGGGCACCGGGCGATCGACCACGACGGATGGCGTGCGGTCTGCCCCTGGCCCGGCCCCTCCTTCGCCGAGGCCGGGCGGCCCTTCGGCGCCCCGATCACCATGGCGGACCTCGACGACCTCGACGCCCATCACTGGGAGCTCTACCACGTCGACGAGGACATCGCCGAAACCCGGAACCTCGCCCAGGAGCACCGCAGCAAACTCATCGAGATGATCTCCCTGTGGTACATGGAAGCCGGCAAGTACGACGTGATGCCGATCGACGGCAGCGCCTTTGCGCGCCTGATGACCGAGCGCCCGCAGATCACCGAGAACCGGACCAGCTACACCCTGCGCCCCGGCACCCAGTCCCTCCCCGCTGCGGTCGCCCCCCGGGTCCTCAACCGCCCGCACAGCGTCACCGCCGACGTCGAGATCCCGCCCGGCGGCGCGGAGGGCGTCCTGATCAGCCAGGGCACCAACGCCGGCGGCTGGTCCCTCTACGTCAAGGACGGCCACCTCCACTACGCCCACAACTACGTCCAGCGGGCCCTGCACCACGTCGCCTCCGGCGAAAGCCTGCCCGAGGGGCGGCACGCGCTGCGCTTCGAGTTCGAGCCCACCGGCGCCCCCGACATCGCCCACGGCAAGGGCGCACCCGGCCGCGCCCAGCTCTACATCGACGGCCGCCTGGTCGGCGAGAGCGACATGCCGGTCACCACCCCGGTCACGTTCAATCCGGGCGGCATGTCCTGCGGCGCCAACCCCGGATCAGCGGTCACCCCCGACTACCGGGCGCCGTTCCGCTTCACCGGCACCCTCCACAGCGTCACCGTCGACCTGTCCGGCGACCTCATCGTGGACGCCGAGAGCGAGATGCGCATGCACATGGCCCGCCAGTAGGCGGGCCGCCCCACGAATCTGACGGAACTCCGGGCGCGGGCACGTCCTTGAACCCGGTACGCGGCGGCCTTGACGACAAGGCTCAGGTCGAGGACCGGGTCGGTGTCGGGCAGAGGCCGACCGCCCTGCGGCGCCTGGAAAGCTCACGGAGGGGAGATCAGCGTGCTGTGGTGGAAGCCGAGTCGCGGGTCGTGCCACCAGGGGAGGCCGTCGACGTACTGCCGCAGCTCGGGCATCCGCACCCGCTGTCGGACCGTGTTGGCGGGGTAGTCGTAGACGGTGAGGGTGTTCAGCCCTCGGTTGGCGGTGAACAGCAGGGTCTGGTCGGCGGAGAGCTGACAGGCGTAGACGGAATCGAGCAGGGTTCCGCGCGAGACCCGCAGGGCGGCGAGGAAGTGCCTGCTGCTCGCGGCCGGTGAGCCGCGGGTGAAGGCGTCGGTCACTTGGTGGAGCGATTGTCGTCCGGCGAGGAGCTGCTCGGGCAGGCCGGGGCGCTCGTCGATGATCCGGTGGGTGGCGAAGTCGTCCAGGTCGATCATGACGATGGTGCCGCTGCCGCCGTTGCAGTAGATCAATTCGCGATCGGAGACGCAGACGTCCGAGTTGACGTGCGCCGGGGTCTCGCGCGGGGCGGTCCAGTGGCGCAGGACCTGTCCGTGTTCGGCGTCGATCTCGAAGACGTACTCCTTGAGGTAGGCCATGGCCCATTCGTGCCAGTCGTGTCCTTCCTGCGGCTGGACGCGGAAGGAGAGGGCGTAGAACCGGTCTTCGCGGGGATGGACGGCAACATGCCAGCAGGTGGCGGGTAAGTCGACGCGGCGGGCCGTGCCGGTGTGCAGGTCGAAGATGCCGACCTCGCGGGCCTCGCCGCGGCCGGGGTGGTCCATGCCGCCGTAGACGAGGTAGCGGCCGGAGGCCGTGGTCTTCATGGCGTGGGGCAGCTTCAGGCCGTGTGGGCCCAGGCGCTCGGGACGGTCGAGCTTGTCGATGTCGAACCGCCACAGGTGCTCGCCGATCGCTCCGACGATCTTCCGGTTTCCCAGCCAGGCGATGTGGGTGGTGCCTTTGATGGACGAGTCGGTGGGTGCGATCCGCAGGGTGGACAGGCGCTCGGCCTCGTCGAGGGTCGCGGTGTCGTAGAAGAGCAGGTGTTGGCCGGTGTTGCCGAGGAATCCGAGCGAGTGGTCCGGGCTGACGCTGACGGCGTGGCCCCCGGCGATGCCGTCGTAGTAGTCGATCTTGTACGCGTACCGGCCGGTGGCGGGGTCGAAGTGGAAGACGCAGACGCCCGCCCGGCCTTCCAGCCCGTTGAGACCGCTGCCGTCGAGGGCGATGTGGAAAGCGTACGGATACTCGCGCTGCTGGGTGGCCGACGGGGTCAACGGGGCTGCCTTTCGAGCCTGAAGTGGCGGAAGCCGGAACTGTCGGTATACGCGGGCCGGGCCGACCGCCGCAGGGCCACGGGGGTCAACGGCTCGGCCGCCCGGGCGACGGCGTCCCAGAGCGAGGAGTCGGCACCGGCCGTCTCCTCCAACGGCACGGCGGCGCCCTGCCCGTGTGCAACAAGGGTGCTCAGGGTGGTGAGGAAGGACCTGCGGTAGGCGTCCTCCACCAGAGCGCGCCGGACCCCGGACCACAGCACGGGGGTGATCGCCCGCCACAACGGGGGGAGGACGAACTGCTGATAGGCGCAGATGGTCACTTTGGTGCCGCCCGGGGTCCGGGCGAAGGACACCGAGCCGTCGTCCTGGAGCGCGGATCCGTTCGCACTGTGGACCTGCCGCCAGCGCAGCAGTTGCTCGGCCGGGCCGTAATCGATGGTCTCCAGCTTGCAGACGTCGAGCACGTCGGCGCCGGACAGCGCGAGATAGGCGGGCTGGGCCCGGCTGATGCTGCGCTCCAGCTGCCGGATCGGCCTGCCGGCCTCATCCCTTGCCCGGACGTCCGTACGGCCGCCGAGGTAGCCGCTGGTCAGACCGATCACCCGGCTGATGTCCAGCTGTGCGGTGAACTCGTCGAACGCAGTGGACACTTCCTTCTCGCAACGGAACAACACGGCTTCGTCCAGGTAGCGCCAGCGCATCCCGTCGGCATCGTGCGGGACGGCCGCGATCAGCCGGTCCAGCGGTTCCAGATGGTCGGCCACCGCCTCGAAGTCGGTCGGCCCGAACGCCAGTGCGTCGACGCCGAGCGGTGTCGGCACGGCGTTGCGGGCCGCGGCGTCATTCGGGCTGATCCGGAGGGCGGACGCCAACCCTGTCGCCAACTCCGCCGTTTGGTCAACGACCATCAGTAACCTTCGCAGCGCCACTTCGGCCGGGGGGATGTTGGGCATGGTTCCGCCCTACCCGGCGCCACCACCTCCCATACCAGCCGCGCTCGCCGAGTCCGGCCCATGCGCCGATCGCCGAACTGTCGAGGCGAACGGTGTACCCGCCGGCTCTCGGGACCGGCGGTAGCGGCGCATGGATAACGGTAACGCCGTCAAGAAGAACTCGGCACGCGCTTCGGTGCCGGCGGGATCCGGCCACTTCCCGGATCCCGGGCGCTACCTGCCGCCTCACCTGTGAACATTCATCACGGACACGTCAAGTGCACTGCCATCCACGGCGGAGGATTCATGACCCGTACGGCGCCGTCACCCCCGGCCCTCCCCGCACCCAGGGACCTCTGCCCCGCAGTGGGGTTTCAGAAGGTGGCTGTGCGGTGACCGGCCTCCGCGTGCTCCAGATACCCGAGACCTGCAGCTGGAACGACTACGTCGCACTCCAGGAGAGCCACCTCGCAGCACGAGGGGCTGTGGTGTTGCGCCCGGGGCTGTGTCGCGACGAACCAGGGTTCGCCCCCGGAGACCTCTCCCAGCTGGTCGGTGCGGCGCCGGACATCGTGCACCTGCACTGGCCTGAAATGCTCGCCAGGTTGCTCGGCGACACCGAGGCGGTCGCCCTCCTGCGGAAGCTCGTCGCCAGGGGGACGCGGTTGGTGCAGACGGTGCACGACCTTGCCCCGCACGAAGAGGGGACACACGGCAATGTGGCGTTCATCGACGAGGTCGACGCGCTCACGCACGGCGCCCATTTCTTCACCAAAGAGCACGAGTTGGCGGCGCGCCGGATCCGCAGTCGCCTGCCCGGCCCGGCGCTGCACCTGCCCCACCCCCTCTACCTCCACCTCGTCCCCGGTCGAGGGGGATCCCCGTACGGCGCGACGATCGGCTGCTTCGGCCGGCTGCGCCCCTACAAGCGGACCGCGGCCTTCGCGCAGGCGTTCGTCCGGCACGCCGCCGGCGAGCAGCGGCTGCTGGTCGCGGGATACCCGGACGATCCGGCCACCCACCACACCCTGACCGAGATCGCGGCCGCCCACGACCGGGTCCGCTACCTTCCGGGCTTCCACCCCGGTTCCGAGTTCGGGCGGCTGCTGGAGCAGGTGGACTGGGTGGCGCTGCCCTACCAGCGGGTGTGGTCAAGCGGCGTGCTGGTGGCCGCGGCGCAGCAAGGCCGCCGGATACTGGCACCGCCGCCGGTGGGAGCGGACGCCTACGGGCCGGTGCTCGAGGACTGGCGGATCGTGGACCCGTGGGACGACGATGTGGCCGTGCTGCGCTGGCAGGAGGCCCTGACCGTCCCGCCGGAAGGACAGCGGATGGTGAGCGGGCCGGGGGCGCTGACCCTGCCGCGGTGGGACGAGGCAGCGGACGCCCTGGGCGACTTCTACCACCGAATCCTGGCGGCCTGATGGTCCACCGCATCGTCGTAGGAGCAGCCGGCTTCATCGGCCGCCCGCTCGCCGCACACCTCGCCGCCCGGCCGGGACACCTTCTTCTCATCGACTCTGAACCGGCCGGGGCCCCCGCCGGCACGGTGCCGGGATGGCACGCTGTCGACTGCCGCACAGAACGCTTCACCCAACTCGTCGACGATTTCCTGGACGGCGCCGAACGCGTGGAGCTCTTCCACGCGGCCGGACGGGTACCCCACCTCGCCCGGATCGCCGCCAACGACGTGGACGCCTTCCGTGCGGCGATCGAGGACAACCTGGTGACCACCTACGCGGTCCTGCGTACGGTCGCCGAGGCCGCGGCAGCCCACCGCGTACCGGGCGCCATGCTCGTCCTCGGCTCCGTCGGCGGCACCCGGGCACACCGCTACAAGGTCGGCTACGACGCGGCCAAAGCCGCCGCCGAGAGCCTCACCCGCAGCTTCGCCCTGGAGTACGGACCGCTCCGCATCTCGACGCGGGCCATCGCGATCGGCCCCATCGACGACTCCTCGACCACCTCGGCCGACGGGGCACACCTCGATGCCCTCGTCCTGGACGTCCCGCTCCAGCGCTACGCGACCCTTGCCGAGGTGGTCCACGCCGTCGCGGCGCTGGCGACACCGGTCTTCGACTTCGCCAACGGCGCGACCTACCTCTTCGACGGGGGTCTCGCCCAGCAACTGCGCTCCCAGGCCATCGAACGGCCCCCTGAGGACTTGGGAGTCGGCTGACATACAGGGGCCGGTCAGCGGGCGAGTACGTGGCCGTCGTGGGGGCGGTGGTCGCGGGAGCGGCGCAGGTCGGTGGTGACGTACGTGCGTTGCAGCCAGCGGTCCGCTCCGTCGTATCGAGGGCGGAAGGCGGTGCGACCGTGGACGGTGACGCGGTTGTCGATGATGACCAGGTCGCCCGGATTCAGGCACAGGGTGCGGGCAGTCGCCTCGCAGGCGCGGCCGAAGTCGGTCAGCGCCGCGGCGGCCCGAGGGGTGAGCGGGGTGGTGACGAGTTGGGCCATCCGTATGTCGGGATCCTCGACCGCTCCCGACAGCACCGGTCGGGGCTCGACGTCGGGCCCGCTCGCGGCAGCGTCGAAGCCGAAGGACGGTGGTGGTGTGGTGATGAACTCCGGTGCGAACAGGATCTGGCGACTGGCTGGGGTGAGGAGCGGCAGCGCTTGGCGGATGCCGGCGACGCGCATGCCGGCGCGTCGGTCGTGGTCGGCGCGCAGGCACAGGAAGACCACGTAGTCGGGTGGGTGGGGGTGGAAGCCGTTCTCGGTGTGGAAGGACAGCGGCACCGATCCGGCGTTGCCGTGGAAGGTTTCCTGTCCGGGCACGGGCACGACGTCCTGCACGAGGGCGCCGGATTTCTCGGCCCGGTAGGCGAGGGGCTCGCCGAGCCCGCATGCCACCATGGTGAGCACCGCGGCCGCAATGGTGGCCCGGCGCTGGACCGAGCCCGGTACGGACGGTGTCGCGGGCAGGGCCGCCTGATCGACGGGCAGGCCGCCGATCACCAAGGTGCCATGCGGGCCGGAGTGCCTTCGGAAGCGGCGAACTTCGCGGCGCAGCTGTAGCGGAAGGTCCTCCCAGGCGTCCCGGGCTCTTGTCACCCACTCGGGGCTGTCGACCTGGTCGTCCCCGCGGGTGCACAGGGTGCGGGCCAGACGTTCGCATGCGCCGGCATCGGCCGGATCCAGTTCCCGGTCCGCGGCTTGGACGGTGCTTTGGGTCGTGTCGGGCGTCGTCTCGGGCATGGGGGTCTCCTGCCGGGGTGTGGGCGGCGGATGCGCGGACTCACGAGTGGCGCAGGCCGGCCACGGCCTCGGCGATGTAGTGGTCCCCGAACCGGATCAGCGAGGCGTACTGGGCCGCGCGGCGATGCCGCATGAGCCGTAGTTCGGCGACGGCGTTGTCGGGGCCCTCTGGTCTCTGAGCGATGGAACGACGCAGGTGCACCATCGAGTACGCGAGGGTGACGTGCCGTTCACCGTCCACGATGTCGGCCTCCAGGAGTGCGCCCCGTGCCTCGGCCAGCTCCGGGGCGCGGGCCGCCAACCGCGCGTAGGAGTCGGGAAGCAAGGACAGCAGGTCCTTCATCGCCGCCCGGAACAGCTTGTATCCGCGATGCTGGCGCCCGCTCAACGGTACGTCCACCGACGGAGGCGCCATGGTGTGGCGTATCGCTGCCATGTAGTAATCGGCCGGGACCGTACTTGCGTGGGTCATGGCCGCCGGGAAGCCCCGCACGTACACCGTCGCGTCTGCCAGCCGCAGCAGCGCGGCGTCGCCGTCGCCGTGCCGCAGATGGCGGGTGGCGTCGGCCACGGCGACCGCGGCGCAGATATTGAACAGGACATGGACCTGGTGACCGATGAGCCACCGAGCACTCCACACACTCTCCAACGACGATCCCGCACCGGCCTCGGGGACGGTCACCGGCGGGACGGAGTCATGGTCCGCCCCCGGCGCTGCGCCGGTGAGATCGAGCACCGACTGCCGCATCCCGGCCACCTCCAGCGCCAGGTCGGAACCCGACAGCGGAGCATCACACAGATCTTCCAGACCGCGGTGGATGACCAGGACACCGTGCAGGGCAGCCTGCTGATCCGACAGCTCCCCCTCACGGACCCGGAAGAACGACTGACTGATCGACTCCGCCGGCAGTCCCTCACCGACCACGGCCGGAGCCAGATCCGACAGTGCGGCCACCAACTCACCCGCAGCCGCGGCGGCCTCCCGCAGCGCGAGGGACCGCTCGACAGGTCCGGCATGCGTCGACAGCCCGGCCAGCACGCGCGCGGTCCGCTTCGCCTCCGCATCGACCCGTGGGCCCAACTCCGGCACGGGACGCCCGCCTCGGGGCTCTCGGAAGACAGCGACAGCAGGATGACCGGCAACCGGTGATAAGCCCATGGTGGAAGTACTTCGCCAAGAACACGCCACACGAAACCTGATCAGCAAAACATTCCTGTGCGGTGCAACGGAGTTGGTCGGGCGGCCACCCGTTCGCTGGGCCGCCGGTAGCCCCCGTAACCCGCTTGGTGACAGCCCTCGTCCCGGATCGACGGGGGAGCTCAGGGGTACCTCTCGCTGACGGCGATCTGCTCGGCAACGATCAGCCCACCGAGGGCACAAGGGGCTCCGTACGCACAGGCCCGTCCGCTCGCAGCGGCCCTGCAGGGCCCCCGCGGACGGCACGCGCAACCACAGCCGAGGCGACGCTCACTGCGGCGGACACCGGCGAGGTTCGACGTCGTGGAGTTTGCCGCCGTGGCCTTCCAGTGCCAGCGGAGAGCTGCCCCTGAGCCCGGGCACCTCCGTGCCCCGTCCCGGCTCAATCGCGGGTTTGCCGGCGCCGGAAGGCCCCGAGGCTGTCATCCTGCGGTGCTCGCGGGATGGGTAGGGAGAGGGGTGGGGAGGGGGTGTGCCAGATGTAGGAGGTGGGGTCGAAGTGGCGAAGCCGGTGTGTGAGGCGTGCGGTGGACCAGGGCCAGGCGAAGGTGTTGCGGCCGCTGGAGGTCAGGTAGTAGCTGGTGCAGCCGCCGGTGTTGTAGACGGTGGTCGCCAGCGCCTTCTGTACGGCGCTGTTGTGGGTGTCCTGGACGACGGGCCGGACCTCCAGCGTCTGTTTGCCGCTCTGTTCGAGGTGGGTCAGGGCGGTGGTGAGGTAGGTGAGCTGGGCTTCCAGGACGGTGATGGCGGAGGTGGATCCGCCGAGCAGGTTGGGGCCCAGGAGCAGGAAGAGGTTGGGGAAGCCGGTGACGGTGGTGCCGAGGTAGGCCTGGGGTTCGCCGCCCCAGACGTCGTCCAGGGTCCGTCCGTCCGCGCCGTACAGGTCCCGGGCCAGTGGTAGTTCGCCGACGCGAAAGCCGGTGGCGGTGATGAGGACGTCCGTTTCGGCGGTGGTGCCGTCGGCGCCGACGATCGTGTTGCCGCGCACGGCGCTCACCGCGGTGGGGTGCAGGCGCACGTGCGGCCGGTTCAGGGCCGGGTAGTAGGTGCTGGAGGTGAGCAGGCGCTTGCAGCCCAGCCGGTAGTCGGGGGTGAGGGCCCGGCGCAGCTGCGGGTCCGGAACGGCGAGCCGCAGGTGCGCCCGGGCGCCGGCTTCGAGGAGGCGGGCGAGCTCGGGGTGGCGGAAGGCGTAGCCGAAGCTTTCCTGCAGTGCGTACTGGGAGGCGCGCAGACCGCGTCGGGCGCCGGGCAGTCGGTTGACGACACGGTTGAAAGCGGGGGACAGGGCCAGGTCGGGTTTGGGCAGGACCCACTGGGCGGTGCGCTGGAAGAGGTGCACGGCTGCCGCCCGGCCGGTGATGGCCGGGACGACCTGCACGGCGGAGGCGCCGCTGCCGACCACGCTCACACGCTTCCCGGCCAGGTCGACGCTGTCGTCCCAGCGGGCGGTGTGGAGCACGGGCCCGGCGAATTCGTCGAGCCCCGGCACGTCCAACGGGCGCGGGACGTGCCACGGACCGGTGGCCATGACCAGGACCGCGGCGCTGTAGGGGCCGTCGCTGGTCTGAAGCAGCCAGCGCCTGGCGGCCGGATCCCAGCGGGCTCCGTGCACCTGCACGCCGCAGCGCAGCACGTCGCCGAGCCCGTACCGCTCGGCGATGGTGGCGAGGTAGGTGTGGATCTCCTTCTGTCCGGCGAACATGCGGCTCCAGGCCGTGTCCGGGGCGAAGGAGTAGCTGTAGAGCGTCGAGGGTACGTCGCAGGCACAGCCCGGGTAGGTGTTCTCCCGCCACGTTCCGCCCAGCTGCGGCGCCTTCTCCAGCACCAGCACATCGCGAAACCCTGCCTCACGCAGCCGGATGGCGGCGCCGAGCCCCGAGAACCCCGCTCCGACCACCATCACCCGCACATCCCGACCGTGCCGGCCGCCCTGCACGGGAATCACCGCGCCCCTCCGGCCGGGCCGACCGCACCCTGCCGAGGATCACCGCTCGCATGCGCGAACCACGGACACCTGAAACTCTTCAGAAACGCCATGCGACGCATGATCCCCAAGCCGCTCTCCCCGGCATGGCCGAGGGCTGGCGGCCAAATGTGGTGAAGAAACGTCCCACCCTGGCCTGTCGTCGTGGTGATGCGACGTTGAGATCCCTCGAACGAAGCATGGCTCCAAGTCCCTGCTTGCACCGCCCTCGAGGGTCGGCCGGCGGCCAAGGCCGGAGCCTCTCGCCGAGCTGAGGCCGACGAACGGTGCCTGCCTGCGCGAGTGGCAGCAGGATGCGATTTTCCTGCACAGCTCATGGGTGTCGAAGCCACACAAGGACGCGTTCATCCCCAAGGGCACGGCAGCTGCGGCGTGCTGTCCGTAGCCCGCGCTTACGGCGCGGGCCCGGAACTCCTGATCGGGATCGGTTGGCTAGGGGGTGGGGAAGCTGCTGATGGGGTTGGTGATCTCGCCGTGGCCTTCGAAGGTGAAGAGGGGAGCGCCGGCTGCCGCCGGGCTGGCACCGAACGTGTTGGTGAAGGCTGCCGCGGCGGGTGCGGTGATGTTCACCGGGATGGGTGTGGTGTCCACCGTACGGAGACCGATCCGGACGGTGCTGAGGGAGAGTTCGAAGCGGTAGAGGTCGATGTTCGAGGCGGGGGCGCCGTCCTTGGCGACGTCGGCGCTGGCGTAGCGAGCACCCGGGTGGAGGTGCACATGGGTCACGTCGAGCCGGTGCCCGGGATCGGAGAAGCGCAGGCCTCCCTCGAGCGGGATCTCGCCGCCCGTCAGGTCCGGCTGCAGCGTGCCGGCGCCGGGGAGGGTGACGCAGTTGCCGGTGGCCGTCGCGGGCGCGATGGCTTCGAGCTTCACGTTCCGTGCCTCAAGGGCGCGGGCCGCGTCCGGTACGAGGCAGAGGGTGCCGTGACCGCGGAGGGAGAGCCCGGGGCCGACGGCCCCGGCTGCGACGGCGGTGACACCGACGATTGCCGCGGCAGCGAGTGAGAGGAGGACGAGGCGCTTCTTACTGTTAAAGATCTTCATATCGCCGGTAACGACTGATCGTCAGATACGAAATGGTGGGCCATTCGTGATCACCCGTATGCCCTCAACCGTGTCTGCGGGGTCTGGTGCTTGAGCGGCCGGGCTGACGGAGACCGCGCTTGCATCGGCAGGGCTTCGCGGCTGCCTGCACTGTCGTTCGGGAGCCGGTCAAGATGCCAGTGGTGTGCAGCGTCGGACGTTGTGCCGGAGGGCTTCCAGCACAATGCTGCGGGTGAGTTGAGTGGGCAGCAGGCGGTCGAGGTGGGAGGGCAGGCAGGGCTGCTCGGGCGGCTGGAATCCGAGCTGGGCCAGGCGACCCATGCCGTGGCTGCGGGTTCGCGAGGTGGCGTGATCGGCGAGTAGCGACCCGGTGACGGGCCAGCCGGTCTCCTTGAGGAAGTCGCTGCAGGCGCGCTCGAGGTCGGCGGCCGTGAGGCGGGCGGGGCCGGCCGTGGCCCAGTGGAGTCCGGGGGCCGTGGCATCACCGCGGAGCTGGGCCTGGGTCAGGGCCGTGACGTACTCGACCAGGGTTTCCATCGGGATGATGTCGCACCAGTGGTCGGGGAGGACGGGCAGTGCGCCGGTGCGGCCTTGCAACAGGGCGTCGAACAGGGCGTGGGGGAACTGATGCCGGGGCAGGGTGGGGGCGTTGCGCGCGGCGAACAGGAGGCCGGTGCGCACGATGGCGACGGGCCGGCTGCTGTGGGCGACCAGTTCTTCCGCCTGCCGCTTCGAGCGGCCGTAGGCGCGCATGCAGCGGGCGGGGAGATCGTCTCCGGGCAGGTCCAGGGCGGCGGATACGGAGGACAGCAGGACCACGGGTACGTGTGCGGCCTCGGCGAGTTCCAGGATCCGGCGGGTGCCCTGGACGTTGACCTTCTCGAAGGCAGTCAGGTCCCCAGGGGCGAAGTCGGTGAGCGCCGCACAGTGGACGATGGCGTCGATGCCGGCCGCGAGCTCCCGGTGCAGGCGATCGCTCAGGCCCAGACACTCGGCGGTGAGATCGGCCTGCACGCAGGTGGTGACGCTCTCGGGCCGGCGGCGGTGGACGAGTGCGATGACCTCGTAGCGTGCGGCGAGGGCCGGCAAAAGACTGGCGCCGATCACTCCGGTCGCGCCGGTGAGTAGGACGGTGGGGCGGGAAGACGGCACGGTGACCTCACGGTGGGCTGAAGGTGGCAGCGGGAAGGGCCGGCGGGTGCGGACCCTGTCGCGTTCAGGCGCGGGTGGCGGTGGCCAGTTCGGCCAGTTCGCGTACCCACAGGCGAGGGAGGTCGCGTACGTGCTCATGCCGGGTCCGGGCGGTGACAGAGAAGGCGGCGCGGGTTCCGTAGAGGAACAGGACGCTGGAGAACAGGTGACCGCTCAGCAGCGGGGGCAAC
Organism: Streptomyces sp. NPDC054961; assembly: GCF_053609145.1. NCBI lineage: Bacteria > Bacillati > Actinomycetota > Actinomycetes > Kitasatosporales > Streptomycetaceae > Streptomyces > Streptomyces sp. NPDC054961. The sequence continues at coordinate 173,145 of NZ_JBSGWY010000007.1, read as the reverse complement.
GCGAGGCCTGCCGTGACGGGGTCGCCGCCGACGGCCAGCGGGGTGTGGACGCCGAGCAGGGTCGCACTCCCGAGCGCGTCCTCAGGGCTGAGGGAGATGGAGAAGTTCTTCCAGAACAGGTGGTGCGGCATGCTGTCCATGACCTTGCGGGCCTGGGCCAGCTGCCGGTCTGCTCGACGACGCGGGCAAGCCGTCGGCCGGCACCCCGCTCCTCCACCGGCAGGAGGATGCGCATGAGTCCGCAGCGGTTGCCGCGGTCCTGGCGGTCCTGGCGGAGGCGGAGGTTGAACGGGACCCGTACGGGGACGGGCTGGTCGCGTTCGGTGGGCGGCAGCCAGGCGCGCAGGGCTCCCGCGAGGGCGGCGAGGTAAATGTCGTTGAGGGAGGCTCCCGAGGCTCGGCTGATCGTGCGCAGCGCCTCCACGGGGACATCCGCTGTGGCCAGCAATCGGCTCTGCTTACAGGGCGGGGCGGTGGCCCACTGGCGATCGACAGCTTTGGAGCTCTTTTCGCTGGCGGGCCCAGGCACACGGGCGTCGAACAGCCGACTGATCGTGTGTGCGACCGCCGCTCCGTCCTGAGTGGCGTGGTGAACACGGTAGGCAAGCAGGTATTCGTCATCGCGTCCGGTGCCGGTCAGCCAAAGACCCCAGCCCGGCCGGTCGTCTCCCAGCGGCTGGTTCGCCAGCAGTTCAGCACTGCGGTGCAGGTCGATCGCACCGGTGAGGACGTGCACGTGGCGGCCGATGTCGAAGCCGTCGGCCGGACGCCACCGCTCCTCACGAAGTGGCCCGTCCAGGCACTCCGCGAGCACGGGTACCTGCGCCAAGCGTGCTGTGACGAGTGCTGCGAGCCGCTCCGGTGTGGGCCTCGGCCCCTGTACCCGGAGCGCGATGCCGATGACGAATCCGTCATCGGGGCGCTGGCGGGCCCACTTCAGCATCACCCGGTCCTGGGCCAGGCCCGGCTCGACCGCCGTGCGGTTGGCGTCTGCGTTTCCCACCGAATTCCCGGTCGTGAGCGACGCCTTGGTCGGCACCCGCTCCGCCCCCTGAGCGGTAGCGGGCTGGGGGTCGCTGTTTACGGTCATGACGGCTCCGCTCTCGGGCTGCGTAAGGGCACTTCAGCGTCGGCGGCTGCGCGCGGGTCGACAGGAAGGGAGGAGGCCCGCCCGTGGGGCCTGGGGCGAAGGACGGGCGCAACCGAGTGAACGAGGCCAATCCTGGTTTGGACACTGGCCGTTGCCTTGTCCCGAGAACCTTCTCCGTGGGGCGTCCGAGTGGGCCTTGAACCCCTCGGGCGCGGCTGCCGGAATGCCTCCGGCGGTTACGCCGTGCGACTCGGACGAGGGAATCAATCACCCGTATGCCGTAGTCGCCCCCTGCCTCGCAAGCAGCCGTTGCACGTTCTGCTGTGAGCTTGCCGCTGCACATCCGAGGCTCGCGCCGTAGGTCGGGGCGATGCGCAAGGCCTGTCCTTGCAAGGGGTCAGAAGGGCGAACGCGGCCCCGGACCGTGTCACACGACCGGTCGCGCACTCCTCCCTCGGCCCACCGGTGAAAGGACCCTCCAGACATGCCTGACCACATGGTTGCGGGATCCGTTACGGCGCCGGGCACGGTGCCCCGCCCCACTTCCCCCATTCGTTCGGCCCCGGACCCACAGGAGTGGCGACCGCTGCCGGCCGCGGTGAACGGACACGCAGCGCGCGCCGGCGAGCGCCCCGCCCTCAGTTTCGTCAGCTACAGCCAGGACCCCGACGGTACGTGGCAGACGCTCACCTTCACCCAGGTGGATCTGCGTGCGCGGGCGTTGGCGGCCGCGCTCGAATCCCGGTTCCCACGGGGCGGGCGCGTCGCCGTGCTGTGTCCCCAGGGCCTGGACTACGGGGTTGCTTTCCTCGCGTGCCTGTACGCCGGAATGATCGCAGTGCCGCTCTTCCCCCCGGAGGACCCCCGGCGCACCGACCAGCTGGCGGCCGTCCTCGCGGACGCGGACCCGGTCTGCCTGCTCACGGTCAGTCCCAACACCCCAGCGTGCCGGGACCTGGCCGGCGGACGGGTACCGGTGTGGGCCGTGGACGAGGCTGATCCCCGACCGGCCTCCGACTGGTCCGGGTACCAGGCCGAGGCGGCGGAGCCAGCCTATCTGCAGTACACCTCCGGCTCCACCGGCCGCCCCAACGGAGCCGTCATCACCCACGGGAACCTGGTGGCCAGCACCCGGCAGGTCATGGAAGGCTGTGGCCTGTCCGACAGCACGCCCATCGCGAGCTGGCTGCCTCAGTTCCACGACATGGGCCTGTCCATCGGTGTCCTCGCCCCCATGCTCGCGGGGGCGCACGTCGCACTCATGTCGCCGCTGGCCTTCATCCAGCGCCCCGTGCGCTGGCTGCGCCTCCTGGACGCGCACCGCGCCCACTTCAGCGGAGGACCCAACTTCGCCTACGACCTGTGCGTCCGCAAGGTCCCCGATCCGTCTGGACTGGACCTGAGCAGTGTCCGCGTGCTCACGAACGGCGCCGAGCCGGTACGCGTCGGCACTCTGCGGCGCTTCACCGAAGCCTTCGCCGTCGCAGGTCTCGCACCGGACGCGGTCAAGCCCAGCTACGGCCTGGCCGAGGCCACCGTGCTGGTCGCCTGCAACCGGGTCGGGCAGCGCTGGACCGACCTCGACCTCGACAGCCACGCCCTCACCACCGGCGAAGTCCGCGTTGTAGCCGCCGGCGACGCGGCGGCACCGACCACCACGGTGGTCGGCTGCGGCCGACCCGTCGGACAGGACGTGAGGGTGGCAGACCCCGAGACCGGCGTCGAACAGGCAGCGGGCTTCATCGGCGAGCTCTGGCTGCGCGGCCCCAACGTGGCAGCCGGCTACTGGCGCGAGGAGCAGCGCTCCTCTCAGCTGTTCAACCGAACCCTCAAGACCACCAGGGGAAGCGACAGCGGCTGGCTGCGCACCGGCGATCTGGGCTTCCTGCACGACGGCGAGGTGTTCGTCCTGGGCCGCACCAAGGACGTCGTCATCATCCACGGCGCCAACCACGTGGCCAGCGACATCGAGGACACCATCCGACAGGCGATCCCCGAAGCCGTGCCAGGCGCCGTAGCGGCCTTCGCCGTCCCGGGCGACGACGCCGAGGGAGACCGGCTCATCGTGATGGTGGAACTCTCCTCAGGACCGCAGAGCGCGACGGACATCGATCTGCGCCGACGCGTGGAGATCGCCGTCGCCGAACGCCACGGCGTGCGGCCGCATGACGTCAAGGCGGCCCGGCGGGGCAGCCTGCCGCGCACGACCAGCGGAAAGCTGCGCCGCAAGGAGTGTCGCGAGCGCTACCTCACGGACGAAAACAGCTCGGCCGCACCGACGGACAGCAGGGACGACCAGTGACAGACTCCACGGACTCCGCGGAGATCACCCACTGGCTGACAAGCCACCTGGCAGGCCTCCTCGAAGTCCCCGCCTCGGACCTCGACCCCACCATGCCCTTGGACGCCCTCGGCATCACCTCGATGGAAGAGGTGATGATCACGGCAGACCTCGAAGCGCGGTACGCGGTGACGGTCCCGATCGCCGACATGCGGCGCCACCCCACCATCGAAGCGCTCTCCAGCTACATCTCCAGCCGTATGGAAGCGGCCCCTCATGACCGGATCGCCGCAGGTTGACGGACCAGCGGACCCACCGGACTGAGGTGCCCAACTCAGCGTCGGCGCACAGCGGCGCCTCCGACACAACCCCGACCCGTCGCCCGTACGAACGCAGCCCAGCTTTCCGGCCTTGCTGCGCACCCGTCTTCAACGAGTGGAGAAACCCCATGTACGACAGGATCGTCGCCATGCTGTTCGAGATCGGTGTCGACACCTCGCAGGTGACGCCGCAGAGCACCTTCCGCGATCTGCGCATGGACTCGCTCTCGCTGACCGAGCTCGCCGTCATGGTGTCCGACGACACGGGCGAGCGGGCCAGCCACCTGACCCTGGACACGACGCTGGCCCAGGCCGTGCAGCAGCTTACGCACGACGTGGAGCCGCAGGAGTCCCACTCGCGATGACAATCCCGTCGAAGATCGCGCCCGGGATCCACCTCGGGAATCGAGCTCGGGCCGGTTCTCGATGAGCCGTCCCGACATCGCCGTCACCGGTCTCGGCATGCTCACCCCTGCCGGAATCAACGTGGAGTCCACCTGGAAGGGCGTCTGCGACGGCGAGCCTACGGCTGCCACAGCCAGCCAGCTCCTCGGCCTGCCGGTCGACTTCTGCTGCTCCGTGCCGTTCTTCGACGCTCAGGAGTCGCTGGGGCGTCGGACCGTTCACCGGCTGGACCGCTCCGCGCAGCTCGCCCTCATGGCCGCCAAGGAGGCCTTGCAGGATGCCGCTCTCGATCCCCAGACCTGGGACGGCACCCGCGTCGGGGTGGTGATCGGCAGCGGCATGGGCGCCTGCCAGACCTGGGAGAACCAGCACCGGCAACTGCTCGACCGGCCCACACGTGTCTCACCGCTGCTGATCTCCATGCTCGGGCCGAGTACCCCCGCCAGCGAGATTGCTCTCCTGTGCGGGGCGCTCGGCCCGACCCTGGTGACGGCGACCGCCTGTGCCTCCGGCGCGACCGCCATCACCGTGGCCCGCGACCTCCTGATCACCGGCCAGTGCGACATCGTCATCGCGGGCGGCACAGAAGCGAGCAACACACCCCTGATCGCCACGGGGTTCGCCCAGCTCGGCGCCCTCTCGACCCGCCGCCACGACCCCGCCGGCGCCTCCCGGCCCTTCGATCAGGCTCGGGACGGCTTCGTGCTGGGTGAAGCAGCGGCCGTCCTCATCCTGGAGCGGGCCGAGGACGCCGCCGCCCGAGGCCACACGCCCCGGGCTCTCCTGGCCGGGTGCGCGTCCACAACCGACGCCCACCACCCCACCGCTCCCCACCCTGACGGCCGCGGGCTCAAGCAAGCCATGCGGGCTGCTCTGGCCGACGCCGCACTCACCCCTCACGACGTGGACCTCGTCAATGCCCACGGCAGCTCCACCGTCCTCAACGACGCTGTCGAAGCGCAGGCGATCAGCACCGTGCTGCCCGGCGGCCCGTTCGTCACCTCCACCAAGGGAGCTCTCGGGCATTCCCTCGGAGCCACCGGTGCCGTCGAAGCCGCCCTGACCGTCCTGAGCCTCCAGCACGGCTTGATCCCGCCCACCGCCAACCTGGAGAGCCCCGACCCGGCCTTCGACCTCAACCTCGTCGTCAAAGCCGCCGCGAACGAACACCTGGGCGTGGCACTGAGCAACTCCGTCGGGTTCGGCGGCCACAACGTCGTCCTGGCCTTCCGCACCCCCTGACTGGCGTCGCGCCGGTCACCTGACGTCCCTCGACGCCGTACGAGGGTCGGCGGACCACCCGTCCGGGACGGCTTGGCCCCGCCCATCTTCACAAGATCAGAAAGGCATGCTCATGGAACGGTCAGCAACCGATGCAACCGACGGTGCGGCAACCGAAGCGGGACGAACGGGCGAGAAGAACCCGGAAGCAGCAGTGACCCCCGACGCGGGACGAGACGTCCCCAACGCCCCCGGACACCGCAGGCTGCTGGGCCACCTTCCACTCATGCGGGACGGGATGCTGCCCATGCTCCGCGAACTGGGCGAGGCCGGCCCCGTGGTGAAACTTCAGCTCGGCCCCGGAACCAAATACGTGATCAGTGACGGGGAGCTGGCCCACGAGATCCTGGCCGACAAGACCAACGCATTCGGCCGCGAGCGAATGGCCCGAGGCTTCCGTCCCGTCACAGGCGACGGCCTGTTCACCCTCGACGGGACCGCACACCGCGAGCGCCGCAAGATCGTCACCCCCGCCTTCACCCGCACGCCCCTCACCGCCACCACGCCCCTGATCTGCCAAGTTACCTCGGACTTCGCCAAGCGCCTGCCGCCGCGCACCGTACTCGAGCTCGACCACGAGATGCTCAAACTCAGCGTTGACATCGCGGTCCGCTGCCTCTTCCGATCCGAAGCACCCGCCGACACCGTCTCCTGGCTGGCCACCAAGGCATTCACCCTGTCGAGGGGAATCCTCCTGCGGATGACCGCGCCCCTCTGGCTGCCTCCCATGCGCACGCCCAGCGGCTGGCGGGCGACACGCACCCTGCGAGAAGTCGCCGAGAACCTCTCCGCACGACACGTCCCGGCCGGCTGCGGCAACGACGTTCTGAGCCTCCTGGACGAAGCCGCCTGCCCCGTCCAGGGCGAACCGAACATCACCCGGACCGCGGTCATCGACGAACTGATCACCTTCCTGGCCGCCAACAGCGACGCCACCGCCATGACGCTCGCCTGGGCCTGGCACGAACTGGCCCGAAACCGCGACCTCGAACAAGCCGTACAAAGCGAGGCCGACGCCCTGTTCAACAGCGGCCGCCCGCTGCCCGACAAGGCCGTCGAACAGCTCCCCCTCACCAGCCGGGTCGTCAAAGAGGTGATGCGCCTCTACCCCATCCCCGTCGTCGCGCGTAACACCGTCCGCGAGGTGACCGTCGGCGGATTCCGCCTCCCACCCCGAGCGGAGGTCCTGCTCAACCTCTACGGCATCCACCGCGACCCCACCGTCTACCCCGACCCCGACACCTTCGACCCCCACCGCTGGACGGGCGACGAAGCACTCACGACCCGCGGCAACGCCTACCTCCCCTTCAGCGCCGGCGCGCACCGCTGCGTCGGTGCGCCCTTCGCCGCGATCAGCGCACCCGTTGCCCTGGCAGCCCTGGCCGCACGCTTCGAACTGAGGCCGGCCCACCCCGACCGTCCGGTGAAGGCCGTGGCGGGCGTGGTCACCCGACCCAAGAGGCTCCTCATGACGGCGACACCACGAGCCGGGTTCAACGCCCAACAGCGCGTCTCGGATTCGGCCATGGTGTAAGGCCTGGAGGACCCGTGCTGATGGCTTCGGTCAGCGGCTGGCTTCAACCTGTTCCCCGTACCGCTCGCTCGGGTGTGACAGACCAACATCGGAAGCTAAGTGCCGGAGGAGGGGCGCGCACGCGCGTACGCGCGCACGGCGCCCCTCGCGGGCCCTGCCGCTGAGAGAGCGAGCCGTGGCCAACAGGCGCTCTTACCGTACTCCCGGGGAGAAAGGCGAGTCGTCCTGCCTCCCTCACACGCCCGATGTGCCGTCAGGTAGGTCAGCATCTGGTCAGCATCGGTCCCCGAACATTCCGACGTGGCTGTCCGATTCGACGCCTGTCCGGCGGCGCGGCAACAGCCTGGTTCGCACGGAAGTGCAGGCAAGGAGCCTTCTCGCCAGCGGGAATCGATGTTCCTTTTAACCTTCGATCCGACGCGTGTCAGTGTAAGGTGAGACCGCCCCTGACCTGCAGAAAGCTGGCAGGGAGCCGTCTTCTAGGAGCTCAAAATGCTGCGCACCATGATCAAGTCCAAGATCCACCGGGCCACGGTCACCCAGGCCGACCTGCACTATGTCGGGTCCGTGACCGTCGACGCCGATCTGCTCGACGCGGCGGACCTGTTGCCCGGGGAACTGGTGCACATCGTCGACATCACCAACGGGGCACGGCTGGAGACGTACGTCATCGAGGGGGAGCGGGGGTCGGGGGTCATCGGGATCAACGGGGCCGCCGCGCACCTCGTGCACCCCGGGGACCTGGTCATCCTCATCAGTTACGCGCAGGTCGAGGACGCCGAGGCGCGGGTGTTGCAGCCGCGGATCGTGCACGTCGACGCGGACAATCGCATCATCGAGCTGGGCGCGGATCCGTCCGCCCCGGTGCCGGGTACGGATCAGGAGCGCAGCCCCCACGCGGTGGCTGTCTGAGGGGAGTCGGGCATCATGGCGCAGGCCGAGTCGGTCCAGTGCGTGGACGACCGCACGTCCGGGAAGCTGCTGGCCGTCGAGGACGGCGCGGTGGTCGGTTTCATCGCCTACTTCGTCCTCGCGGAGGCGCCCCACGCCCTCGTGGCGGTCCACACCGTCGTCGAGCCCGGGCACGAGGGCCGCGGGATCGCCGGGAACCTGGTGCGGACGTTCTACGGGATCGCCGCCGACGAGGGCGTGCCCGTGGTCCCGCTGTGCCCGTATGCCGCGAGCTGGGCCGCCAAACACCCCGACCGGGCGCCCGTGGCGCCGGCCGAGGTCGTCGCTTCCGCCGCGAGACAGCTCGACTCGGACTCCGACCTGTGGTGACCGCCCGGCCCGCCGGGCCGCGTCCTCGCTGAGGCGCCGCCGCGGCCCGTCGCACCGGAACGGCGCCCCCGCGGGGGCGCCGTTCCTCGTCGTGCGTACGGGCCGAGAACGCGGGAAGGTGGATGGCATGACGCAACCGCCCGTGCCCGCACCCGACCCCGTGCCGCCATCGCCTCCGCTGCCCGGCCCCGGACCGTTCCCGGACCCCGTGCCACGGCCCGCACCGCCCGCGCCCGGTCCGGTGCCCGAGCCGGATCCGGTACCACCGCCCCCGGGTCCCGCGCCCGTTCCGATGCCGGAACCGCTGGGCTGAGCGAACCCCGGCCCCGGGCCCGGAGGAACGGGCCCGACGGCGGCCGCGCCGCGTGCCGGACGCCCTCCGCCGGCCCGGATCAGGCTGCTGGTCCGGGCCCGTGCCCGGCCCTGTGCCCGGCCTGAGCCCCGTCCCGGACCGGGCCCCCGGACCAGCGCCGGACAGGCCCCCGGCCTCAGGCCGTGCGGACCTCCGAGCGGTCGCCGCTCCACAGGGTGTGGTAGGAGCCCTCGCGGTCAGTGCGCCGGTAGGTGTGCGCCCCGAAGAAGTCCCGCTGGCCCTGGGTCAGGGCCGCCGGCAGCCGCTCCGAGCGCAGGGCGTCGTAGTACGCCAGCGAGGCCGCGAAGGCCGGTACCGGGATGCCCTGGCGGACCGCGGCCACCAGCACCTCGCGCCAGTCCTCCTGCGCGGCGCCGATCTCCTCGGCGAAGCCGGCGTCCGCCAGCAGGCTCGGCAGCTCCGGCCGGGCGTCGTACGCGGCGCGGATCCGGTCCAGGAACGCGGCCCGGATGATGCAGCCGCCGCGCCACAGGGAGGCCACCGCGCCCGGGTCCACGCCCCAGCCGTACTCCTCGCTGCCGGCCTGGATCTGGTGGAAGCCCTGCGTGTACGAGACGATCTTCGAGGCGTACAGGGCCTGCTCCACCCGCGCGGCGAAGGCGTCCGCCGCCTCGGGGGAGAGCGGCGCGGCCTTCGGGCCGGCCAGCCCCCGGGCGGCCGTACGCAGCTCGCCGTGGCCCGACACCGCGCGGGCGAACACCGCCTCCGCGATGCCCGACACCGGAACGCCCAGGTCGAGGGCGATCTGCACGGTCCAGCGGCCCGTGCCCTTCTGCTCGGCGGCGTCGGCGACGACGTCCACGTACGGCAGACCGGTCGCGGCGTCCGTGTGCGCGAGCACCTCGGCCGTGATCTCGATCAGGTACGAGTCCAGGCGCCCGCGGTTCCAGGAGCGGAAGGTCTCGGCGATCTTCGCGGGGGAGTAGCCCGCGACCTCGCGCAGCAGGTGGTAGGCCTCGGCGATGAGCTGCATGTCGGCGTACTCGATGCCGTTGTGCACCATCTTGACGAAGTGGCCCGCGCCGTCGGGGCCCACGTGAGAGGTGCAGGGGGTGCCGTCGGCGGCCTTCGCGGAGATCTTCTCCAGCAGCGGGCCGAGGGAGGCGTACGACTCCTCGGAGCCGCCGGGCATGATGCTCGGGCCGAGCAGCGCGCCTTCCTCGCCGCCCGAGATGCCGACGCCCACGAAGTGCAGGCCCTGCTCGCGCAGTTCCTTCTCCCGGCGGCGGGTGTCCTCGAAGTGGGCGTTCCCGCCGTCGATGATGACGTCGCCCGGCTCCAGCAGCGGGGCGAACTCCCGGATCACGGCGTCGGTGGCCTCGCCGGCCTTCACCATGATGATCAGACGGCGCGGGCGCTCCAGCGCGTCGACGAATTCCTTGGCGGACCCGGCGGCCACGAAGGTGCCCTCGTGGCCGAACTCCTCCACCAGTGCCGTGGTCTTGGCCGCGGTGCGGTTGTGGACGGCCACCGTGAACCCGTTGCGCGCGAAGTTCCGCGCGAGGTTGCTGCCCATGACCGCGAGGCCGGTGACGCCGATCTGGGCCGTGCTGCTGCTCATTGCGTGCGCTCCTGAGTGCGTCGACAGTGCATTCGATGTGCGGAGGAATACAGGAACACCGACGCTACATCGGTGGAGATCCAGATCGCTGTACTGCTTTCGGCGAGAAATCAACTTCCCTTCCCACGGGTCCTGTTGTGCGCCTTGTCATGTTCTGGTCGCAGCGTTAGGTTGCGAGGCTCCTGATGTCTTCGATGGGGGCTCCCATGGGTGTACGGGGCCGGCACCGCCGGTATCAGCCGAGCAGCATCAACCGGGCCTCGCTCGTCGTCACGGCGGGCGGTGCCGGGATCGCGCTCCCGTTCATCGGCGCCGGAGTCGCGAACGCCGCCTCCGTGGACACCTGGAACAAGGTCGCCAGCTGCGAGTCCACCAACAACTGGCACATCAACACCGGCAACGGCTACTTCGGCGGGCTCCAGTTCAGCCAGAGCACCTGGCGCGCCTTCGGCGGCACCGCGTACGCCGCCCGCGCGGACCTCGCGACCAGGGAACAGCAGATCGCGGTCGCGGAGAAGGTGCTGAAGGGGCAGGGCCCGCAGGCCTGGCCCGCCTGCGGGAAACAGGCCGGACTCAGCCGCAGCGGCCCGGCGCCGGCCCTCGGTACGCAGTCCAAGGCGTCCGCCGCCCCGCTGCAGCAGGCCCGGCAGCTCCAGCAGGCCCAGCAGCCGCAGCAGGCCACGGGGCAGCCGCAGGGGAACGGAGCGCCGGCGCCGCAGAGCACGGCGGCCCACCCGATGGGGACCTCCGTCCTGCCCGACCCGTACGTGGTCACGCCCGGGGACTCGCTCTCGCTGATCGCCACCGAACAGCACGTGGAGGGCGGCTGGCAGGCGCTGTACGCAACCAACCGGGCCACCGTGGGCGGCAACCCGGACCTCATCTTCCCTGGTCAGCGGCTTGCCCTGCGCATCACGGCAGCGCCGCCGGCCCCGAGCCCCGAGAAGCCGCCGCGCACGGCCGAACCGGTCAAGCCCGTGGAACCGGCGGCGCAGCAGCCGCAGGAGAAGCCCGCGGAGAAGCCCGCGGAGAAACCGGCCGAAAAACCGGCGGAGAAGCCGGTCGAAACGCCGGCGGAGAAGCCGGCCGAGAAGCCCGTGCTGCAACCCGCCACCACCCGGCAGGACGCGCCCTCGGGCTACTCCGCCCCCGTGGACGCGGGCCTCGGCACGGCCTACCACGTCGCCGGTTCCTCCTGGTCCAGCGGCTACCACACGGGCGTCGACTTCCCGGTGGCCACGGGGACCTCGGTCAAGGCCGTGGGCCCCGGCGCGGTCGTCTCAGCCGGCTGGGCAGGTGCGTACGGCTATCAGGTCGTCATCCGGCACTCCGACGGGCGGTACTCCCAGTACGCGCACCTGTCGGCGCTCGGAGTCAAGGCCGGACAGCAGGTCTCCGGAGGGCAGCGCATCGGCCGCTCCGGTTCCACCGGCAACACGACCGGACCGCACCTGCACTTCGAGATGCGTACGGGGCCCGGCTACGGGAGCGACATCGACCCGCTGAAGTACCTGCGCGGCCACGGGGTCGACATCTGACCCCGTCGGCTCCGATGACCCCGGTGTTCCGGCCGGCTCGGTCTCCGGCGCCCCCACGGCCCCTGACCCCGAAGGCCCCGAGGAGTCCGTCGACCCCCCTGGGCGGTGCGAGCCGCCCGGGGCCGGGCGGCCCGAAGCCGGGGAGTCCGCCACCTGGGCGTTCGACGTCCGGGCGTCCGACATCCCGGAGCCCGCGACCGGCACTCCGGCGCCGGCCGGCCGCTCCGGCCGCGGCAGCAAGGTGAGCAGGATCAGCCCCGTCGCGGCCAGCGCCGCGCTCACCGCCGCCGCGGCGGCGCCGGCCGCCCCGTAGCGGAAGCCCTCGTCGAACATCGTGATGCCGACCGCCGCCGCGATCACCGGGTTGGCCACCGTCACGGTGGCCAGTGGCGCGGTCAGCCCGGCGCCCTGGTAGGCCGCCTGCGACAGCAGCAGCCCGGCGCCGGCGAGCGCGGCCACGGAGGCGAGTTCCGGCCACAGGGAGACCAGCGCGTCCGGGGCGAACCGCTCGGCGACCCCCTTCGTGAACACCGAGGCCATGCCGAAGGCCGTGCCGGCCGCCGCCGCCAGCAGCACGCTGCGCGCGGTGGGGCGCCGCCGCATGCGCCGCGCCATCAGGAAGAGCAGGGCGACCCCGCCCCCGGTCGCGGTCAGCAGCAGGCCCTGTCCGGAGCCCGACAGGACCCGCTCGGACCCCTCGTCGCCGCCCGTCAGAGCCAGCAGCCCGGCCAGGCCGACGGACGCCAGCAGGGCCCCGCGCCAGGCGGCGGCGCCCGCGCGGCGGTGTACGAACACGGCCGCCATCGGCAGCGCGAAGACGATGGTCAGGGCCCCCAGCGGCTGCACGAGACTCAGCGGCCCGTAGGCGAGCGCCACCACGTGCAGCAGCGCGCCGAGGCCGTTCAGGGCGATGGCGGCGTACCAGCCGCCCCGGCGCACGGGGGCGTACGGCCGCCCCGCCGACGCGGATGCGACCCGTTCCTGGACGATCGCCCCGCCCGCGTACGCCACCGCGGACACCAGGCAGAGCAGGACCGAAAGGGCTAGGGCACTCATAGAATCCACAATGCCCGAGACGGGAAGGCTATTCCTCCACCTCAAGGCCTGCACGAGTAAGGCTTGAGGTGTACTCCATCCGCAGTAGACGCGAACAGGTTTGGCTTCCGCCGGGAGGGGTCCGTACACTGACCCTTTTGGGGACTTCCGCAGCAGGCGGACGCGGACGACTGATCAAGGAACGGCAGCGGGCATGACGGTGACCGAAGACAGCCAGGACTACGGGCACGCCTACGGACCGGGCGTCGACCCCGACCGGCTCGCCCTCTGCCTCAGTGTGCTCGACGAGCTGGACAAGCTCGACGTCGACCACCCGGACGCGATCACCGTACGCCGCGCCACCGCCGGCCTCTACCGGACGGTGAAGCAGCGCCGCCGCCAGGACCGCCGCGCCGCCAAGACCGCCAACGACAAGGCCGTCACCGAGGCGACCGCGACCGGCTCGGCCGAGCGCATCGACGACGAGACCCAGGGCAACGCCCTGACCGCCGCCGCCAAGGGCCCGATCGCCGGCATACTCCAGCGTCCGCGCTCCTGCTACGTCTGCAAGACCCGCTACGTCGAGGTCGACGCGTTCTACCACCAGCTCTGCCAGGACTGTGCCGCCTTCAACCACGCGCGCCGCGACGCCCGCACCGACCTGACCGGCCGCCGCGCCCTGCTCACCGGCGGCCGCGCCAAGATCGGCATGTACATCGCGCTGCGGCTGCTGCGCGACGGCGCGCACACCACCGTCACCACCCGCTTCCCCGCCGACGCGATCCGCCGCTTCAAGGCGATGCCCGACAGCTCCGAGTGGCTGCACCGCCTGAAGATCGTCGGAATCGACCTGCGCGACCCGGCCCAGGTCGTCGCGCTGGCGGACTCCGTGGCCGCCGAGGGCCCGCTCGACATCCTGATCAACAACGCCGCGCAGACCGTCCGCCGCTCCCCGGGCGCCTACAGCGAGCTCGTCGCCGCCGAGAACGCCCCGCTCCCCGCGGGCGAGCTGCCCACCTCCGAGATCATCGGCACCTTCGGCAGCGGCACCGTGGACCGCGTCGCCGCGCTGCCCACCGGCAAGGGCGAGAAGCTCAGCGCGCAGGACGTCACCGAACTCGCACTGGTCTCCGGCTCCGCCTCCCTGGAGCGGATCGCGGCTGGCACCGCGATCGACGCGGGCGGCCTGGTCCCGGACCTGCACGACACCAACAGCTGGATCCAGACGGTGTCCGAGGTCGACCCGATCGAGCTCCTCGAAGTGCAGCTCTGCAACTCCACCGCGCCGTTCATCCTGATCAGCAAGCTGCGCCCGGCGATGGCCGCGGCCGAGGCCGGCCGTCGCTACGTCGTCAACGTCTCCGCCATGGAGGGCGTCTTCAGCCGCGGCTACAAGGGCGCCGGCCACCCGCACACCAACATGGCGAAGGCCGCGCTCAACATGCTGACGCGCACCAGCGCCCAGGAGATGTTCCAGAAGGACCAGATCCTGATGACCGCCGTCGACACCGGCTGGATCACCGACGAGCGCCCGCACCCGGACAAGATCCGCCTGGCCGAGGAGGGCTTCCACGCCCCGCTCGACCTGGTCGACGGCGCGGCCCGGGTCTACGACCCGATCGTCCGCGGTGAGCTCGGCGAGGACCTGTACGGCGTCTTCCTCAAGGACTACGCGCCCGCCAACTGGTAGGCCGCCCGGCCCCTTCCGCACGGCGTACCGCGCCCCCGCCCCCTCTCCGTACGCCGGAGGGGGCGGGGGCGCGCCGTGTTACCCCGTTCGGTCGTACGCCCCCGCCGCGACCAGTTCCAGCACCGGACGCCAGTCCTCCAGCACGCCCGCCTCCGAACCGCTGGCGCTCCGGCCCGCGTCGACGGCCAGTCTCAGGGCCTCCACGTCGGCTTCCGCACCGGCCTCCGGGCCGGGTCCCCGGGTCTCCCGCGGAGCCGGTGCGAGCTGCCACACCAGCCGGGCCACCCGCTCGCCGAGCAGCGCGCGCAGGGCGCGCGCCGTAGGCTCGGGCCGACCAAGACCGTGCACCAGCCCGGCGACTTGGAGCTCCTTGTCGTACGGGAAGGAGCGCCGCAGCGAGGCGGCCGCCCTCAGACCGTGGCCGGCCCCGGAACGGGAGAAGAGCAGATCCATCAGTTCCTCGACGCTTCCGACGACCGTCGGCACCTCGGACCCCGCCACTGACGTTCCCCCGTCGCCCGATCGCGCACATCACCGCATGGCGCTGTCGAGCAGAGCAGCCGCTCACGACGGGCCGCCGTACGAGTGACTGAACTCGGGGCGAAAACGAGCGGTCCAGTGTGGATTTTACCTTTCCATCGAGCGGGGGTCCGCTCATATGTGTACTCTGAGCGGCATGAGAGCCCTACCCGGGTACTCGCTCCACCAAGGCGCCACCGCGTCCGGAAACCCTTTATTCCTGTCCCGTCCAGCGGTCCGACCGCTGCCGGGTTACGCGACACAAAGGAGTGCGCGGTGACGCCAGAACTGACGAAGACCGAGCAGGCCCCGAAGGAACGCACGGGTTCGCGAAGCATCAAGCGGCCCGAGACCCTCGGCAACCTGGAGGTCTGGGCCCGGTCCGCCCCCATCCGTCTCGCCGGCTACGAGGACGACCTCGCGGAGCCGCACATCCTGCCCGGCATCGACTAGCCGCTGCCCGGAGCGTTCCGAGCCCCCGTGCCGACTGGTGCGGGGGCTCGCATGGTTCCCCGGGCGGGTACGCCGTCAGCGTCATCGCTGTGGGCGATCAAGGGTTACGCCCGCCCCCGCCCGCGGGCACGCTGACGTGCATGAAGCTGCTGATGCTGGGTGGTACCGAATTCGTCGGGCGCGCGATCACCGAAGACGCCCTGAACCGCGGGTGGGAGGTGACCGTCTTCCATCGCGGGCACCACGCGCCCGCCCCCGGAACGACGGCGCTGCACGGGGACCGCACCGCCCCCGGCGGCCTGGACGCCCTGACGGCGGGGGAATGGGACCTCGTCGTCGACACCTGGGGCGGCGCCCCCACGGCCGTACGGGACAGTGCCCGGCTGCTCGCCGGCCGCGTCGGCCGGTACGCGTACATATCGAGCCGCTCCGTGTACTCCTATCCCGCCCCGGCCGGACTGGACGAGGACGGCCCGCTGGTCGACGGCTCGCCCGACGCCGAGGCCACCGCCTACGCCGAGGACAAGCGCGGCGGGGAGCTCGCCGCCCTGGAGGCCTTCGGGGACCGCGCGCTGCTGGTCCGCGCCGGACTCATCCTCGGCCCGTACGAGAACGTCGGCCGGCTGCCCTGGTGGCTGAACCGTGCCGCCCGGGGCGGCCCCACGCTCGCCCCCGGCGCACCCGGCCTCCCCCTCCAGTACATCGACGTGCGCGACCTCGCGCGCTGGACCCTGGACGCCGCCGAAGCCGGACGCGGCGGCCCCTTCAACGTGGTCTCGCCCGTCGGCCACGCCACGATGGGCGCCCTCCTCGAGGCCTGCGCGACCGAGACGGGCGGCGGCGCCGAGCTGCGCTGGACCGACCCGGGCCGGCTCGGGGAAGCGGGCGTGGAGCCCTGGACCGAGCTGCCGATCTGGCTCCCCGAAGGAGAACTGCACGACTACATGTTCGGCGGCGACGTCACCAAGGCGCTCGCGGCGGGACTGACGTGCCGGCCGGTCGAGGAGACCGTCGCCGACACCTGGTCCTGGCTCCAGGGGCTCGGCGGGACCGCCCCGCAGCGCTCCGACCGGCCGGCCCCGGGCATACCGCCGGAGAAGGAGGCGGCGCTACTCGCGCTCTGAGGGCGGGCCGCCCCGCCCCGGTGTGCCGACGCCGTCCGGGCCGGGCGCCCCGGCGAGCCGGGTCGGCGGCAGGTACTCGCCCACCAGCGTGCGGTGCCACCAAGCCCCCGTCTCGCGCCGCTCCCGCCGGGTCGTGAACCGGTAGCGGTACAGCCGTGCGCGGACGAAGCGGGGCGGGGCGTCCGGGAAGGGGTTGTGGCGGATCAGCCGCAGGGTGTCCCGGTCGCCCGCCAGCAGCCGCTCGACGAACGGCCCGAACCAGTCCCGCGCGTACGCCGGGGAGAGCGCCGCGAACCACATCAGCCAGTCGAGCCGCAGGTGGTACGGGGCGAACTGGCGCGGGACCCGGCGCACTTCACCCGGCTTCCCCTTGAACCCGTACTCCCGCCACGCGCCGTCCGGCCGGGGCTCCCGGTCGGCGGTGCCCTCCACCACCACCTCCTCGCGGATCCGGCCCACGGTGCCGAATGCCCCGTAGGTGTTGACGAGGTGGAGCGGGTCGAAGGACCGGTTCATCACCTGGCCGCGCGAGATCATGTTGGCCACCGGGTGCCGGCTCAGGACCAGCACCAGCGCGGTCACCGCGCACACGAGGACCACGTACCAGAGCGGACCCGTCCGGGAGGCCGCCTCCGGCGGCGCGCCGGCGCCGGCCGCGAACGTGCCGAAATCGACGGCCGGCAGGGCGAGCGTGATCGTCAGCCAGTTCAGCCAGGCGAAGTTTCCCGAGAGCACCAGCCACAGCTGCGTCGCCACGATGACGGCGGCCGCGTACGAGGCCACCGGCTGGGGGGCGAACAGCATGACCGGGACGACCAGTTGGGTCACGTGGTTGGCGGCGCACTCCACCCGGTGCAGCGGTGCGGGCAGGTGGTGGAAGTACCAGCTGAGCGGGCCGGGCATCGGCTGCGTCTCGTGATGGAAGTACAGGCAGGTGAGCTTGCGCCAGCAGGCGTCGCCCCGCATCTTGATCAGCCCCGCGCCGAACTCCACCCGGAAGACCACCCAGCGCAGCAGCCACAGCACCAGCACCGGCGGCCCGGCCCGCGCGTTGCCGAGGAAGACGGCCAGGAAACCGGCCTCCAGCAGCAGCGACTCCCAGCCGAAGGAATACCAGGTCTGCCCCACGTTCACGACGGACAGGTACAGCACCCACAGCAGCGCCCACACCGCCATCGCGGCGCCCAGCGGCACGCGGTCCCCGGCACCGGCCGCGAGGGCCGCCGCCAGCAGGGCCCCGGTCCAGGCGCAGGCGGCGAAGAAGCGGTCACCGTAGTGGAGCTGGAACAGGCTCGGGGCGCGCCGGAAGGGCACGTACCGCACGTACCGCGGCACGGGCAGCATGCCGTGGGCCCCGATGAGGGCCCGGAACTGCAGGGCGGCCCCGGTGAAGGCGACCAGGTAGACGCCGGCCAGGGCCCGCTGGAAGATCAGCCGACCCAGCCAGTATCCGGGCGCCGTGAACCAGTCCATCGCCTCCAGTATCCGGCCGGGCGGGGCTCCACGGCGAGCCTGCGGACGTGGCGTCCGAGCAGGCGGGCGTAGCGCAGCTGGAGGAAGGGGATCACCGGGCCCGCGAGCCGGGTGTACCAGCTCCCCGGGCGGCTGAACGCGGTGACCTCGAACCAGACCGCCCCGTCCGCGTCCATGTCGACGACGAAGGACTCCTCGCCGATCTCGGGGTGGCCGGTCAGGGTCCCGTACGCGAAACCGATCCGCCGGGGTTCGTCCGCCGTCCAGATCACCTCGCACGGGGCGTCGATCCGCAGCGGGCCGAATCCGATCCCCACCACGACCCGCTCTCCGGGACGCACGGGCCGGCCGGGGCCCGCCGCGGCGTCGACGAGCATGCCCGAGGAGCGGTGCGCGCCGAAGGTGGTGACGGCGTCGCCCGCGGCGGCGAGGACGGCCCGGCCGTGTCCGATCCGGGTGCGGTGGTAGCCGGCGGGCAGCGGCCGGCGGGCCGTGGCGCCCCGGTCGGGGTAGTTGAGGGTGCTGCGGCCGTGGCCGGTGAGGCGGGTCATGTCGCGGTCTCCGTTCGGGGAACTCGGCCGGCGGTGAGCCGGCGCCAGGCGAGCAGTGAGCACAGGGCGAATCCGAGGGCGTTGCCGAGACCGTGGGTCGCGGCCATCCAGGTCAGGGTGGGGTGGACGACCCCCGAGGCCTCGCCGAGCGCCCACCACAGGGCGAGCAGCATGGTGGCCGCCAGCACTCCGGCCGAGACCGTGAGCAGCGCACCCGTCAGCCGGTCGCGGGCGCCGGCTCCCGGGCGGATGTCCCGCCAGGTCAGCCGGGCCACCGCCCACATCCCGCCCGTCAGCGTCACCGCGCCGACCAGCTCGGCCCAGTCGTCGACGAAGTAGCCGAGGAGGACGAGCAGGGTGCCCGCCGGGACGCTGTACGCGGCCCAGCGTGCGAGCCGGCCGCGGGCGGCGGCCCGGCACACCAGGCCGGCGACCAGGGCGGCCGTGAACCCGGCGAAGTGGAAGTGCGGGACGGTCAGCGCCAGGATGTCGAGGTCGAATCCGAAGAGCCGGTATCCGGCGCGTTCGGCGACCAGCGCGGTGCCGGCGACCGAGGGCGAGACCAGTGCGGTGAGCACGGCGGCCTCGGCGGGGGCGGACCCCCGGCTGGGCGGGCCGGTCCGCAGCAGCCGGGCCGGTGCCCTGGCCGCCAGGGTCAGGGTGGCCGCCGCGTACAGTGCGGCGAGGATCGTGGCGGGGACGCCGCGCGGCAGCCAGAGGCACACGGCGCCGGGCGCCGCGAGCAGCGGCCAGAGCCGGGCCGTCCCGCGCAGCCGGACCGGGTCGATCAGGCGCAGGCCGGCCGGGACCACGTAGAGCATGCCCAGGGTGACGATCAGATTCACCAATACCGTCACCCTGGACTCCCCTCCCCGCGCCGAACGCTTTGAACGCGTTCAACTCACGGTCGTGAGCCTAGGGGGTTCCTTGAACATGTTCAAGACCGGGTCGAGGTGATGATCCTCCGGTTGCGGCGACCGCGTGGATGCGGCAGACAAGAGGGAGCAACCGGGGCGAACAGGGAGATCCAACGTGCACGCACCGACACCGCGTCAGGCGCCGCGCCGTCATGTACCGGCCCGCGCGGCCCTCTTCACGGTCCTCGGACTCCTCGCCGCCGCCTGCGGTGCCTCCGGAGACGAAGGACAGACCAAGGGCCCCTCCGCCGAGAGCCAGGAGGTGCACCTCCAGCCCGTCGCCTCGGCCGGCCCCGATCCCTTCACGTCCTCCTCCGCCACCGGCGAGTCGGCCCCCGTGCAGCCCCCGCTGCCGAACCCGACCGGACAGGGCATCCGCACTGTCAACGCCGCGACCCCCGGCCTGTACGGCGGCACCCAGCGCCTCGGCAGCTGCGACGTGGAGGCCCAGGTCCAGTCCCTCACCTCGGACGACGCGAAGTCCCGGGCCTTCGCGGAGGCCTCGCAGGTGGAGCAGGAGAAGATCCCCGAGTTCCTGCGCGGGCTCACCCCGGTGGTCCTGCGCGCCGACACCCGCGTCACCAACCACGGGTTCGTCGGAGGCAACCCGAACGCCTTCCAGTCCGTCCTCCAGGCTGGCACGGCCGTCCTCGTCGACGACCACGGAATGCCCCGGGTCCGCTGCGCCTGCGGAAACCCGCTGGCTTCGCCGCGATCGGCCCAGGGTGCCCCGGTTCTCAAGGGCGATGCCTGGAACGGCTACCAGCCCAACCAGGTCGTCGTCATCGAGCCGACCGCTCAGGTGATCAACAACCTGGTGATCGTCAACATCACCGACAACACCTGGATCGAGCGCAAGAGCGGCGACGACGGCGCCCAGGACCGGGCCCCGCAGACCCCGCCGCCGTACGACCCGGCCGAGGGCATCCCCGCCGGGCCCGCGACCCCGCCCGGCACCTCGCCGGGCCGTCCGTGCCCGACCCCGGACAGCAACAGCCTCGCCCGCACCTCGCCGCCGGCCTCCGGCAGCCCGGGCCGGGTACCGGCCCCCGGTGCGACCGACTGCCCGCCGGGCTCCCCGCAGTCCGTGCCGGGCACCCCGACGGCCCCCACACGGCCGCCGACCGCCCCGCAGCAGCAGCCGACCACCCCGCCGCCCACGTCCGACCTGTCCCCGAACGCCCCCACCGACTTCCCCACCGACTTCCCCACGGACCTCCCGTCCGACCTGCCCGGCCGGACGCCGGACGACTCGGGGATCCTCGTCGGCCCCGACGGCACCACCCCGCAGCCGAGCGGCCCCGACGGGTCCCTCGATCCGCTCCACGACCCGTTCGCCGAGCCCTACGGGGTTCCCGACCAGCAGCAGGGCACGCCGCCGTACGACGCCCCGTACCTGGAGAGCGCCTGACCCGCCGGTGTGTCATGGTGGACCGGTGCCGACCGCCGTATCGCTGCCGGACGACTGGCCCGCACACCCGGACCGGTCGCTCGCACTGAATCGGATGGGCAGTTTCGACTGGGACCTGCTCACCGGTCTCATGCACATGGACTCGGCCGGGCTCGACGTCTTCGACACCACCCCCGCGGAGTACGACGGCCGGCCCGAGTCCCTCGCGCCGCGCGTCCCGCACGCGGAGGCCGTCCGGCTCGACGCCCTCGTCTCCTCCGCCCTCAAGAGCGGCGTGGACAGCTACGGCGCGTACTTCCGCATCCGCTGCCACGACGGCCGGCTGCGCTGGACGCACACCCAGGGCCGCGTCATGCGCGGCCCCGAAGGCCGCCCGTACCGGATTATCGGCATCGTCCGCGACGCCACCGAGGAACTCAGCCATTCCGCCGAACGCCTCGGGCTGGACGAGGAGCGCCGCCGCCAGACGTCCGTGGTCGAGAGCACCACCGCCGCGCTCGCGCACGCCCGGACCGTCCAGGACGTCATCGACGCGCTCGGCGACGCCCACGGCCTGGAACGGCTCGGCTCCATGGGCATGGTCATGGGCCTGGTCGAAGCCGGCCGGATCCACCTCGTGGCCGAGGGCCCGGCGGGCAGTTTCGTCCCCGGCACCCGCTACACCCGCATCGACGAGCAGTACCCGATGAGCGAGGTCGTCCGCTCGCTCCAGCCGCGCTTCCTGGACTCCGCCGCCGAGTTCGCCTCCGGGTACCCCGGGCTCTGGGCGCAGATCTCGTCCATGCACATCTCGGCCGCCGCCTACCTGCCGCTGATCGCCCAGGCCCGCCCGATCGGCGCGATCGGCCTGCTCTACCAGGACAAGGACGGCTTCACCCAGGAAGAGCGGAACCTGCTCGTCGCGCTCGGCAGCAGCATCGCGCAGAGCCTGCAGCGGGCGATGCTCCTGGAACAGGAGCACGACCTGGCGGAGGGCCTGCAGCAGGCGATGCTGCCGCGCCGCATCCCCTCCGTGCCGGGCGCCGAGATCGCCGTGCGGTACCGCTCGGCCCGGATGGGCCAGGACATCGGCGGCGACTGGTACGACGTCATCCCCCTGCCCGGAGGCCGGGTCGGCGCGGTCATCGGCGACGTCCAGGGACACGACACCCACGCGGCGGCGGTCATGGGACAGCTGCGGATCGTGCTGCGCGCCTACGCCGCCGAGGGGCACTCGCCGGCCACCGTCATGGCCCGGGCCTCCGTCTTCCTGCACGAGCTGGACACCGACCGCTTCGCCACCTGCACGTACGTCGAGGCCGACCTCGCGACCGGGGTGCTGCAGATGGTCCGGGCCGGCCACATCGACCCCCTCCTGCGCACCCACGGCGGAGGCTGTGAGCGGCTGGCGCTGGAGGGCGGGATGCCGCTCGGACTGTCCGCGGAGTTCGGGCGGCTGGAATATCCGGTGACCACGGTCGAGATGGCGCCTGGGGAAACGCTTCTGCTCTGCACGGACGGACTGGTGGAACAGCCCGGCGCCGACCTCGACGACGGCATCCGCTTCCTCGCCTCCCTCGTCCGCACCGGACCGGCCGACCTGGCCAGCCTCGCCGACCGGCTGTGCGAGGTCGTCGACGACCGGGGCGGCGACGACGACATGGCGCTGCTCCTGCTGCGCCGCGAGGCCAAGGACGCCCCGCAGGGCGGCGGCCGCCTCCAGCAGCACGTGGCCCCGGGCGACCCGGAGGCCCTGGTGTCGGCCCGCCACATGATCGGCGCGGCGGTACGGGCCTGGGGCGCGCGGGACCGGGCCGACGAGATCGAACTGATCGCGGACGAGCTCATCGTCAACGCCCTCATGCACACGGACGGCCCCGCGATCGTGACCCTGCGCGTCCTCAACGGCCCCGAACGCAGGCTCCGGGTCGAGGTGGAGGACCGTTCCTCCGCCCTGCCCCGACGGCGCGAGGCGGGGGACTCCGGGGTCTCGGGCCGGGGCCTGATGCTCGTGGACCGGCTGGCGGACGTCTGGGGCGTGGAACCGCGGGGGAGCGGCAAGTGCGTGTGGTGCGAGTTCACGCTGACGTGACCGGGACGGCGGCCCTCGCCCCGGGCCGGCCCACCGGCCCCGGGGGACCGGATCGGCCCCCGGGACCCGTCTCCGGGACCGGATCGGCCCCCGGGACCCGTTCCCGGCTCGCGCTTCGCCCGAGGTGGCGGCAGGCTGGGGACATGCCCGAGCTGCCCGAGGTCGAGGCCCTGCGGGAGTTCCTCGACGAGCACCTCGCCGGGCGGGTGGTCGAGCGCGTCCTCCCGCTCGCCGTGAGCGTGCTCAAGACCTACGACCCGCCGCCGAGCGCGCTCGAAGGGCAGCCGGCCGGGTCCACGGCCCGGTACGGCAAGTTCCTCGCCCTGCGCGTCGGCGATCTCCACCTCGTCACCCACCTCGCGCGCGCCGGCTGGCTGCGCTGGACCGACGCGTTTCCGGCGCGGCCGCCGGGCCCCGGGAAGGGGCCGCTCGCGCTGCGCCTCGTCCTCGAGGGCGGCGGCGGCTTCGACCTCACCGAGGCGGGCACCCAAAAGCGCCTCGCCGTGTACGTGGTCCGCGACCCCCTGGAGGTCCCGGGCATCGCCCGGCTCGGCCCGGACCCGCTGGCCGACGACTTCGACCGGGCGGCCTTCGGCGCGCTGCTCGCCGGTGAACGGCGGCAGATCAAGGGCGTGTTGCGCGATCAGAGCGTCATCGCGGGCATCGGCAACGCGTACAGCGACGAGATCCTGCACCACGCCAAGGTGTCGCCCTTCAAACTGGCCGCCTCCTTCGACGAGGCCCAGGTGGACCACCTCTACGAGGCCGTACGGGACACCCTCCGCTCGGCCGTCGAGCGGGCCCACGGGGTGGCCGCCGGGCGGCTGAAGGCCGAGAAGAAGAGCGGACTGCGGGTGCACGGCCGTGCGGGGGAGCCGTGCCCGGTGTGCGGGGACACGGTCCGCTCGGTGTCCTTCGCCGATTCCTCGCTCGAGTACTGCCCCACCTGCCAGACCGGCGGCAAACCGCTCGCGGACCGTCGGCTGTCCCGACTCCTCAAGTAGCGGCCGCCGCCCGGTGGCCCGTCCGGCAGCCGTCGGAGCCGCCGGGATCCGGGAGGGCGCGGCTCTGGCACGGCACTAGAATCCGCCCATGGCCGAGGAGCAGCAGCCGCAGCCGCCCCGGCGGGAGGTCGTCACGGGGGTCCCGCGCGGCGCCCGCCGCGCCCCCGCGCACACCCCGGCGCGCTCCGAGATCTCCGAACAGACCACCCTCGGCGCCACGTACGTACGGGCCCTCATGCGCAGCCAGCTGCGCGCCGGACTGTTCGCGCTGTCCGCGCTCGCGCTCCTGGTCGGCCTGCTGCCGCTGCTGTTCCTGCTCCCGCGCGTCGCGTCGGGGCCGCTGGTCTGGGCGGCGCTCGGCGTGCTCGTGTACCCGGTGCTGTGGTTCATCGCCCGTACCTACGTGATCCGGGCCGAGCGCAACGAGGCCGATTTCACCGTCCTGGTCACCGATCCGGCCGAGGCGCCCGGACCGCGGGGACGCGGGTAGCCGCTCAGAACAGGTGCATGGCCAAGTGCCCCAGCGGCAGTCCCAGTTGCCAGGCCGGCGTCCAGACCCGGGCGTTCTCGTCCAGGCCGGGCGGGGTGTGGGCCTGAGCGTGGCGGCCCGGGTCGAGGTTGGTGGCGAGCAGTTCCGTGCGGTCAAGCCAGCGCCAGGCCGCGCGGGCCAGTTCCAGGTCCGGGTCCTCGCCGTCGCCGCGCTCGTGGGCCTCCTCGCCCAGCGCGAGGAAACGGGTGTGGACCCAGTCGCGCCAGGGATGGCCGTACGCCGTCAGGGACATCCACTCGTCGAGCTGTGAGACCACCCGGATCCCGGAGAGCTCCCCGGCCGCGTCCGAGAGGTAGATCGTCAGCGCGAGCGTGTCGCGTCCGGCGCGGAACTCCAGGGTGCTGACCGGGATCAGCCGGCCCGTGCGCAGCAGTTCGTCGGCGATGTACTCCGCGTAGAGCCACGCCATCGGCACTGCCAGTCCGCCGTCACTGGTGCCGTTCATACCCTCGGGCTGCACCGTTCCACCTTCTCCCGCACGCGTCGAGCCGTCCCGTCGTCAGCTCAGAGCCTTGCTTGCGCGGCTCGCGGCGCGGGGGATGTTTACTGAACTTGAACGGTCCGCTGCCGATTTTGATGCGGTCCCTGTCCGATACATGCGCGTTCGGGCCACTTCTTGACGCGTTCCTCAGGCGCCGAGCCCGTATCCGTACCCCTGCAGGTCTTTCCGCAGAGCGCGCAAGGCGTAGTACGTGCGGGATTTGACCGTGCCGGCCGGAATGCCCAGCTCCGCCGCGGCCTCGGCCACCGAGCGGTCCTGGAAGTAGACCTGCATCAGCACCTCCCGGTGCTCCGGCCCCAGGGAACCCACGGCCCGCCGCACGTCGATGGCCGTCACCGAGCCCGCCACCGCGTCCCCCGGTGCCGCCGCGTGCTCCAGCCCCTCCGGATCCACCTCCAGGGGCCGCGAGAGGCGGGCCCGCCGGGCGTCGATGGCGAGCCGCCGGGCCACCGTGAACAGCCAGGGCCGCAGGGACGCGTGACCGGACGCCAGGACCTCCGGGTGCTGCCAGAGCCGGAGCAGCGTCTCCTGGACGAGGTCTTCCGCGCGCTGCGCGTCCCCGCCGGTGAGGCTCAGCAGGAAGCCGAGCAGGGCCCGTCCGTGTTCGCGCTGGAGTTCGGCCAGTGCCTCGGGCTCCGTGCGCGGGAGGGCGGGGGCGAGGGGCACGAGAGGCTCCTTCCGGGGGTGCGTGCAGAGGTCCGTTCGAGTGATCGTTCGATGCCTGTTCGAGGGCGACGGATCCACCCTGACCTGCACGGAGCCGCCCGGGAACCGTCCGGCGGGGATGGTGCGCCCAAGCGTCCGCGCGGTCCGGCGGGCGGCAGCGCGGGGCGGTGAACGGTCGAACGGCGCGCCGAGCGGCCATGAGGGGGCGCGCGGCCGGCCGATGGATCCGGCCCCCGATTCCCGCGTCCCTGCCCAAGAAATGACAGGTGATCAGGTAGTCATATTTATCCGTTGTATTGATCGGTGCTGATCGAGATCGCTCCGAAGCGAGCGGGACCGGCCCGAATCGACCCAAGGAGAGCCGGGACAGATGACAGCGCGCACCCGCCACGCCCTCGCCCTCCTGTCCGCCGTCGCGCTGTCGGCCGTGGCCGGCTGCACCGCCGGCGGGGGCGCCGCCCCGGGCCGCCTGGCCGGCTCCGCGGCGGCCCATGCGCCGTCCGGAGCGGCGGGGTCCACCACGGCCCCCGCCGCCAAGGGCTTCACCCTGGTCGCGAGCGGCGACGTCCTGCCCCACGAGTCGGTCATCCGCAGGGCGGCCTCCGACGCGGACGGCGACGGCTACGACTTCCGGCCGATGTTCTCCGGGGTCAAGCCGGTGGTCTCGGCCGCCGACCTGGCCATCTGCCACATGGAGACCGTCTACGGGGAGGAGGGCGGCCCGTTCAGCGGCTACCCCGCCTTCCAGTCGCCGCCCCAGGTCGCCGCCGGCCTCAAGGACGCCGGGTACGACGGCTGCTCCACCGCCTCGAACCACACCCTCGACGGCGGCGGCGCCGGGCTCAAGCGCACGCTGGACGCGTTCGACGCGGCCGGGCTCAAGCACGCGGGCTCGGCGCGCACGGCCGCCGAGGCGGGCGCCGTGACCCTGTACACGGCGGGCTCCGCCAAGGTCGCGCACCTCGCCTACACGTACGACACCAACGGCTACCCGATGCCCGACGGGCAGCCCTGGGCCGTCAACCTGATGGAGGAGGAGAAGATCGTCGCGGACGCGCGGGCCGCCCGGAAGGCGGGCGCGGACGTGGTCCTCGTCAGCCTCCACTGGGGTACCGAATGGGAGACGGACCCGGACGAGAAGCAGCTCTCGCTCGGCAAGGCGCTGACCGCCTCGCGGACCGGCGGCCGCCCGGACGTGGACATGATCCTGGGGACGCACGCCCACATCCCGCAGGCGTACGAGAAGGTCAACGGGACCTGGGTCGTCTACGGCATGGGCGACCAGGTCGCCGGCGAGATGTTCAACCACAGCGGCGCCCGGGACCTGCGCGGCAACTACGGATCCATCGGCCGGTTCACCTTCGCCCCGCCGGCCGCCGCCGGACAGCGCTGGCAGGTCACCAAGGCCGAGTTCGTCCCGCAGATGATGGACCTCGGAGCGGGCCGGGTCGTCAACCTGCCCGCCGCCCTCGCCCAGCACCCGGGCCGCGAGGACTACGAGACCGCCCAGGACGCCATCACCGAGGCCGTCCTCGGCCGCGGCGCGGCGAAGGACGGCCTGACGGCGGCCAAGTAGCCAACCGGCCGGCGGCCGAGCGACCACCGTCACCGGCCGGCGGCCCGGCCCTACGGAACCACCGTCACCGGCCAGCGGCCCGCCTTCACCAGGCGGACCGCCACCGAGCCCACGATCCGGTGGCCCGCCTGTTCCGAGGCCCCCACCACCACCGCGTCCGCCGTCAGCTCCGTCGCCGCGCTCACCAGGCCGGAGTACGGGTCTCCGCGGAAGGTGTGGAACTGCCAGCGGACGTCGTAGACGCCCTTCAGGCGTTCCGCGGACTCCCGGATCTCGGCCACCAGCCCCTGCGCGATCTCCTCGGTGGCATCGCCCACCGGCGCTCCCATCGAGGCCCCGGCGGGCATCACCGGCTGCACGTACACCAGCGCCAGCAGCGCGTTCTGCCGCCGGGCCAGCCCCGCCGCGTACGCCGCCGCGCGCAGCGAGGACTCCGATCCGTCGACTCCGGCGAGAATCACCTTCGGGCCGTCCGTACCGCGCTCGAATCCCGTGTTCCCTTGCTCCGTCACCCTCCCGAGGCTATCCGGCTCGACGCGCGGAGGCGCTCCGCCGTCCCTACAGTGCGAACCATGAGTGCCACCGTGGAGGAGACGCGCGGAACCCGGAACCGCTTCCTGAACCGGGTGCCCGACGCCTTCGGCGCGTTCTTCGGAACGCTCGGGCTGATCTGCGCCCTGCTGTCGCTCTCCCCGACCCTGCGGCGGCTCCTGCGGCAGGTCGTGCGCTTCCTCGACGCCGTGGTGGTGCCGGTCAGCGCCAACCTCGCCTACGCCGTCTTCCTCTTCCTGCTCGCCGCGGCACTCGGCATGCGCAAGAAGGTCGCCTGGTGGATCGTCGTCACCTACCTGGCCCTGCTGCTCCTGGTCGACGTGCTGATCATCGCCGACGAGGACTACTGGGTCGGCTTCTCCTCCATGGCCCTCTCGGTCGCCGCCCTCGTGATCCTGATCGCCGCCCGCAAGGAGTTCAACGCCGCCTCCCGTCCCGGCGCGCTCTGGCGGGCCATGCTCGTGCTCGGCCTCGGACTGCTCGCCGCGGTCTTCCTCGGCTGGGGGCTGGTCGCGCTGTTCCCCGGGACCCTGCCCAAGGGCCAGTGGCTGGACTGGGCCGCCAAGCAGGTCTTCGGCGGCCTCTTCTCGGCCCGCCAGTTCGACGGCCGCCCGCCCAGGCCCCTGTACTTCCTGCTCGGCCTCTTCGGCGCCCTCGCCCTGCTGAACGCCGCCGCCACCCTGTTCCGGTCCCAGCGGCTGACCGCCGCCCTGCACGGGGACGAGGAACCCCGCATCAGGGCCCTGCTCGGCGCGTACGGGCGGGCCGACTCCCTCGGCTACTTCGCCACCCGCCGCGACAAGGCCGTCGTCTTCGCCCCCAACGGCAAGGCCGCCGTCACCTACCGCGTCGAGGCCGGCGTCTGCCTCGGCAGCGGCGACCCCGTCGGCGACCCGGCCGCCTGGACCCCCGCCATCGACGCCTGGCTCGCCGTCGCCCGCCGCTACGGCTGGCAGCCCGCCGTCATGGGCGCCTCCGAGGCCGGCGCGACCGCCTACGCCCGCTCCGGTCTCGGCGCCCTCCAGCTCGGGGACGAGGCGATCCTGCACGTCGCCCACTTCGACCTCGACGGCCGCGACATGCGCGTCACCCGCCAGGCCGTCAACCGCGTCCGGCGCACCGGCGCCACCACGCTCATCCGCCGCCACTCCGCCCTCTCCGAGGACGAGATGCAGATGATCGTGAACCGCGCCGACACCTGGCGCGACACCGAGACTGAGCGCGGCTTCTCCATGGCCCTGGACCGGCTCGGCGACGCGGCCGACGGCGACTGCCTGCTCGTGGAGGCCTTCGACGACAAGGGCGACCTCATCGCCCTGCTGTCCTTCGTCCCCTGGGGCAAGGACGGCATCTCCCTGGACCTGATGCGCCGCGACCGCTCCGCCCCCAACGGGGTCATGGAGTTCATGGTCGCCGAACTGTGCGCCGGCGCCCCCGGCCTCGGCGTGCGCCGGATCTCCCTCAACTTCGCCGTCTTCCGCTCCGCCTTCGAGGAGGGCGGCCGGATCGGCGCCGGCCCGGTGCTCAAGACCTGGCGCCGGCTGCTGCTCTTCTTCTCCCGCTGGTGGCAGCTGGAGGCGCTGTACCGCTCGAACGTCAAGTACGGCCCCGAGTGGTACCCGCGCTTCCTCTGCTACCAGGACGCCGGCTCGCTCGCCCGGGTCAGCCTCGCCTCCGGCATCGCCGAGGGCTTCGTGTCCGTGCCGCGCATGCGCACCCTGTGGGGCAACGGCCACCCCCGCGGGCTCACCGCTCCCGCCACCACGGCGGGCCTGCCGCCCATCGACTCCCTCGGCCTGGAACGCGTGGAGGAGGAGGGCGCGGCGGCGCCGGCCGAGCGGCTGCCCGAACAGGTGCGCGTGCGGCACGACAAGCTGGAACGGATCCGGTCGTCCGGCACCGACCCCTACCCCGTCGGCATCCGGCAGCGCAGCCACACGGTCGCCGAGTTCAAGGCCGCCCACCCCGGCTGCCCGCCCGGTGCCCGTACCGGCTCGCCGGTCACCCTCGCCGGGCGCGTCATGGTCGTACGCGACCTCGGCGGCGTGGTCTTCGCCGTCCTGCGGGACTGGTCCGGCGACGTCCAGCTGATGTTCACCCGCGACGAGGCGGGCACCGCCGTGCTCGACGCCTTCACCTCGCAGGTCGACTTCGGCGACCACGTCGTCGCGAGCGGCGAGGTCGGCACCAGCAAGAGCGGCACGCTGTCCCTCGTCGTCGGCTCCTGGCAGCTCACCGGCAAATGCCTGCGCCCGCTGCCCGACAAGCGCAAGGGTCTCGCCGACCCCGAGGCCCGGGTCCGGCGGCGCTACCTCGACCTGGTCGCGAGCCCCGAGGCCCGCGACGTCGTACGGGCCCGCTCCAGCGCGGTCCAGGGCCTGCGCCAGGGGCTGCTGGACCGGGGGTACCTGGAGGTCGAGACCCCGATGCTCCAGCAGATCCACGGCGGGGCCAACGCCCGGCCCTTCCGCACCCACATCAACGCCTACGACCTCGACCTGTACCTGCGCATCGCGCCCGAGCTGTACCTGAAGCGGCTGTGCGTCGGCGGCATGGAGAAGGTCTTCGAGATGGGCCGCACCTTCCGCAACGAGGGCGTCTCCTACAAGCACAACCCCGAGTTCACGATGCTCGAGGCCTACCAGGCCTTCGCCGACTACGACGTGATGCTCGACCTGACGCGCGAGCTGATCCAGAGCGCGGCCACGGCCGCCTTCGGCTCGCCCGTCGCGCACAAGGCGGGCCCGGACGGGAAGCTCGTCGTCCACGACATCTCCGGTACCTGGCCCGTCAAGACGATGTACGGGGCGATCAGCGAGGCGCTCGGCGAGGAGGTCGACGCCGATACGGAGGAACACGTGCTGCGGCGGCTGTGCGACCGGGCCGCCGTCCCCCACAACCCCGACGACACGCGGGGCGACGTGGTCCTGGAGATGTACGAGCGGCTGGTCGAGGAGAAGACCCAGCTGCCCACCTTCTACAAGGACTTCCCGACCGACGTCTCACCGCTCACCCGTCAGCACCGCAAGGACCCCAGGCTCGCGGAGCGCTGGGACCTCGTGGCCTTCGGGACCGAACTGGGCACCGCCTACTCGGAACTGACCGATCCCGTCGAGCAGCGGCGCCGGCTCACCGCGCAGTCCCTGCTCGCGGCGGGCGGCGACCCGGAGGCGATGGAGATCGACAACGACTTCCTCGACGCGCTGGAGTACGCGATGCCGCCGACCGGCGGTCTGGGCATCGGCGTGGACCGCCTGGTCATGTTCCTCACGGGCCTGACGATCCGCGAGACGCTGCCGTTCCCGCTGGTGCGGCGCGGCTGAACCGGCCGGGCTGTGCGCTGACCGGGTGAGCGGGCGGAGGCGCGTCCGCGCCTCTCGACATCTGTGGCGACGTCGTTGATACGTAGTAGTAATGAAAAATGACGAGCCGACAGTAGGGCGACGCGTGCTCCTGCGCTCCGCCGTCTTCCTCGGAGTCGCTGCCGCCGCCGGACTGCTCACCGCGGGCGAGGACGACCTGCCGGGCGCCGGGCGGGGCCCGGGCCCCGGCGCCTCCGGTCCCGGCGGGGGAGCCGGCTCCGGACCGGGCCCGGGCGGAGCCGCCGGACCGGGGCCGCTCGCCGGAGCCCCCGGCGCCGCCCGGCCGCAGGCCCCGCGCGGAGCCTCGTACCGGCTCCAGCCGATGACCTCCGAGGGCAGCCCGCAGCGCGGACCCGCGGCGAAGCCCGCCGTACGGGTCCGGCCGATCCTGGAACTGCCGGCCGACGCGAGAACGGGGAGCGCCATGACGCTCACCTTCGACGACGGCCCCGACCCCCGCTACACCCCGGGGATCCTCGACACCCTCGCGCGCCACGACGTACGGGCCATGTTCTTCGTCTGCGGGGAGATGGCCACCGACAACCGCGACCTGCTGCGCCGGATGGTCGCCGAAGGTCACGTCATCGGCAACCACACCTGGACCCACCCGCTCATCCCCTCGCTCAGCCGGCCCGCCCTCGCCTCCGAGATCGGCCGCACGAGCGAGGTCGTACAACAGGCCGTCGGCGAGGCGCCGGTGTGGTTCCGGGCGCCCTACGGGGCATGGAACCGGGCCGCCTTCGAGATCGGCGCGGAGCTGGGAATGGAACCGCTCGCGTGGACCGTCGACACCCTGGACTGGAAGGAGCCCGGCACCACCGCGATCGTGTCGCGGGTCCTCAAGGAGGCCGCGCCCGGGGTGATCGTGCTGAACCACGACGCGGGCGGCAACCGCTCGCAGAGCGTGCAGGCGCTGGCGGCCTACCTGCCGCAACTGCTGGGGCGCGGCTTCCGGATGACGCTGCCGGCGCTGCCGCCGCGCTGAGGACCGGTCGTCCCCGCGCGGCGGCCGCCGTCGTGCCTGCCCGTGTCCGGCCGGTCAGCGGGCCTCCACCATCCGCGCGAAGACGACGACGTTCCCGTCGTAGCCGCCCGCCTTCGAGTAGCCGCCGCCGCACGTGATCACCCGGAGTTCCGGCTGTCCGGTGTCGCCGTACACCCGGGCTCCGGGGAAGGCGTTCTTGGCGAACACCTCCACGCCGTACACCTCGAACACCGCCGTGCGCCCGTCGTAGCGCGCCACCTCGATGCGGCCGCCCTTCTGGATCGCGCCCAGACCGAAGAAGACCGCCGGGCCCTGCGCGTTGTCCACGTGGCCCACGATCACCGCCGATCCCCGCTGGCCCGGCGAGATGCCGTTGAGGTACCAGCCCGCCAGGTTCTTCTCCTGCGGGGGCGGCGCGTCGATCCAGCCCGTCGCGTCCAGTCCGACCGTCATCACCGGCGCGTCCACGCTGATCGACGGGATCCGGATGCGCTGGACCGACGAGTGTTCCAGCGCCTCCACGTCCGGCGGCGTGGGCGAGTCCGCGGGCGCCTGAGCGGCCTGCGGCCCGACCGTCGCCGCGGATGATGCTCCGACCGCCGCCGCTGCGGCGGGTTGCGGAGGTCCGGCGTCGACATCGGCTCCGTTGCGCATCATGGCGAGGCCGGTGAGCATGACCAGCGCGATGGCGCCCCAGGGGGAGCGTCTTCTCGGCGGCCTCTCACTCTCGTCCTCGGTCATGGCTCTCCCTTCCCGACGCGGGGGTCCCGACCCGCGTTCTTGTCCCACCCCTGTACGCCCTACTTCACGCACGCTAAGGCGGTGCGCGCGGGACGGCGATCGGGGAAGGGCGAACGGGTGGTGGGGCCGGAAGGGGTGCGCCCATCCAGGTAATCGTCACATAAATGTCTGACGGGTCGTGACCTGCGGATCCGTCAGTGATCGTCTCCGCGCCTCGGCGTGTCGCTCAACCTTGCGGCCCAAAGCCGTAAATGCGCCGAAATGCGCGGGCCGAGGAACGCCCGGAGGGTTCGTGATGGGAGGCGTTCTCGTCGATCTGCCCGGGCCACCGCTCCGGGGCGTTTCCCGCTGGAGGTTCCACCATGCGTGCTTCTCGCGCTCTCGTCGTGACTGCGGCGGCATTCGCCGCCGTCGCCCTCGCCGCACCGATCGCCGTCGCAAATCCCCCGGGTGGCGGGGGGCCCAGCAATGTCACCGTCAACCCGTACTCCGTGCACCAGGGCGCCTCGATGCAGGTCAGCGCGGCCGGCTGCGGCCACGGCGGCATCGTCTTCTCGCACGGCAACTTTCCGCAGACGAACCTGTCCGCCGGCTCCATCGGGTTCGCGACCGTCCGGATCTTCAACCACGCCTCGCCGGGCAACCACACGCTGTCGGTCAAGTGCCACGACAACAGCCTGGTCGCCACCCACCGCTTCACGATCCTGGAGGGCAACGGCGCCCAGGGCGGACTGGGCGGCTCCTTCGGCCCGTCCGCCACCGAGACGGCCATCGGCGCGAGCCTCGTCGGCGCGGCGGCCCTGGGGGCCGGTGCGCACGTGATCCGCCGCCGCCGTCCGCTGCGCGGCCGGGTCTGACGGGCCGGGCCGACGAGCCGGGGCTGACGGACGGGCCGGGTCTGACCGGCCGGGTCTGACCGCCCGCCTTCCCGGTCGGCGAGGTGTCCTGCGGATCAGCCGGGCTCGATCCGCGCGGCGCTCCCTCCTCCCCGCACCCTTTCCCCCCTCCTCCCGCACACGATGAACCGCCGGTCGCCCCGAGCCCTGCTCAGGACTCGGGGCGACCGGCGGTCGGGGGCGGTGGGGTTCGGGCGGGCGGGGCCGGACCCGGCCGGACGGGTGCGCGGGGGACCTGGAGCGGGCCGGGAGCGGACGGGACCCGGAGCGGGCCGGGTGCGGCGGGATTCAGTGGATGCGGCGGATGTCGCGGCGGCGCAGCGCGTAGCCGAGGCCGACCAGGCCGCCGAGCAGGAGGCCTCCGCCCGCGGCGACTTCGAGGGGATCGAAACCGGCGATGCTGCCGCCGAGCCCGCCCCGGACGCCTTGGCTCGCGCGGCGCGCGGCAGCCGTACTCGTGCTCGCGCGTGTACCCGTACCCGTCCCGGTGCTCGCGCGTGTACCCGTACCCGTCCCGGTGCTCGCGCGTGTACCCGTACCCGTCCCGGTGCTCGCGCCCGTGCCCGTCCCCGTGCCGGAGCTCGGGCGGATGCCCGGGCGGATGCCGGCGGTGGAGCTGGTGGTGGGCCTGCTGGTGGCGCCCGCGATGGTGAGGTCGGCCGAGCCCGTCTCGCCGTTGCAGGTGAAGGAGACCGAGTACTGGGCCCCGCGCCGGGCGTCCCGGTCCACAGTGACGCGTACGGTCTTGCCCCGCTCGATGCTCACGGTGTCGAAGACTCCGGAGGAGGCGGTGGCGAAAGCGGCGTTGCAGCCGGTGACGGACAGCACCACCCGGCCGCCGGGGGCGACCGTGGAGGGGGTGATGGCGAAGCCGAAGGAGGTGATGGGCGCGGCCTCGGCCGCGCTCGCGGGGGCCGCGGCGACCGGGCCGATGACGAGGACCGCGCCCGCGGCGGCGGCGCCCCACAGGGTTGAGGGGGAGGTGCGTATCGCGCCCATGGTTGATTCTCCGGATCCCCGAGGAGCAGCCGCGGAACGGTTTTCCGCACGTGGGGGGTCGTGCGCCTCGATGTCCGCCACGCTAGGCGCGGGTGCGGTGGCCCGCGATCAGGAACGGGCGAATGGGGCATGGGCGTAGGCCGAACCGGGGACGGGAGGCCCGTCCCCGGTTTGCCGGTCTCCGGCCGGGGTCGCGCGCCGTCAGCCGTGCAGGCCCAGGTGCGGGAACTGCGCGAGGAACGGCTCGGCGGTGGCGGCGATGCCGCGGCCGAACGGTGCGTCGAAGTCCCAAATGAGGAACAGCAGGAAGGCGATCAGCGCACTGAACAGGCCGGCCAGCAGCAGTTCGCGGAAGGAGCGCCTGATCTGCAGGGTGAAGATCAGCCCCACCGTCACCAGTGCCCCCGCGATCAGCCCGAACCACACCACGCCGGGCATCGTGGCCCCCGCGCTCTGGCCGCGCGCGTTGCGCGCGTCGTCGACCACGGCGACCTGGTCGACGAGCGGCTGGTAGGCCTGGCCCTCGTGGTCGGTGCGCGGTTCGTAGTCCGTCACATCGCGCCGGATCCGCTCCAGCAGTTCCCCGCTGCGGTCGGTGAGATCGCCGTTCTCGGCCATCTCCTTCCATTCGGTGTCCACGACGTAGGTCACGTACGCGTCGACGTCGGACCGGATCTTCGTGCGCACGTCGGCCGGATAGACCTCGGAGCGGACGCTGATCTCGTGCAGGGCCTGGGATTCCTGGCGCACGTACTCCTGGGCGGCCCCGCGCCCCTCCCAGACGCCGGCGATCGCGAGTCCCAGCACGATCGCGTAGATCACCCCGATCATCATCGTCATGTACTCGATGACGTCCGGGGTCTCGCTGGGATCGTCGTCCTCGCCGATCCGGCGCTGGTTGAAGAAGGCGATGGAGAGCACGACGGCACACGCCGCCGCCATCGCGAGGGACAGGACGAGCCATTCCGACAAGATGACTCCAAATCAGGGGTCGGGCGGTGGTTCCTCAGCGCGGGCGCAGCGCGACGATCGCGAGCACCGCGGGGACCGCGGTCATCAGGGTGAAGGTCATCGGTGAGATGTGGTGTTCGACCGGTTTGCGCACCGCCGCGTGGTAGCTGGGGCGCGCGATCGGCTTCGCGGGCGCGGCCGCCGGGACCGCGGCGGGCGGCGGCGGCTCGGGCGGGGCGGGCTCGGGGGGTGGGGGAGCGGGCGCCGCGCGCACGGGCGCCGGTGGCTTGGGCGGCGCCGGAGCCGGAGCCGGCGGCTTCGGCGCGGGCGGGGCGGGCGCGGGAGGCGGTGGTGGGGGCGGTGGAGTGGGAGGCGGCGCGGGGGGCGGTGGAGGCGGTGGGGGTGGCGGCGGAGTGGGCTCGGGAGGGCAGGGCGGAGGAGGGGGCGGCGGCGGGCAGTGCGGGTGGCCGTGGTGGCTCGGGTGGCCGTGGTGGCCCTCCGCGTGGCCGCCCCGCCCGGGGCGGTCGTCTCCGTCGTCTCCGCGCTCGGGGCCGCCGCGACCGGCTCGGCCGGCGTGATGTCCGCCACCCCGGCCGCCCCCGGCCGCGCCGTCGACGGCGGACGCGACCAGCCGGAAGGCGCTCGCTCCGTCACCGTCGGCGGTCGTCGCGTAGGCGCTGCTATCGGCCATGGCCGGCGTGGTCGACAGCGCCGCCCACAGCAGGACGGGGACCGCCAGCAGGCGCCTGGAAGGGGCTCTTTTCACCCGGGGATCATGGGGTCGCGCGCGCCCGCGCAGGTGGCGCTTGGCTCGGGTTCGCCTGAACGGGTGACGTGTTGGCTATGGAGGTTTGAGCCAGTTTCGGAGCACGCCCGTTTCGTCACCGGCCTTTTCCCAAAGGGTATTTATCGGTTTAGGTCCCGCGCCGCGCACGGGCTCGCGCGAGGCTTTGCCGTGCTCGCGCGGGCCTTTGCCGTGTGACGAAGAACGGATCGCCAATTTCCGCTTTTGCTCGCTCCGTTGGGCAATGATCAGTACATTCGGCTCGGACAGGGTCCGACCCCGTCCGGACCGCGGCAGGACTACGGCATTGGAGACCCCGATGGAGCGCCCCGCCTGGGCCCCGCCAGGCATCGACATATCGGTGCCGAGCGTGTCCCGCATCTACGATTACTACCTGGGCGGCTCTCACAACTTCGAGGTCGACAGGCAGGCTGCCCGCCGCGCCATGGAATTCATGCCTGGCCTGCCCAAGATCATGCAGGCGAACCGGGCCTTCATGCGCCGCGCCGTCCGGTACGCGGTCGCCGGGGGCGTCACGCAGTTCCTCGACATCGGCTCCGGCATCCCCACGTTCGGGAACGTCCACGAGATCGCGCAGGCCGCCACCCCCGACGCGCGCGTGGTCTACGTCGACCACGACCCGGTGGCCGTCGCCCACAGCCAGGCCGTGCTGGCCGGCACCGAGGGGACCGGAGTCGTCGCCGCCGACCTGCGCAAGCCCCGGGAGCTCCTGGCCGCCCCCGAGGTCGGCCGCGTCCTGGACCTGAGCCGCCCGGTGGCCCTGCTGCTGGTCGCCGTCCTGCACTTCCTGGAGGACGCGGACGAGCCCTACGCCGCCGTCGCGGAGCTGCGCGAGTCCCTGGCCCCCGGCAGCCTGCTGATCCTCACGCACGCCTCGTTCGAGGGCATCCCGCTCCCGGAGGAGGACGCGGCCGGCACCGTCGAGGTCTACCGCGACATCCGCAACCCGCTCGTCATGCGCAGCGGACAGCAGATCGAGGGCTTCTTCGAGGGCTTCGACCTGATCGAGCCCGGCCTGGTGGCGATGCCCAACTGGCGGCCCGACGGATCCGACGGGCCGCAGGGCGGGGCCGTGGACGAAGACCCGTACGCCTTCTCGGGCTTCGCGGGCGTGGGGCGCAAGGCGTGAGACTGCCGGCACAGACGGCGAGAGGCGCCGACGCGCCGCAGGGTGGTCTGGAGGACCGGATCGCCCGGTTCGCCACCATCTGGGGGAGGGCGATCTTCCCGGTCACGGCGACCTCGCTCACCCGCGCCGAGTTCGAACAGCACCTCGTACCGCTGACCCGCGCCCTCGTCGACGCCCTGCGCGCCCGGCCCTTCGAGGCGGCCGCGGGCCAGCGGGTCGGGTCCGAGCTCGTCGCCGTCCACTGCACCGACCCGGAAGCGCTGGCCGGCACCCTGGGCGTGGTCGAGTCCTACCTGGTGCTGTACTGCGGACCGGGGGGCTCCGACACCGAGGGCTCCCTGGACACCGAGGAGTACCGCTCCCGCTGCGCCCGCCTCCAGCACGGCATCGCGGCGGGCTTCGCCCGCGCCCTGCGCGAGCGCACGCTGAAGGAGCAGGAGGCCATCGCCCGCTCCGCCCTGACCGCGCGGATCGACGCCCAGCAGGCGCTGCACGCGAGCGAGGCCCGCTTCCGGGCGGTCTTCGAGGGCGCGGCCGTCGGGATCGGCATCGCCGACCTGGAGGGCAACGTCCTCGAGATCAACGACGCGCTGCTGCAGATGTTCGGCGGCATGGACGGGCACGTCCGGGGCCGCAACGTCAGCGAGTGGAGCCATCCCGAGGACACCCCGCACGTCTGGCGGATGTACGGCGAGCTCGTGCGCGGCGAGCGCGACAGCTACCGCGTCGAGAAGCCGTACTACCGGCACGACGGGACCGTGCTGTGGACCAACCTGACGGTCTCGCTGCTGCGCGACGCCGAGGGCGTGCCGCAGTACCAGCTCGCCCTGATGGAGGACACCACCGAACGCCGGCTGCTCAACCTGCGCCTGCGCTACGAGGCCACCCACGACGCGCTGACCGGGCTGCCGAACCGGACCCTGTTCTTCGAGCGGCTGGAGAAGGCGCTCAGCGGGCCCGGCGGCACCCGCTTCGGCCTCTGCTACCTCGATCTCGACGGGTTCAAGGCCGTCAACGACAGCCTCGGCCACTCGGCGGGGGACCGGCTGCTGGTGGAGGTCGCCGACCGCCTCCAGAGCTGCGCGACCGGCCCCGGAGAGGTGGTCGCCCGCCTCGGCGGCGACGAGTTCGTGGCGCTGACCACCGGCCCCGACACCGAGGAGAAGTCCACCGAGCTCGCCGTGCGGATCCTCTCCGCCCTCTCGGTCCCGATCCGGCTGGAGGGCCGGGAGCTGACCGTCCGGGGCAGCATCGGCATCGTCGAGGGTCCGGCGCGCGAGCGCACCGCGGCGGAAGTGCTGCGCTCCGCCGACATCACGATGTACCGGGCCAAGGCGGCGGGAGGCAACCGCTTCGAGTTCGCCGACGCCGAGGCCGACGCGCGCGCCATCACCCGGCACGGCCTGACCAACGCCCTGCCCGCGGCCCTGGAGCGCGGCGAGTTCTTCATCGAGTACCAGCCGCTGGTGCACATGCACGACGGCAGCGTGCACGGGGCGGAGGCGCTGGTGCGCTGGTCGCACCCGCAGCACGGGGTGCTCGGCCCGGACCGCTTCATCCCGCTCGCCGAACGGACCGGGCTGATCGTGCCGCTGGGCCGCTGGGTCCTGGAGGAGTCCGTCCGACAGGCCCGCAACTGGCAGCACCAGCACGGCGGCTCCCGCCTGCGGATCAACGTCAACCTGTCCCCGACCCAGCTGCACCACCCCGGCCTGGTCGCCGACACGGTCCGCGTCCTGGAATCCTCGGGCCTGGCCCCGGGCACGCTCTGCCTGGAGGTCACCGAGTCGGCGCTGATCGGCGCCGACGACGAACTCCTGGAGCCGCTGCGCCGACTCGCCGCCCTGGGCGTGGACATCGCCCTCGACGACTTCGGAACGGGCTACTCGAACCTGGCCAACCTGCGGCGCCTGCCCGTCAGCGTCCTGAAGCTGGACCGCTCCTTCACCAAGGGGATGCAGCAGCAGCCGGCCAATCCGGTCGACGTCAAGATCGTGGAGGGCATCGTCGCCCTGGCCCACAGTCTCGAACTGGCCGTCACGGTCGAAGGCGTGGAGACCGGTGCCCAGGCCGCCCAGCTGCGCGCCCTGGGCTGCGACACCGCCCAAGGCTGGTACTACGCCCGCCCCGGCGCCCCCGACCGCATCCACACCCTGTCCCTCTCGGACGCGGTCCCTTCGGCCTTCTGACCGCCGGGGCCCGTCACCTGCGGCCCGCCTCCGTCCCACGGCCGGGCGTGCGCACGGCCGTCCTGACGTTCTCGTACCGCTGCGCGGTGTCCGCCAGCACCGCGGCGGCGACCGGCAGCCGCTCGGCCTCGTAGGCGTCGAGGACCTCGTCCCCGGCGGGTCCCGTGAGGGCGGCGGCCAGGGTCCGGGCCAGGGCGGACGCGTCCTGGACGCCGGTGTTCATCCCGAGCCCGCCGGCTATCGGGTGGACGTGCGCGGCGTCCCCGGCGAGGAAGACCCGGCCCTCGCGCATCCGGTCGGCCATGCGGACGTTGACCCGCCAGAACGAGAGCCAGCCGGCATCCGACAGGAGGATCCCCGGCATCCGCGCGTGACGGTCGAAGAGGCGCTGGAAGCTCTCCACCGACGGAGGCAGGGGCTCGCCCCGCTCGTCCGGTTCGGGTGAGGCCTGGAGCTGGAAGGTGTCCGTCCCCGGCATCGGGCACAACAGCATCCCGCCGCCGTCCGCGGTGAACCACTGGTGCCAGAAGTCCCGGCTCAGCCCCGGTGCCCGCACGTCTCCGAGCACCATCGCCTGTTCCGGCTCGGTGTACCCCTCGAAGGAGATCCCGAGCATGCGGCGGATCGTACTGCGGCCGCCGTCGCACGCCGCCAGGTAGCGGGCCCGGATCAGCGTGCCGTCCGTGAGCTCCGCGTCGACCCCGCCGGCGTCCTGGGTGAGGGACGCGAGCCCGGCCCCGTACTCGACGCGTACGCCCAGCTCGGCCAGGCGCTCGCGCAGCGCCTCCTCGACCTGCCACTGCCCGATGAGCAGGCCGTCGGCCACGGCGGTGTCGCTGATGTAGGCGCCGTCGAAGTATTTGCGCAGGACGATCTCCCGCTGGCCGACGGCCGTCATGCGCTCGGCCGCCCCGAGCGCCTCGAAGGTCTCCAGGCTGGCGTGGTTGAGCCCCTTGCCGCGCGATTCACGGTGGGGCGCCCCGCGTCCTTCGACGACCCGCACGCCGATGCCGCGGCGGGCCAGGTCGCAGGCGAGCGTCAGTCCGGTGGGGCCGGATCCCACGATCAGTACGTCAGTCATCGGAAGTCCCTCGTTCGTCGGTACGCGGTGGTTCTCGCCGTCGGTCGGCGGCGATGTCTCAAGAGAAGCGCCTCCGACCGGAAAATGCAACCCGGTCACGAAATTAACTTGGTCATGAATTCGTGCTACGCTTCCGCACATGGACAACACGACGGGTCTGCGCGAGAGCAAGAAGCTGCGTACACGCCGCCAGCTGGCGGCCACGGCGCTGGAGCTGTTCCTGGAGCGCGGGTTCGACGCCGTGTCCGTCGCCGACGTGGCCGCGGCGGCGGACGTCTCGAAGCCCACGCTCTTCCGGTACTTCCCGAGCAAGGAGGACCTCGTCCTCGACCGCTTCGCCGACCATCAGGACGAGGCGGCGCGCATCGTGCGCGAGCGGCCCGCCGGGCAGGGGCCGGCCGGGGCGGTCCGTGCGCACTTCCTGGCGGCCCTCGACGAGCGGGACCCGATCACCGGCCTGTGCGACCACCCCGACGTGCTCGCCTTCCAGCGGCTGCTCTACACCACCGCCGGCCTCGAATTGCGGATGAGGCATTACACCGCCCGCGAGGTGGAGCTGCTCGCGGCCGTGCTGGAGTCGGAAGCGGTTCCGGCGCTGTCCGCGCGGCTGGCCGCCACCCACCTGGTGGCCGTCCGGCACGAGCTGGGCCGGGAGAACTTCCAGCGGCTCGACGCCGGCCAGAGCGCGGACGAGGCCTACCCGGGCGCGGTGGCCGACTGCGAGCAGGCCTTCCGGATGCTGGCCGAAGGCCTCGACAAGGCCCTTCCCGTGCGCCCGTCCTGACGAGCCGTGGCGGACCGGGCCGGGGGTCCCGGAAGGCCCGTCACCGGGGCCGCCCCGGCTCCGAGACCCTCAGCCCAGCAGGATGCGCTTCAGCTCCCGCGCCGCGCGCGGGGGTGCGACGTCCGTACGGTGCGCCAGGGCGATCGTGCGGCGCAGCGGTGAACCGGCCAGGGGCGTGGCGCGCAGTTCCGGGCCCGCGCGGTCGACCACCATCGCCGGGACCACCGCGATGCCCAGCCCCGCGCGGACGAAGCCCAGGACCGCGTCCATCTCGCCGCCCTCCACCGTGAACACCGGCTCGAAGCCCTCCGCCCGGCAGGCCGCCACCGTCAGGTCGCGCAGGTCGTAGCCGTGCCGGAACATCACCATCGGCTCGTCGCGCAGTGCGGACACCGTCAGCGGGCCACCCCGCGCCGGGGCCGGCAGGGATGCCGAGGAGACCACCACCAGGTCCTCCGTCAGCAGCTCCACCGTGGTCAGCGCCGGAGCCGAGGGCGGCAGCGGCAGGGCGATCAGCGCGAGGTCCAGCGCGCCGCGCGCGAGCTCCCGTACGAGATCCAGCGAACCGCTCTCCTCGATCAGCAGCTCGATCCCCGGATGGGCCGCGTGGAAGGCCCGCAGCACGTCCGGCAGCAGGCCCGTGCACACGCTCGGGGTGGCCCCCAGCCGGACCCGGCCCCGCCGCAGCTGCGCCAGCTCCTGCACCTCCAGCCGGGCGGTGTCCGCGTCCGCGAGGATCCGCCGGGCCAACGGCAGCAGCGTCTCGCCGGCGTCGGTGAGCGTGATGTTCCCGCGCGCCCGGCTGAACAGCTCGGCGCCCAGCTCCCGCTCGAGCGCCTTGATCTGCTGGGACAGGGACGGCTGGGCCACGTGCTCGCGCTCCGCCGCCCGCGTGAAGTGACGGGTCTCGGCCACGGCGACGAAGTAGACGAGCTGCTGGAACTGCATCGTCCCAGCGTACGCCCCTCATAGGGACTGGCTATCGACCCGAGCTCCACCATGTCTTGGACCTTTCGGGACGTGGGTCCCTACGGTCGATGCCATGGCTCTGGCAACGCGGACGGGTCGACGGCCGTCCACCACGCGCACACTCTGGGACTCCACCGTCGGCAAGAAGTCCGTGATGGCGGTCTCCGGTCTGATCATGCTCGGCTACCTCGTCGTGCACATGCTCGGCAACCTCAAGATCTTCTTCGGGGCGGAGGAGTTCAACGGCTACGCCCACTGGCTGCGCACCCTCGGCTCGCCCTTCCTCCACCACGAGTGGGCCCTGTGGATCGTCCGGGTGGCCCTCGTCGCCGCCGTCGTCGCACACGGGGTGTGCGCCTACCAGCTGAGCCGCCGCGACATCAAGGCGCGCCCGGTGAAGTACGCCCACAAGCGACGAGGCGCGAGCTACGCCACCCGCACGATGCGCTGGGGCGGCGTCATCCTCGCCCTCTTCATCGTCTGGCACCTGCTCGACCTCACCACGCTCACCGTCAACGAGCGGGCCTGGGCCGGGCACCCGTACGAGAACGTCCTCGCCACCTTCTCCACCTGGTACGGGAACACCCTCTACCTCGTGGCGATGGCCGCCCTCGGCCTGCACGTCCGTCACGGCTTCTGGAGCGCCGCCCAGACCCTGGGCGCGGGCAGCGCCCGGCGGGACCGCGCGCTGAGGTTCCTGGCGAACGCCCTCGCGCTCGTCCTGTTCGCGGGCTTCGCGTCCGTACCCGTCGCCGTCATGACCGGAGTGGTGAACTGACCATGAGCGAGAACACCAGCACCAGCGCCGACACCAGCACCAGCGCCGACACCGCCGCCCGCACGTCCTACGCCGACTACACCACCGGCGAACCGATCGCCGACACCAAGGCCCCCGAGGGCCCCATCGCCGAGCGCTGGGACCGCCGCCGCTTCGAGGCCAAGCTCGTCAACCCGGCCAACCGGCGGGGCCACACGGTCATCGTCGTGGGAACCGGCCTGGCCGGCGGCGCGGCCGGCGCGACCCTCGCCGAACAGGGCTACCACGTGGTCCAGTTCTGCTTCTCCGACTCACCGCGCCGCGCCCACTCCATCGCCGCCCAGGGCGGCATCAACGCGGCCAAGAACTACCGCAACGACGGCGACTCCGTACACCGCCTCTTCTACGACACCGTCAAGGGCGGAGACTTCCGCGCCCGCGAATCCAACGTCCACCGCCTCGCGCAGATCTCCGTGGAGATCATCGACCAGTGCGTGGCCCAGGGCGTCCCCTTCGCCCGCGAGTACGGTGGACTCCTCGACACCCGCTCCTTCGGCGGCGTGCAGGTCTCCCGCACCTTCTACGCCCGCGGCCAGACCGGACAGCAACTGCTGCTCGGCGCCTACCAGGCGCTCTCGCGTCAGATCGCCGCCGGCAACGTCGAGATGCACGCCCGCACCGAGATGCTCGACCTGATCACCGTCGACGGAGTGGCGCGCGGCATCGTCGCCCGCGACCTGGTCACCGGCAAGATCGACACCTACTACGCCGACGCGGTCGTCCTGGCGAGCGGCGGCTACG
Organism: Streptomyces sp. NPDC054961; assembly: GCF_053609145.1. Taxonomy (NCBI): domain Bacteria; kingdom Bacillati; phylum Actinomycetota; class Actinomycetes; order Kitasatosporales; family Streptomycetaceae; genus Streptomyces; species Streptomyces sp. NPDC054961. Next base: position 128,938 of record NZ_JBSGWY010000007.1, on the reverse strand, counting down.
GCAACGTCTTCTACCTCTCCACCAACGCCATGAACTCCAACGCGACCGCCGTCTGGCGGGCGCACCGGCGCGGCGCCTACTTCGCCAACCCCTGCTTCACCCAGATCCACCCCACCTGCATCCCGCGCACCGGCGACCACCAGTCCAAACTCACCCTGATGAGCGAGTCCCTGCGCAACGACGGCCGCATCTGGGTCCCCAAGGCCAAGGGCGACGAGCGCCCCGCCGCCGACATCCCCGAGGCGGAGCGCGACTACTACCTGGAGCGGATCTACCCCTCCTTCGGCAACCTCGTGCCGCGCGACATCGCCTCCCGCGCCGCCAAGAACGTCTGCGACGAGGGACGCGGCGTGGGCCCCGGCGGACAGGGCGTCTACCTCGACTTCGCCGACGCCATCCGCCGCCTGGGCAAGGACGGCGTCGCCGAGAAGTACGGCAACCTCTTCGACATGTACGAGCGGATCACCGCGGAGAATCCGTACGAGGTCCCCATGCGGATCTACCCCGCCGTGCACTACACGATGGGCGGACTGTGGGTCGACTACGACCTCCAGACCACCGTCCCCGGCCTCTTCGCGATCGGCGAGGCCAACTTCTCCGACCACGGGGCCAACCGCCTCGGCGCCTCCGCGCTCATGCAGGGCCTCGGCGACGGCTACTTCGTCCTCCCCTCCACCATCAACGACTACCTGGCCCGCCACCCGCACCGGGGCCCCGTCGACGACACCCACCCCGAGGTCGCGGCCGCCGTCCGCGAGACCCGCGGCAGCCTGGCCAAACTGCTCGCCGTGGACGGGGACCGCACCCCCGACTCCTTCCACCGCGAAATCGGCGAACTGATGTGGGAGTACTGCGGAATGGCCCGGACCGAGGAAGGGCTGCGCAAGGCGCTCTCCCGGATCCCGGAGATCCGGGAGGAGTTCTGGCGGCGGATCAAGGTCCCCGGCAGCGGCGAGGAGTTCAACCAGTCGCTGGAGAAGGCCAACCGCATCATCGACTACCTCGAGCTCGCCGAGCTGATGTGCCTCGACGCGCTCCACCGCGCCGAGTCCTGCGGCGGCCACTTCCGCGAGGAGTCCCAGACCCCGGACGGCGAAGCCGCCCGTCGCGACGAGGAGTTCGGGTACGCGGCCGCCTGGCAGTACACCGGAACCGGCGACGCCCCCGTCCTGCACAAGGAAGACCTCGTCTTCGAGTACGTCCACCCCACCCAGCGGAGCTACGCATGAAGCTCACCCTGCGCGTCTGGCGCCAGCAGAACGCCACCGCCACCGGCACGATGGCCTCGTACGAGGTCGACGGCATCTCGAAGGACATGTCCTTCCTGGAGATGCTCGACACCCTCAACGAGGACCTGACCCTGCGCGGTGAGGACCCCGTCGCCTTCGACCACGACTGCCGCGAGGGCATCTGCGGCGCCTGCAGCCTCGTCATCAACGGCGACGCCCACGGCCCGGAGCGCACCACCACCTGCCAGCTCCACATGCGCTCCTTCTCCGACGGCGACACCATCGACGTCGAACCCTGGCGGGCCTCCGCCTTCCCCGTGATCAAGGACCTCGTCGTCGACCGGAGCGCCTTCGACCGGATCATCCAGGCGGGCGGCTACATCACCGCCCCGACCGGCGCCGCCCCCGAGGCGCACGCCACCGCGGTCCCCAAGCCCGACGCCGACCATGCCTTCGAGCACGCCGAGTGCATCGGCTGCGGGGCGTGCGTGGCGGCCTGCCCCAACGGCTCCGCGATGCTGTTCACCTCCGCGAAGGTCAACCACCTGAACGTGCTCCCGCAGGGCGCGCCCGAGCGCGAGACCCGGGTGCTGGACATGGTGGCGACCATGGACGCCGAGGGGTTCGGCGGCTGCACGCTGACGGGGGAGTGCGCGACGGCCTGCCCCAAGGGGATCCCGCTGCCGTCGATCACCGCGATGAACGGGGAGTGGCTGCGGGCCGTCCGCAAGGGCCCGCGCTGAGGCCGTGGATCCGGGGCCGCTTTGGAGTGCTCGGCCGCCGGACGTCCGCCGATCGGATGATCGGAGCGGACCCCGTCGTGCCGTGACCGGCCTGCCCCCGGGCATGGGCGACAGTGGGCCCCATGCCCCAAGCCCCCGCCGGTCCCGGTCCGCGCCGCCGCACCGTGCTGGCCGCCGCCCTCACCCCCCTGGCGGCGGCCGGCTGCGCCGAGGAGGAGCGGCCCCGCAGCCCGCGCCCCGGCCCGGAGGCGGCCAAGGACGCCCTAGTCATGATCATCCGGCCCGCGGAGGAACCCGCCGGGGGAGACACCGGAGAGGACGGCGAGGGCAACGAGGACTTCGGCTTCCTCGCCGTCCGGGGCTGGCGCCGGGCCCAGGAACTGCCCGCCCTCTTCTCGCCGTCCCGCGGCGCCGGTCTGCCCCGCCCGGAGGCCGTCTTCGCGGCGGGCGGCACGGCGGGGGCACCCGCGCGGTGCCGCCAGACCGTGGAGACGCTGGCCACCGGGCTCCACACCACCGTGCGCACCTCCTTCGGACTCGGAGCCGAGCCGGCCCTGGCCCGCGCGGTCCTGGAGGCCCGGATGCCCGTGCTCGTCTGCTGGGAGCACACGGGCGTGCCCCGCCTGATCCGGGCCCTCGGGGCGCACGAAGTCCTCGGACTGCCGGCCGCCTGGCCCGACCGCTACGACCTGGTGTGGACGTTCACGCGCCGGCGGGGCGTGTGGAGCTTCCGCGAACTCCCGCAGCACCTGCTCCCCGGGGACGCGTAGACCGGACCGGCGTACGCTGAGAAGTGGACTCGGGGCAGTCGTGTGCCGGGAGGTAGACACTCATGTCTGGAATCGTGCGCAGAGGGTTCGATTCCGCGGACGAGACACGTCGGTTCGAGGACGGCAAGGGCAGGCTCGATCTGCTCAACACCGACCAAGGGCCGGTGGGACGGGCCGTGTTCGAGCCTGGATGGCAGTGGTCGGAGCACATCAAGCCCATTGCCGGGACCGACAGTTGCGAGGCCGCCCACGTGGGCTACGTCGTCAGCGGCCGGATGAAGGTCGTCATGGACGACGGAGAGAGCGTCGAGGCACAGCCCGGAGACTTCATCCAGATCGACCCCGGCCACGACGCCTGGGTGCTCGGTGAGGAGCCGTGCGTCGTACTCGACTGGCAGGGCTACGGAAACTTCGCCAAGCCGCCCGGCACCTGAACCACCGCTCGCGCGGCGAGGGCCCGCGCCAGGTGGGCCGCCGTCCGGCTGCCCACGGCGCGGGCCACCTCGGCGGGCGTGCCCGCGGCCACCACCCGGCCGCCCTCGGCGCCGCCGCCCGGCCCCAGGTCGATGACCCAGTCCGCGCCGGCCACCACCGCCATGTCGTGCTCCACGACCACCACGGAATGCCCGGCGTCCACCAGCCCGTGCAACTGCCGCAGCAGCACCTCGACGTCGGCCGGATGGAGCCCGGTCGTGGGCTCGTCCAGCAGGTACAGGGTGTGGTCGCGGCGCAGCCGCTGGAGCTCGGTCGCCAGCTTGATCCGCTGCGCTTCGCCGCCCGACAGCTCCGTGGCGGGCTGCCCCAGCCGCAGGTAGCCCAGGCCGATGTCCGACAGCGCCCCGAGGCTCCGCGCCGCCGCCGGGACCCCGGCGAAGAAGGAGGCCGCCGCCTCCACGGTCAGGGAGAGCACCTCGGCGATGTTCAGCCCCGAGTAACGGACCTCCAGGGTCTCGGAGTTGTACCGCGCGCCGGCGCACTCGGGGCACGGTGCGTACGTGCTGGGCAGGAACAACAGCTCCACCGACACGAAACCCTCGCCCTGGCAGGACTCGCACCGGCCGCCCGGCACGTTGAAGGAGAACCGTCCCGCCTTCCAGCCGCGCGCCCTGGACTCCGGCGCCTCGGTGAAGAGCCGGCGGACCACGTCGAACAGCCCCGTATAGGTGGCCAGGTTGGAGCGCGGGGTCCGCCCGATCGGCTTCTGGTCCACCTCCACCAGTCGCCGTACGGGGAAGCGCGGCTCCGTCAGCCGCTCGCCGACCTCCCGCGCGAGCGCCTGGCCGACCAGCGTGGACTTGCCCGAACCCGACACCCCGGTCACGGCGGTGAACACCCCGAGCGGGAACTCGGCCGCCACGTCACGGAGGTTGTGCCGGTCGACGCCGCTGAGGCGGACGGCCCCGGTCGCCTCGCGCACCGGCCGCCCGGGGTTCCCCTGGCCGTGCACGGGCCCCTCGCCGTCCGGGGCCGTCCGGAACAGGTACCGCGCCGTCGCCGAGTCCGTCACCGCGGCCAGCCCCTCCGGTGGCCCGCTGTGCAGCACCCGCCCGCCGTGTTCCCCGGCCAGCGGACCGACGTCCACCAGCCAGTCCGCGTGCCGCACCACGTCCAGCTGGTGCTCCACCACGAAGACCGTGTTCCCGGCCTCCTTCAGCCGGTCCAGTACGCCGAGCAGTGCCTCGGTGTCGGCCGGGTGCAGCCCCGCCGAGGGCTCGTCCAGTACGTACACCACGCCGAACAGCCCCGACCGCAGCTGCGTCGCCAGCCGCAGGCGCTGCAGTTCGCCCGCCGACAGGGTCGGGGCGCCCCGGTCCAGGCTGAGGTAGCCCAGCCCGAGCTCGGTGACCGGCCCGATCCGGGAGCGCAGGTCCTCGGTCAGCACGCGGGCCGCCTCGCCTTCGCCGCTCCCGTGCGCGGTGGCGAGTACGCCGTCCAGCTCGGTCAGCGCCAGTGCCGCCAGTTCGGCGATCGTGCGCCCCGCGAACGTGACGGCCAGCGCCTCGGGGCGCAGCCGGCGCCCCTCGCACACCGGGCACGCGGAGTCGGTCAGGAACTTCTCGGCGCGGGCCCGCAGGCCGGCGCTCTTGCTGTCGGAGAACGTGCGCATCACGTACCGGTGGGCGCTCATGTAGGTGCCCTGGTAGGGCCGTTGGATCCGGTCGGCCTCCCGAACCGGATGCACGGTCACCACGGGCTGCTCCTCGGTGAACAGGATCCACTCGCGGTCCCCGGCCGGCAGCTCCCGCCACGGCGCGTCCACGTCGTGCCCGAGCGCCTCCAGGATGTCCCGCAGGTTCTTGCCCTGCCAGGCGCCCGGCCAGGCGGCGATGGCGCCTTGACGGATCGACAGGCCGGGGTCGGGGACGAGGAGTTCCTCGCTGGTGCGGTGCACGCGGCCGAGCCCCTGGCAGGAAGGGCAGGCTCCGGCGACGGTATTGGGGGAGAAGGCGTCGGAGTCGAGGCGTTCGGCGCCCGGAGGGTAGGTGCCCGCCCGTGAATACAGCATCCGCAGGGAGTTGGAGAGCGTGGTGACCGTCCCGACCGACGAGCGCGAGCCGGGGGAGGAGCGCCGCTGCTCCAGTGAGACGGCGGGCGGGAGCCCGGTGACGGAGTCGACCTTCGGCGCGCCGATCTGGTGGATCAGCCGCCGCGCGTACGGGGCCACGGAGTCGAAGTACCGGCGCTGGGCCTCGGCGAAGAGCGTGCCGAAGGCGAGCGAGCTCTTGCCGGAGCCGGAGACCCCGGTGAACACGGTCAGCGCGTCGCGCGGGATGTCCACGTCGACCCCGCGCAGATTGTGCTCCCGGGCGCCGCGGACGCGGACGTAGGGATCATGGGCGTGCGGGGCGGCGGGCTGGTGCATTCGTCCTAGTTTAGTGGGCGGGATCCATGGGCCGCCCCACGAGGCCCGTGAGGTCCGCGTCGCCGGTGAGGCCGGCGAGGCGTGCGAGCCTTTCGAAGGAGTCCAGCAGGGCCGTCCGGTCGTACGTGGACGTGGTGACCAGAAGCTCGTCCGCCCCGGTCGCCTCCGCGACCTCGGCGAGCTCCGCCGCGACCTGCTCCGCCGTGCCGTGGACGTGCCCGTCCAGGGCGCCCTCGAACAGCTCCCGCTCCTTGGGGGTCATGGCGAGCACCTCGATCTCCTCGGCCGGGCGCAGCGGCGGGAAACTGCCCCGGGTGCGGGACTGAGCCAGCGCCCAGGCCTCCGGCACCAGGATCCGGCGGGCGGCCTCGGGGGTGGCCGCCACCGCGACCGTCCCGGAGGCCACGACGTACGGCTCGGCGCCCCACGAGGAGGGCCGGAACGCCTCGCGGTACCCCTCGATGACCTCCACCACGCGCGCGCGGGTCCGCAGGTCACCCACCACCAGCGGCAGCCCGGCGCGGGCCGCGATGCCGGCCCCCTCGCCGGTGGCCAGCACGTAGGGCGGGATCCGCAGCCCTTCCGCCGGACGGGCGTGGACCTGCGGATGCGCCCGCTGGGAGCCGTCGAGCCAGCCCAGCAGCTCCGCGAGCTGCTCCTCGAACCGGTCGGCGTCCCCGGTGTCGCGGCCCAGCGCGCGCCGGATCCCGCCCGTGAAGCCGACGGACCGGCCGAGACCCATGTCGATCCGGCCGGGGAAGAGCGAGGCGAGGACCCCGAACTGCTCCGCGACGACCAGCGGCTGGTGGTTGGGCAGCATCACGCCGCCCGTCCCGACGCGGATCCGTCCGGTGGCGCCGGCGACGGCGGCGGCCAGCACGGTCGGCGCAGAGCCGGCGACTCCGGGCACGCTGTGGTGCTCGGAGACCCAGAACCGGTGGTAGCCGAGCCGTTCGGCGGCGCGGGCGAGCTCCACCGTGTCCCGCAGGGCCTGTGGGGCGGGGTGCCCGGTACGGGTGCGGGAGCGGTCGAGTATCGAGAGTCTCCGGATCACACCTTGCTCAACGTCCGGGGAGCCCCAGGATTCCCCCGTGATCCTCGGGGGCGATCGGGGAGGGCCGGCCCAGAGGCGTCCGAGGTCCGGGGCGGTACCCGACGGCCTGGTGAACCCCGGGGGGAGGCGAGGCGCCGGGCCCGCCCGGGCCCGCCGGGGCCGCTGTTTAGGCTGGCGGGGTGACCGACACTCAGCACTGCAAGCCCCTGGCCGTCTTCGACATCGACAACACCCTGGCCGACACGGGCCACCGCCAGCGCTTCCTGGAGCGCAGGCCCCGCGACTGGAGCGGGTTCTTCGGCGCGGCACAGGCCGATCCGCCGCTCGCGCGGGGGGTCACGCTGGCGGTGGAGAGCGCGGCCGACTGCGAGGTCGTGTACCTGACCGGCCGCCCCGAGCGGTGCCGCGCGGACACCGTCGACTGGCTGGCCCGGCACGGGCTGCCCGAGGGGCGGCTGTGGATGCGCGGGGACCAGGACCGGCGGCCGGCCCGGACGACCAAGCTGGAGGTCCTCCGGCGGATCGCGCGGGGCCGGGAGGTGCGGATGCTCGTGGACGACGACGAGCTGGTGTGCCAGGCGGTGCGCGCGGCGGGGTTCCGCGTGGTCCTCGCGGACTGGGCGGCGCGGGCGCCGGAGCTCAAGGAGGCGCAGGAGGGCGAGGGCCGTACCTGAGTCCTCGGGACCCCGGGAGCCTCAGTCCTCGCCGTCGAGCCGGAATCCGACCTTCAGCCCGACCTGGTAGTGCGCGATCTCGCCGTTCTCGAGGTGGCCCCTGATCTGGGTCACCTCGAGCCAGTCGAGGTTGTGCAGGGTCTCGCCCGCGCGGGCGATGCCGTTGCGAATGGCTTGGTCGATGCCCTCGTGGGACGTGCCCACGATCTCGGTCACCCGGTACGTGTGATTCGACATGGAGCTCTCTCCCGACACTGGGTGGCTGTTGCCTTGTTCTACGGTGCCCCACTAAGTCCGGGTCCGCGAACTTTGCGCGAACACTCCCGAGCCGAACCCCCTTGACCCGCTCATTGGTCCATGCCAATTTCAAGCCATCCGAGATCCGTCCCCAGAAGGTGACTTTTCGTGAAGATGCGCTTCCTTGCCGTGTCCGCCGCTCTCGCGGCCGCGACCGCCCTCACCGGGTGCGGTCTGGCCGGACCGGCGGGAGGTCCGCCGAAGGTGACGCTCTGGCTGATGAAGGGGAGCGCGTCGGAGGATTTCATCGCCCGGTTCACCAGCTCCTTCGAGAAGGAGAACCCGGGCGTCGACCTCGACGTCAGGATCCAGGAATGGACGGGCATCGGGGACAAGATCAACGCCGTGCTGGCCGGCAAGGGCGAGGAGGGGGCCGACGTCATCGAGGTCGGCAACACCCAGGTCGCCCAGTACGTGGAGGGCGGAGGCGTCTCCGAACTCACCCTGGAGGCGCTGCGGGAGTGGGACGGCAAGGACTGGCTGAAGGGGCTCGCGGACCCCGGCAGCGTCAACGGCGCCCAGTTCGGCGTCCCTTGGTACGCAGCCAACCGCGTGGTGATCTACAACAAGGACCTCTTCGCGAACGCCGGGATCAAGGCCCCGATCAGAACGCGCCAGGAGTGGATCCAGGCGACCCAGAAGCTCGACAAGGGCAGCCAGCAGGGCATCTACCTCGCAGGTCAGAACTGGTACGTGCTCTCCGGCTTCGTCTGGGACGAGGGCGGCGAGCTCGCCCTCGAGACGAGCGGCCAGTGGCTCGGCACCCTCGACGACGAGAAGGCGCTGGCCGGCATGGAGTTCTACAAGCAGCTCCAGGGTCTCGGCGACGGCCCCAAGGACGCCGACGAGGAGACGCCCCCGCAGTCCGAGGTCTTCGCCCGGGGCGGGGTCGCGCAGATCATCGCCCCGCCCGGCCAGGCGGCCGCCATCGAGGCGGCCAACCCGGCGCTCAAGGGCAAGCTCGGCTTCTTCCCCATCCCCGGCAAGGCCGTGGACAAGCCGGGTGCGGTCTTCACCGGCGGATCGGACCTGATCATCCCGGCGAAGACGCGGCAGCGCGGCAACGCCGTCCGCGTGATCACGGCCCTGGTCAGCGAGAAGTGGCAGACCGAGCTGGCCCGCACGATGAGCTACGTGCCGAACAAGACCACCCTCGCGCACGTCGTCGAGGGCAACGAGGGCGCCACCGCGATGGCCGCCGGTGCGGCCCAGGGCCGCGCCACCCCGAAGTCCGCCCGCTGGGCCGAGGTCGAGGCCAAGAACCCGATCAAGCCGTTCATGACGGCGGTCCTCACCGGCCAGGACCCCCGGGAGGCCGCCAAGACGGCCTCCGACACCATCAGCAAGGTCCTCAGCTCGGACCGCTGACCGCTGGCCGCGGACCCCTGACCGCTGACCCCTGACCGCTGGCCGCGGCCCCCGGGTGCGCCCGGAACGCCGACGGCCCGCCGAGTTCAGCGTTCGCACATCCGCGGGCCGTGACCCGGTCATGTCGAATCCAGCCTTGCACGGAAGAAGTAGAGAAGCACAGGCCATACCTGCCGGCCTGGCTCTCCGTGCCCGGATCAGGAGCCGCCATGACCATCGCCCCCCTGTCCCCGTCCGTCCTTCCCCTCACCGAGGCCCCGGCCGCGCCCCGCTACGCCGTCCGCCTCGCCCGCGACGAGGACGAGGTGCGCGCCGCACAGCGGCTGCGCCACCAGGTCTTCGCCGGCGAGCTCGGCGCCCGCCTCGACGGCCCCGAGCCGGGCCTCGACTCCGACGCCTTCGACGCGTACTGCGACCACCTCGTCGTCGTCGACGAGGAGACCGGGCAGGTCGTCGGCACCTACCGACTGCTGCCCCCGGAGCGCGCCGCCATCGCCGGACGCCTCTACTCAGAGGGCGAGTTCGACCTCTCCGCCCTCGCACCCGTCCGGCCCGACCTGGTGGAGGTCGGCCGCTCCTGCGTCCACCCCGACCACCGCAACGGCGCCGTCATCGCCCTCATCTGGGCCGGCCTCGCCCGCTACATGGACCGCTCAGGGCACAACTGGCTGGCCGGCTGCTGCTCGATACCGCTCTCCGACGGCGGGGTCCTCGCCGCGGCCACCCGCGAGAACGTCCTCACCCGCAGCCTCGCACCCGCCGAGTACCGGGTCACCCCGCACCGCCCCTGGAACCCCGAGGGCATCGCCTTCCCCGGCCGCATGGAACTGCCCCCGCTGCTGCGCGGCTACCTCCGCCTCGGCGCCTGGGTCTGCGGCGAGCCGGCCTTCGACGCCGAGTTCGGCTGCGCCGACCTGTACGTCCTGCTCTCCCTGCGCCGCACCAACCCCCGCTACCTCAAGCACTTCCTCTCGCTCGCCCCGGTCGCATGAACGCCTGGCTCCCGACCTCTCCCTGCACCCCCGCGGTCTGCGCCGACCACGAGGGCCCCACGGCGAGCGTGCCGCGCGCCGTCCTGCGGCTCGCCGCCGCCCTCGCCCTGATCCTGCTCGGGATCCTGGGCGCCCCGCCGCTGCGCCTGCTGCCGCAGCGGCCCCGGCACAGGGCCGTCCGGGCCTGGGCGACCGCGCTGCTGGGCGCCTTCGGACTGCGGATCACCGTCCACGGAACCCCCGGCCCGGAGGGCGGCCGCCTGATCGTCGCCAACCACATCTCCTGGCTCGACATCCCCCTCGTCGCCGCCGTCATGCCCTCCCGGATGCTGGCCAAGAGCGACATCCGGACCTGGCCCGTGCTCGGGCCGCTCTCGCGGCAGGCCGGAACCCTGTTCATCGAGCGCGACCGGATCCGCGCCCTGCCCGCCACGGTCGGGGCCCTCGCGCACGCCCTGCTCGCGGGTGACCGCGTCACCGTCTACCCCGAGGGCTCCACCTGGTGCGGGCGCGCCCAAGGGCCCTTCCGGCGCGCCGCGTTCCAGGCCGCGCTGGACGCGCGGGTGCCCGTCCAGCCCGTACGGATCTCCTACCTGCTCGACGGCGGCGGAGCGGCTGGGGAGGGCGCCGGCGGGCCGGCCGGGGCCCCCGCCTTCGTCGGAGACGACTCGCTGGCCGCCTCGCTGTGGCGGATCGCGCGGGCCCGCGGCGTACGGGCCGAGGTGTGGCTGCTGCCGCGGATCCCGCCGGGCCGGTACGCGCACCGGCGGGACCTCGCGGCAGCGGCTCAGGCCGCGGTGTGCGGTGCGCCGGAGCCCTCGGCGCGGCCGGTGCTCCCCGGCGTACCCGCCCAGCCGTCCGCGCCGATGCCGTCGGCCACCGACAGGGACAGGGCGAAGCGGCCTGCGGCGTCCGTCCACCAATGGGTCAAGTCGAGCCCGGCCGCGGCAAGTTCCTTGCGGACTCCCTCCTGACGGAACTTCGCCGAGATCTCCGTCAAGATCTCCTCACCCGCCTCGAACCGCACCTCCAGATCCAGCGCCCTGACCTTCACCACCGCCTGCTCCCGGGCCCGCAGCCGCATCTCGATCCACTCGTGCTCCCGGTTCCACACCGCCACGTGAGCGAACTCGGCGGTGTGGAAATCCGCCCCCAACTCCCGGTCGATGACGTTCAGTACGTTCTTGTTGAACTCCGCCGTCACCCCTTGCGCGTCGTCGTACGCCGACACCAGCACGGCCTCGTCCTTCACCAGGTCCGTCCCCATGAGCAGCGCGTCCCCCGGCGACAGCATCGCGCGCACGTCCGCGAGGAACACGGCGCGCTCCCGCGGCAGCAGGTTGCCGATGGTGCCGCCCAGGAACACCACGAGCCGCGGTCCGGGCGTCTCGGGCAACTGCATCGGCCGCGTGAAATCGGCCAGGAGCGCGTGCACCCGTAGCCCCGGATGTTCCGCGAGCAGCGCCTCGGCCGCACCGGTCAGCGCGCTCTCGCTCACGTCCACCGGTACGTACGTGTCCAGCGCGGGCATCGCCTCGATCAGGTGCCGGGTCTTCTCCGAGGAGCCGGAACCCAGCTCCACCAAGGTGCGGGCCCCGCTCACCGAGGCGATCTCCTGCGCCCGTTCCAGCAGGATCTCCCGCTCGGCGCGCGTCGGGTAGTACTCGGGCAGCCGGGTGATCTCCTCGAAGAGTTCGCTGCCCCGCGCGTCGTAGAGCCACTTGGGCGGCAGCGACTTCGGGGTCCGGGTCAGCCCGTGCAGCACGTCCGTGCGCAGCGCCGCCTCGGCGGCGTGCTCGTCGAGCGTGCGGGTCACTCGGAAGTCGTTCACGGGCCTTCGTCTCCTTGGTGAGGGGCGCCGGCGGGGGTCTCCTTCAAGGAGACGAGATCGACCCGCGTGCGGGTGGCGGTCAGCAGGGTCCGGTCGGGTACTTCGCACCAGCGCTGGTCGTCGTCGTAGGGCTCCGACGCCACCACGGTGCGCCGGGCTTCCGGGTCGGCCAGGTACCAGAGGGAATCCCCCCAGGCCGTGGCCGCGATCGTCCGGCCGTCGGTCAGCAAGAGGTTCAGCCGGGAGCCGGGCGCGGCCGCGGCCAGTTCGCGGACCGGCGCGGCGAGCGCCGCACCGAGACCGTCCCCCTCGCGCAGCCGGTGCAGGACCAGCGCCCAGAGCAGCGCCGAGTCCGTCGTGGCGGCCAGCGAGAGCAGTTCCCGGGGCGGCAGCGCGGCCGCGAGCGGAGCGGCGGCGTCGGGCCAGTCCCGGATCACCCCGTTGTGGCTGAACAGCCAGCGCCCCTCGGCGAACGGCGCGGCCGCCGCTTCTCCGTCCGCCCCGGCGCGCGTGGCGTCGCGGACGGCGGCCAGGACGGCCCCGCTGCGGACCACGCGCGCGAGGTCGGCGAAGGTCAGGTCGCCCCAGACGGGTCCGGCCCGCCGGTAGCGGGCGGGGACCGGATCGCCCTGCGCGTACCAGCCGATGCCGAAGCCGTCGGCGTTGATCGTGCCGTGGCGCTGGCGACGGGGTTCCCAGGACTGGCGCACGAGCGAGTGCTCCGGATCGCTCAGTAGCCGTCCGAGGGTGATGACCGGCCCCAGATAGGCGAGATGACGGCACATCAGGCACCGCCCGCTGCCCGGGTGCCGGCGCCGCTCGACGCTCTTCCCGGGGCCTGTGCGCTCCGCGCGGTCCGGAACCCGGAGAAGATCTGCCGGCGCACCGGCAGGTCCCAGTTGCGGAAGGTGCCCCGGCAGGCCACCTGGTCCACGGCGAAGGAGCCGCCCCGCAGCACCTTGTGCTCCGGGCCGAAGAACACCTCCGAGTACTCCCGGTACGGGAACGCGCGGAAGCCGGGATAGGGCAGGAAGTCGGAGGAGGTCCACTCCCACACGTCGCCGATGAGCTGGCGCACTCCCAGGGGAGAGGCCCCCGCCGGGTACGCGCCCGCGCGGGCCGGCCGCAGGTGGCGCTGGCCCAGGTTGGCGTGGGCCGGGGTGGGGTCCGCGTCGCCCCACGGATAGCGCGTGGAGCGGCCGGTCGCCGGATCGTGGCGCGCGGCCTTCTCCCATTCCGCCTCGGTGGGCAGCCTGCGCCCGGCCCAGCGGGCGTACGCGTCGGCCTCGTACCAGCTGACGTGCAGCACCGGCTCGTCCCCGGGCACCGGCTCGGTGACCCCGAAGCGGCGGCGCAGCCACGTATCGCCCTCGCGGTGCCAGAAGAGCGGGGCCTCGATGCCGTGCCCGCGGATCTGCTCCCAGCCCTCCGCCGCCCACCACCGCTCCTCGCGGTAGCCGCCGTCCGCCATGAACACCTGGTACGCGGCGTTGGTCACCGGCACCGTGTCGATCCAGAACGCCTCGACCTCGCGGACGTGTGCCGGGCGCTCGTTGTCCAGCGACCACGGCTCGGCGGAGGTCCCCATCGTGAACGGGCCGCCGGGTACCAGGACTTCGGCCGCGGAGGGCGGTGGTCCCTGGGGCGGGTCCGGCTCGGGGGCCGCCAGGACCGGCGCTCCCCGGCGCAGCTGGTGGGTGATCAGCATCGTTTCGTCGTGCTGCTGTTCGTGCTGGGCGATCATCCCGAAGACATAGCCTCCGTCCAGGAGGGCGGTGCCCTCCAGCGGTGTGCGCTCCAGGAGGTCGAAGACCCGCCCGCGCACCTCGGCCGCGTAGCGGCGGGCCTCGTCCGGGGCCAGCAGCGGCAACGAGGGGCGCTCCGACCGGGGATGCTCGAAAGCGTCGTAGAGCGGGTCTATCTCGGGGTGCATGGACTCGCGCCCGGCCACGTTGCGCAGCAGCCAGAGCTCCTCCATGTTCCCGATGTGGGCGAGGTCCCACACCAGCGGGGACATGAGGGGGGAGTGCTGGGCGGTCAGCTCCCCGTCGGTGACGGCGTCGGTGAGGCCGGCCGTGCGCAGCCGCGCGGCGGTCAGCGCGGCGGCGGCCCGCTCGCGCAGCGGTTCCGGTCCGGTGGTCATGAACGGGCCTCCTCGCCGGTCGGCTGCGACTGCGGGCCCGGCTCCTGTGCGAGCCGGTCATCGGCGGGGCAGCGGCCGCGCGATACGTAGCGTTCGGTGAACTCGGCCACCGTGTCCCGGACACGGGCGCCCGCGCCCATGCGGGGCAGCGCCTCGTTCGCGGCCCGGAAGCAGGCCCGGGCGGCGGCCCTCAGCTCGGGATCGGACAGCCCGTGCCGTGCGGCGGTCCGCCACAGCGGATTGCGGGGCGCGGGACCCGCGCCGTAGGAATCGGCGAGCCCCTTGGCCACCCGGTACGCGGTCTCGGCCGCCTCCGGGTCGTCGAACAGCGCGTGCACGACGGCGACCGGAACCAGCCAGCCGTCGTCACCGGGCTGCGCGTCGATCATGCGCAGCTCCAGATGTCCGCGGGGCCGGACCGGCGGGAAGATCGTGGTCAGGTGGTAGTCCAGGTCGTCCGCGGTGGGCGGACGCGGGCCGCCGGACCGCACCCAGTCGCGGAAGGTCAGCCCGCGCGGCACCGCCCAGGGCTCCTCCTCCCCGTCCGCGCGCACGCAGAGCACCTCGGTGTCCAGCGCCTGGCGGGTCCACGCCCCGCGCGGCTCCGCGTCCAGCGGCGGTGCGAGGGTGCGCCGGGTGTCGAGGTCGTTCCAGACGCCCTGGCGGGCGCAGCGCCAGCCGGCGTACGGGCCCTCGTGCGCGGGGGAGTTGGCGAAGGCGGCGACCAGTACGGCTCCCAGCAGATGGGCGAGGCGCCAGCGGCGGCCGTACCCGAGGGGGCCGGGCTCCTCGTGGCCGGCGTCCACGCACACCTGCACGGACGCGGAGGCGCACATCATGGCGCGGCCGGCCGGGCCGGTGCGGTCGAAGTAGGTCTCCATGGCCTGGTAGCGGGCGCTGGCCAGCATCCGGCGGTACGGCAGGCGCGGATCCTGGCCCAGGCCGCGCAGCACCAGTCCCCGCGTGCGCAGGGCGCCCCGTACGGCCGCCAGATCGGCCTGGAGGCCGTCCACGCACCCGGTGAGGGAGGCGGCGGGGGCCGAGCTCAGCTCCAGCTGGCCGCCGGGCTCGACGGTGACGGCGGAGCCCAGGGGCAGTGCACGGGCCGCGTCGTGCGCGGCCGCCAGCCGGTCGTGGGACACGGGGCCGCCGGGGCGTTCCGCGTCGAACACCAGCCATTCGAGCTCGGCCCCGAGCAGGCGGGGCGGGCCGGTCTTGAAACAGATGCCGTGGATCAGCTCCTCGGCGCTGGCTTCGGTCAGGCGGGGTGGATCATGGGGCATGACGGGGCCCTCGTCTCGCGTCTGCGGCTTTGCCATCACCCGTGCCTACCCGTCCCTAGGGGAGCAAATCCCTTGCTTCGGCCCGTGTGGAGCGCCGAATATCACAGCATGAGCAGCAGGTTGCGCGAGATCGCGCGAGAGAACGCGGAGATCGTGGCGGCCGGCGGGTACCGGGCGCCGTCGGGGCGGCAGGTGGCGCTGGCCGCCGCCGTGGCGGAGGCCAAGGCAGGAACCAGAATATATGGACCGGATTCGGTCATTCCAGGCGAACCGGTCCGAGTGGGGGTCGGCCGGACCGTCGTGGAGGTCACCGGCGAGAGCAGCACCGTCGCGGCCCGCAGGCTCGCGGCGGCCCACCCCGGGACGGCCGCGGTGGCCGTCCTGAACTTCGCTTCGGCCCGCAATCCCGGGGGCGGGTACGTCCGCGGGGCCAAGGCGCAGGAGGAGGCCCTCTGCCGCGCCTCGGCCTTGTACGAGACCCTCCTGGAGGCCCCGGAGTACTACGAGGTCCACCGCGCCGAGGTCAGCACCTTCTACACCGACCGGGTGATTCACTCACCCGGGGTCCCCGTTTTCCGCGATGACCGCGGCGAGCTCATGGAGACCCCCTTCCGGGCCGGTTTCCTCACCTCACCGGCCCCGAACGCGGGCACGATCCGCCGCCAGGAGCCGGAGCGCGTGCCCGGGATTCCCGCCGCGCTCGCGCGCCGGGCGGAGCTGGTGCTCGAGGTGGCGGCTCTGCACGGCTACCGGGACCTGGTGCTGGGGGCGTGGGGGTGCGGTGTCTTCCAGAACGACGCGTCTCAGGTGGCGGAGGCCTTCCGGGGCCTGCTGGCAGGACGGTTCGCCGGAGTGTTCGAGCGGGTCGTGTTCGGGGTGCTGGACCGCAATCCGGAGACGCGCGAGGCGTTCGCGGGGGTGCTGACGGGGCTCATGTGACGGCTCGGCACCAGTCGGCCACGCCCCGGCCCGGCCGGCTCGTGCCGTGACCGCTGAACCTCTCCGGAGACGGCCTAGCGCCAGCCGTACCGCTCGCGCAGCCGGTCGACCACCAGCTGGAAGCGTCCGCGGTCCAGCGCGCAGGCCTCCCGCCGCATGCCGTCCTCGTGCACGCGCAGCACCCGGTCCACGTCGACCCAGGACTCCCGGCCCGCACCGTCCCAGGGCCCGGTACCGATGGGCACCCACTCCCCGTCATGGTCGTGCCGCTTGCTGGACAACTGCACGGCCAGGAGCGTGCCGCTGCCTTCGCGCGCCACGACCAGCACCGGACGGTCCTTGCCGCGCCCGTCGTTCTCCTCGAACGGGACCCAGGTCCAGACGATCTCGCCGGGGTCCGGATCCCCGTCCCGATCGGGCGCGTACGAGGTCTGCACCGGCCCGATGGCACGCGGATCGGCCTCGGCGGTCGCGGTGACCCCGTCCCGTCCGGGCTGCTCGACGTGACCGTTGCCGTTGCCGCTGTGGTGGGAGATTGCCGTCATCCGGGTGAGGTTACTGGGTGGGGCCGGGCGGTGGCGGACGTACGCGCGGGCGGGGTGGCCGGGGCTCCGGGCGGGCGGGCGGTCAGACCCAGCCCTCGAGGGACGCCATGAACCCGTCGAAGTCGTCCCGGTGGATGGTGTGTCCGGCGCCCGCCACCGAGCGGACCTCGAAGCCGCGTTCGGCGAGGACCGCCGCGCGCTCCCGCGAGATCAGGAAGCTCGGGCCGGCCAGTTGCACGAGCGAGGGAACCACCGGCGCGGCCGGCAGCAGGTCGGCGCCCGCCAAGGGGCCCAGGCTGAGCGCGGTCGCCTCGTCCCAGACCGCCAGCGTCTCCAGCTCGACGTCCACGTCCGCCTCCTCCCAGCGCGGGTTCATCGCCCGGATCCGCTCCTTGGGCGCGGTCTTGAACCGTGCGAACATCTCGGGGCCGAAGCCCGGTCCGGGGGTGTCCAGATGCCACGCGGGGTCGGAGAACACGGCACGCTCCGGCCTCAGGCGTCCGACGGCGAGCGAGAGGGCGAGGCCGCCGAGGGAGTGGCCGATGGCGAGCTCCGCGCCGGCCGGGAGGGACTCCACCAGGTCGTCGGCGAAGACCGCCGGGCCGTACTCGCCCCGGTCGCTCGCGCCGTGGCCGCGCAGGTCGACGGCGATGGCGCGGTACCCGCGGTCGGCGAGGGCCGGTCCGACCCGGCGCCACGTCCGGTGGTCGGCCATGATCCCGTGGATCAGGAGGGCGATGCGGTCGCCTTCGCCCCAGGTGTGGGTGTGGAGCTGCACGGTGGTGCCTTTCGTCGTGGGGAGGTGGCCGTCCGTGGTGAGGTGGCCGTCGGGCCGTCGGGCCGTCGGCCGGTCAGCGGACACCGCGGATCGGCTTGACCGCCAGGGCGCCCGCGACCGCCAGTACGGCGGCGAGGACGAACAGGGCCGTGTATCCGCCGCTCAGGGAGACGATCACCGAGGCGATGAACGGGGCGATGATCTGGGGGCCGGCGTTGGCGATGTTCAGCACGCCCATGTCGCGCGCCGCGTCCTCGGCTTTCGGGAGCACCATCGTCACCAGGGCGGTGTCCACGGCCATGTAGCAGCCGAACGCGAGGCCGTTGATCACGGAGAAGGCCAGCATGGCCGTCCAGCTGGCCGACAGGGCCGGGATCACGAGCGCGACGGCGGACAGCAGGGCGGAGGCGCCGACGAAGAGCTTGCGGCGGTCGTACTTGTCCGAGAGCCAGCCTCCGAGGACGGTGGAGACGACCATCGCCACGCTGGTCAGCGGCATCATGACGGCCACGGCCGACTCCGGCTTCATGCCGGCGGGCAGGACGGTGTGGTCCTGGAGGATGTACAACTGGTAGCCGCTCACGGCGAAGTAGCCGAGGACGAGCAGGGCCCGGCCGATGAACGCCCAGCGGAAGTCGTGGTCCTTGAGCGCGCTCGTGAAGGCCGCGAGCTGTGCCTTGACCGGCATCGGGGCCCGCGCGGGCAGCCGCTCCTCACGGGTGCAGGCGGTGAACAGGACCGCGGCGCCGGCGAGGAGCGCGCCGAAGACGAGGTAGCCGGTGCGGAAGTCGTCGGAGAAGGCCGCGCCGGTCAGGGCGCCGAGGGTGGAGCCGAACGGCAGGCCGAGGCCGACGGCCGCGGAGGCCTTGCCGCGGGCGCTCATCGGGACCCGGTCGGGGACCACGGAGGTGAGGGCGGCCTGGTAGACGTTCATCACGGCCTGGCCGAGGCACCAGGCGATGGTGATCAGCAGGATCGTGTCCGCGGCGCCGAGCAGGAACATCGCCGGTACCGCGGCGAGTCCACCGCCCAGGATCCAGGGGTTGCGGCGTCCGCTGCGGTCGGACAGGGCGCCCGCGACCGGGTTGAAGACCGTAGCGAAGATCGCCGAGACCCCCGCGATCAGGCCGAAGTTGGCGACCTTGTGGGCCGGGTCGACGGCTTCCACCTGGAGCGCGAGCAGAACGCCGGCGACGCCGATGTACAGGGCGTACATCGCGCTGTTGCCGACCAGCAGCAAGGGGAGCAGTCCGCGTCCGGGGGCGGGCTTCGCGGAGGCGTCGGGGGTGGCGCCGGCGGTGCCGGTGCCGGAGGAGGTAAGGGCCACGGTGCCCTCCTGGGCGGTTTCCGGGGGATGGGGGAGGGTGCGGGGTGAGCGCGGGAGGCGGTTCGGGAAGGAGTGCGCGCCGCCCCGTCACGACGGCGGGGGTGCGACGGAACGCGGCAGGGCGGCGGCACGACGGGACACGACCTCGCCACGTGGGGGAACAGCCGGGGAGACACCCTTGTGGAGCCGGGACGACGACCGGGTTACACGTGTCAGTGATGCGTGTAACCACTGTGTAGCACTCGTTTCTGGCCATCCGCTAGACCCCGGGCGCAACCGGTCTGGAAAGATGCGACGGCAATGTCTCAGTCACCGAAACCGCCGAAGTCACCGAAGCCGTCCTCGTCCTCGTCGCCGTCATCGCCCCCGTCACCGGCCCGGGAGCCCGCCGCCGAACCGGCTCCAACCGTGCCCTCTCCGGCCGTACCGACCAGCGCCGACGTGGCCCGCCTCGCCGGGGTGTCGCGCGCGACCGTCTCCTACGTCCTGAACAACGCGGAAGCCGTACGCATCAGCGAGCCGACCCGCCGCAAGGTGCGCGAGGCCGCCGAGGAACTGGGCTACGTACCCCACGCGGCCGCTCGCAGCCTGCGCGCCGGGCACACGCGCATCGTCCTGCTGCCCACCTCCCACGTGCCGGTCGGCCCGCTCTACAGCACCTTCCTCAACGAGTTGCAGTGGGCGCTGCGCCGCCTGGACTACACGGTGGTGCAGTACGGCAGCCTCGGCCTGAGCGGGGACGAGGCGGCGCGGGCCTGGGCGGAGCTGCGGCCGGTGGCGGTGATCTCCCTCGGCGAGATCACGCTGTCGGCGCACAACGTCGCCACGCTCAAGCGGGCGGGAGCGCGCGCGGTGATAACGCTGGGCCCGGACAGCGTCCCGGGGGCGCACGCGCTGGTCATGGACCA
This sequence comes from Streptomyces sp. NPDC054961, assembly GCF_053609145.1. Lineage (NCBI taxonomy): Bacteria > Bacillati > Actinomycetota > Actinomycetes > Kitasatosporales > Streptomycetaceae > Streptomyces > Streptomyces sp. NPDC054961. The sequence goes on along the minus strand of NZ_JBSGWY010000007.1, from coordinate 109,194 downwards.
GGCGGAGGTCGGCGCGCGGGCGGCGGCGCACCTGATGGACCGGGGCCGGCGCCGGATCGGCGTGATCGTCCCGGAGGAGGAGGGCCTGGAGCTGTTCTCCACACCCCGGCTGGAGGGCGCGCGGTCCGTGGCGCGGTCGGTGGAGGGCGCCGAGGTCGTGCCCCTCGCGATGGCCTACGCGGAGGAGTCGGCGGCGGCGCTGGCGGGCCGTTGGGCCGGGCTCGGGCTGGAGGCGGTGTTCGCGTACAACGACGAGTACGCGATGCTGCTGATGCGTGCGTTCCAGGACGCGGGGCTGCGGGTGCCGCAGGACGTGGCGGTCATCGGGGCCGACGACCTGCTGATCGGCAGGCTGCTGCGGCCGAGGCTCAGCACGGTCCGGATCGAGATGCCGACGGGCGAGCGGCTGGCGGGGCTGGTGGACCGGGCGGTCCGGGAACCGTCGGAGGTCGTGCGCAGGCACGACCTGATGGCGGCGGTGGCGGTGGCCCGCGACTCCACGTGACGCCCGCGCCCGCGACTCCACGTGACGCCATGGGCGCCGCCGGGAGACCGGGAGACCCCGCCCGCGCCCGCGGCTCGCCCCCGTGGCGCCGGGCCGTGTCCGCCGCCTCGCCCCCACCGGCGGCTCGCGCGGAGCAGGGGCCACGCGCGGCGCCCCGGACCGCCGAGGACGGGCGCGGGCCCCGCGCCGGGGCATAGCCGCAGGCGGGGAGGCGTTGACACGTGGGGAGCGGCGGACGGAGACTTCGGGCGCGCCCCACAGGGCGCGGGCGGAGCGCGCGCCGTGCCGAACCGCGGCGCGGACGAGGGCGCCGCCACCCGGCCGCCCAGGAGGGACTCCATGAGCATCCGTACCGTCCGCGACGTCTACGTCGTCGACGCCGTCCGCACCCCGATCGGCAAGTTCGGCGGCGCCCTCGCCGGGATCCGCCCCGACGACCTCGCCGCCCACGTGGTGCGCGCCCTCGTGGACCGTACGCCCGCACTCGATCCGGCCCGCATCGACGACGTCGTCTTCGGCGACGCCAACGGCGCGGGCGAGGACAACCGCGACGTGGCGCGCATGGCGGTGCTGCTCGCCGGGCTGCCCGTGACCGTGCCCGGGGTGACCGTCAACCGGCTCTGCGGCTCCGGTCTCGAAGCCGTCGTCCAGGCGGCCCGCGCCATCGCGCTGGGTGACGCCTCCGTCGCCATCGCGGGCGGCGTCGAGTCGATGTCCCGCGCCCCGTGGGTGGTGCAGAAGCCGGAGCGGGCCTTCCCCGCCGGGCACCAGCAGATGTGGTCCACCACCCTCGGCTGGCGGATGACCAACCCGCGGATGCCGGCCGAGTGGACCGGTTCCCTCGGCGAGGGCGCCGAGCTCGTCGCCGACAAGCACGGGATCACCCGCGAGGCGCAGGACGCCTTCGCGCTGGAGAGCCACCGCAAGGCGGCGGCCGCCTGGGCGGCGGGGCAGTACGACGCCGAGGTCGTCCCGTACGCGGGCGTGGAGCTCGCGCGCGACGAGTGCATCCGGGAAGGCTCCACGGCCGAGGCGCTGGCGCGGCTGAAGCCGGCCTTCCGGAGCGACGGCACGGGGACGGTGACCGCGGCCAACGCGTCACCGCTCAACGACGGGGCCGCCGCGCTGCTGTTGACCGACGAGGAGGGTCTCGCCGCCACCGGACGGGAGCCGCTGGCCCGGATCAGTACGTCCGCGGTGACCGGGATCGAGCCCCAGCTCTTCGGCCTGGGACCGGTGGAGGCCGTCGAGCGGGCGCTCGCCAAGGCGGGTCGCGGTTTCGGGGATCTGACCACGTTCGAACTCAACGAGGCGTTCGCGGCGCAGGCGTTGGGCTGCCTCGCCATGTGGCCGGGCCTGGACCCGGCGCTGGTCAACCCGCGCGGCGGGGCCATCGCCCTCGGCCACCCGCTCGGCGCCTCGGGCGCCCGGCTGGCGGGTTCGGTGGCCCACCAGCTCGCGGCGGCGGGCTCGGGTACCGGTGTGGCCGCGCTCTGCATCGGTGTGGGCCAGGGCATCGCCCTCGTTCTGGAGCGCTGACCGGGACGGCGACCGCTCCGCCGGCGGTGGCTGCCGGTCGCGAGGTCCACGGTGCGCGGCGAGGCGGTGGAGATCGTCGGGCCGGACAGGAATGCTTCGCGCGGGCCGTTCGTTCAGTGAGAGAAAGCGATAGGGCAATCAGGAGGGCTGGAGAACCGTGGCTACTGTCGAACTCACCAAGGAGAACTTCGATCAGACGGTGAGCGAGAACCCGTTCGTCCTGATCGACTTCTGGGCGGGCTGGTGCCGCCCCTGCCTGCAGTTCGCCCCGGTCTACGAGAAGGCCGCCGAGGCCAATCCCGACCTGGTCTTCGCCAAGGTGGACACCGAGGCGCAGCAGGAGCTGGCCGGCGCCTTCGAGATCAGCTCGATCCCGACGCTCATGATCGTCCGGGACCAGGTGGCGATCTTCGCCCAGCCCGGCGCCCTGCCGGAGGTCGCGCTGACGGACCTCATCGCGCAGGCCCGTGCCCTGGACATGGACGAGGTGCGCGCGAAGATCGCCGCGGAGAAGAACGGTGCCGCGGGCGGGGCGGCGGAGGGCGCCGGAGCCGGGGAGTCCGGCACGCCGGACGCCTGAGTGCGTGCCGGGCCCTCTCCCTGTGAGACTGGCCCGCATGACTGAAGCGGTGGAGTACGACGTAGTGGTGCTCGGTGGCGGGCCGGTCGGCGAGAACATCGTGGACCGGACCCGCGCCGCAGGGCTCCGTACGGCCCTGGTCGAGAGCGAGCTGGTGGGCGGCGAGTGCTCGTACTGGGCGTGCGTGCCCAGCAAGGCCCTGCTGCGGCCCGTGCTGGCGCGCGCCGACGCGCGCCGGGTGCCCGGTCTCGCGGCGGCCGTGGGCGGCCCGCTGGACGCGCAGGCGGTGTTCGCGCACCGGGACTACTGGACCGGAAACTGGAAGGACGACGGCCAGATCGACTGGCTGGAGTCGATCGGCGCCGATGTGTACCGGGGTCACGGCCGGCTCTACGGAGTCCGGAAGGTCGCCGTGACCAGCCCCGAAGGGGAGCACCACGTGCTCTCCGCCCGGCATGCCGTCGTCGTCGCGACCGGCACCCGGGCCGTGATCCCCGACCTGCCCGGTCTCGCGGATGCCCGCCCGTGGACCAGCCGCGAGGCGACCTCCGCGCGGGAGGTTCCGGGCCGCCTGCTGATCGTCGGCGGGTCGGTCGTGGCCTCCGAGATGGCCACCGCGTGGCAGGCGCTCGGATCCGAGGTGACCGTGCTGGTCCGCGGCTCCGGGCTGCTGCCGCGCATGGAGCCCTTCGCCGGGGAGCTGGTGGCGGAGGCCTTGCGCGAGGCCGGCGCGGTGGTCCGTACCGGGGTGGCCGTCGAGTCCGTCGTACGGGACGGCGCGACCGGGCCCGTCACGGTGGTGCTCGAAGGCGGCGAGACGCTGGAGGCCGACGAGCTGCTGATGGCGACCGGCCGGGCGCCGCGCACCGAGGACATCGGGCTGGACACCGTCGGCCTGGCGGCCGGCGGGTGGATCGCGGTGGACGACAGCTGCCGGGTCCCCGGGATCGACTGGCTGTACGCCGTCGGCGACGTGAACCACCGGGCGCTCCTCACCCACCAGGGCAAGTACCAGGCCCGGATCGCGGGGGCCGTCATCGCCGCCCGTGCGGCGGGCGACGAGGCGCTGGACACCGGCCGCTGGGGCGCGCACACGGCGACCGCCGACACGCTGGCGCTCCCGCAGGCCGTCTTCACCGACCCCGAGGCCGCGTCGGTGGGCCTGACCCTCGCGGAGGCGGAGCGGGCCGGCCACCGCGTCCGGGCCGTGGACTACGACCTGGGCAAGGTCTCCGGCGCCGGCCTGTACGCCGACGGCTACCGGGGCCGCGCCCGCATGGTGGTGGACCTGGACCGCGAGATCCTCCTCGGCGTGACCTTCGTCGGCCCCGGCGCGGCCGAGCTCCTGCACGCGGCGACGATCGCGGTCGCGGCGCAGGTCCCGATCGACCGGCTGTGGCACGCGGTCCCGGCCTTCCCGACGATCAGCGAGATCTGGCTCCGGCTGCTGGAGACGTACAGGGGATAGTCCCGGCGGGCGTGCGGGCGTGCGGGCGTGCGGGCGTGCGGGCGTGCGGGCGGGCGTGCGGGGCCGGTCACCGCGCCCGGACCCGTCGTCCGCTCCGCGTTCCCTGAGCGGGCAGCGAGGAGGAGGGCGCGCCCCGGTGTTACGGTCGCGGCATGTCCAGGACCGAAATAGACGCGCTGACCGCCGAGTTCTTCGGCGCCTTCGACAACCGGGGCGGGCGGACCGCCGACGTGGGCCGGATCCGGCGGTTGATGCTGCCGGGCGGTGTGATCGTCAAGTCCGGCCCGGAGTTCGCCGTTTACACCGTGGAGGAGTTCATCGCGCCGCGTGAGCGGCTGCTGGCCGACGGACGCCTGGTGGAGTTCTCCGAGTGGGAGACCTCCGGGCGGACCGAGATCGTGGGCGACATCGCGTCCCGGTTCGGCGAGTACGGCAAGTCCGGGATCCTCGACGGAGAACCGTTCGAGGGGGGCGGCACCAAGGCCATCCAGTTCGTCCGCACCCCGGACGGCTGGCGGATCGCGGCGCTCTCCTGGTACGACCAGCCCTGACCCGGGAAACCGGCGGACAGAAGGAGCCACCGACCGTGATCGTGATCGCCCACCTGAGCGACGTCCACCTCGACGGCGGCGACCGCGCCGCCGGGCGGACCCGCGCCGTCATGGAGTACCTGGAGGGGCTCCCGTACGCGCTCGACGCGGTGCTGGTCAGCGGCGACATCACCGATCACGGGACCGGGGCGCAGTACGAGGAGGCGCGCAAGGCCCTGGTCTCGCGCCACCCCCTGATCGTCTGTCCCGGGAACCACGACGAGGGGGGGCGGGGCGGGGGCGCGGGGGGGGGGGGGGGGCCCGGCCCCGGGGGCCCCGCCCCGAACACCGAAAGAGACAGCTGGCGGAGAGGGTCTGCGGGGGGAGAAGACTCAAGGCTAG
>NZ_JBSGWY010000007.1:40099-104160 GCF_053609145.1 Streptomyces sp. NPDC054961 | reverse complement strand
CCGCGGGCGCCCCCCCGCCCCCGCGCTCCCCCCCCCCCCGGAGCGACTGCCCGGCCACCCCCCCCCCCCGCGCGGCCACGGGGCGGCCTCTGCTGGGGGAGGAGCGGCCGTCCGCGGCCCCGGTCGACCAGGTGCTGCGCGGGGAGGGCTTCGTGCTCGCGGTGTGCGATTCGTCCGTCCCGGGCGAGCACCGCGGCCACCTGGAGGACTCGACGCTGGCCTGGCTGGACGGGGTGCTCGCGGACACCCCGCGCGAGGTGCCCGTGCTGGTCGCCTTCCACCACCCGCCCGTCCCGCTGCACATCCCGTACGTGGACGGGATCCGGCAGTTCGGCGAGGAGCGGCTGGCGGCGCTCGTCGAGCGGCACCCGCACGTGGCGGCGTTCCTGTGCGGACACGCGCACACGGGCGCGGCGACCACCTTCGCGGGGCGGCCGCTGCTGGTGGCGCCCGGGGTCGTGTCCACGACGCGCCTCCCGTGGGAGGCGGCGTCGGGGGAGAGCGAGTACGTCCACCTCGACGAGCCGCCGGCCGTCGCCTTCCATGTCATCGGCGAGGACGGCCGGCTGACGACCCATTACCGGGTGGTCGTGGCCCGACGGTAGCCGGATCCGTCGCGGGTACGGCTGAGGTGCCCGGCGATGACCAGGTACCGCCGCAGCGCCGCGCAGTCCTCGTGGACGGTGAGCAGCAGCCCGTTCACCTCGGACTCCGTGTAGTCGCGGTCCACCGCGAACAGGGTCTCGGTCAGGTGGGTGAGCAACTGCTCGCGCCGGGCCGCCTTGCGCGGGATGGTCGTGAGCCGGCCGCCGGCGGTGAAGAGGTCCGAGACGCCGCGTCGTGCGCGCGGGGGGAGTTCAGTGCTGCTCTGTGACATGTCCCAGAGCTTCACCCGTGGCCGCGCCCGGGGCAACGGAATTTCCGCCGCCCCGACCCGCCGCCCTCGCACGGCGCATCCGGCCGAAAAAGTGACGGTCGTTCATCTTACTGAGTGGTAGTGCCTCCCAGTACCCTCCCCGTGACCGGTTCCTGCCCCCCACGGAGGAGCACGTATGCGACGCCCCACCCCTCGTACGCGCACGGCCGTCGCCACCGCACTCATCGCCCTCGGCGCGGCCCTGCTGGCCCCGGCCGCGGCCGCCGCCGACGTACCCGTACCGCTGCCCGTCGCCGACTACTGCGGCCAGCAGTGCGCGGACATCCTGCCGCCCGGACAGAGCGGCAACGCCACGCTCGCGCAGATCCTGGCGCACAAGGTGTTCGGCACGATGCCCGCCCACACGTCCGACCAACTGTCCCGCTACGACTCGCTGGTGGCCGGGTATCCGGCGCTCACCGACGCGAAGGTGAACGACTTCTTCAACGACGCCTCCTTCGGCGTCCCCAGCAGCCAGGTCGAGTCCACCACCAGCCCCCGCTCCGACGTCACCATCACGCGCGACAAGAAGAGCGGCGTCCCGCACATCAAGGGGACGACGCGTTACGGCACGTCCTTCGGCGCGGGCTACGCCGCGGCGCAGGACCGGCTCTGGCAGATGGACCTCTTCCGCCACGTCGGCCGCGGAGACCTGACCCCCTTCGCGGGCGGGGCCCTCGCCAACCAGGGCCTGGAGCAGCAGTTCTGGCCGCAGGCCCCGTACACCGAGGCGGACCTGCAGGCCCAGGTGGACCGGATCCGGACCACCGAGGGCGAGCGCGGGCGGATCGCGATGGAGGACTCGCAGGCGTACATCGACGGCATCAACGCCTACCGCGTCCAGTCCAAGAACGGCCGCTACTTCCCCGGCGAGTACGTGCTCACCGGCCACATCGACTCCCTCACCAACGCCGGGGAGATCCAGCCCTTCAAGCTCACCGACCTGATCGCCCTCGCCTCCGTGGTCGGCGGCCTGTTCGGCGGGGGCGGAGGCGGCGAGGTGCAGGCCGCGCTCTCCCTGCTGTCCGCGCAGCAGACGTACGGCTTGGAGGAGGGCACCCGCGTCTGGGAGTCCTTCCGTGAGCGCGAGGACCCGGAAGCGGTCCTCACCGTGCACGACGGCTCGAGCTTCCCGTACGCCCAGAAGCCCGCCAGTCCGCAGGGCCAGGCCCTGCCCGACGCCGGCTCGGTCACCGCCGAACCGCTCGTCTACGACCGTACGGGCTCGGCCGCGACCGCCGCGGCGGCCGATCCGCCGAAGCCGGTCAAGCAGAGCATGTCCAACGCGCTGCTGGTCTCCGGCGCGAAGACCGCGAGCGGCCACCCGGTGGCCGTGTTCGGCCCGCAGACCGGCTACCTCGCCCCTCAACTCCTCATGCTCCAGGAGCTTCAGGGTCCCGGCATCAGCGCGCGCGGCGCCTCCTTCGCCGGCGTCAGCATGTACGTACAGCTCGGCCGCGGCCAGGACTACGCCTGGAGCGCCACCTCCGCGGGCCAGGACATCACCGACACCTTCGCCGTCGAACTGTGCGAGCCGGGCGGCGGCGCCCCCACCAAGGCGAGCACCTCCTACCTCTACCGGGGCACCTGCACGCCCATGGAGAAGCTGGAGCACACCAACGCCTGGAAGTCGTCCGTGGCCGACTCCACCCCCAACGGCTCCTACCGCATGCAGGTGTGGCGCGCCCACTACGGCATCGTCACCCACCGGGCCGCGGTCGCCGGCAAGCCCGTCGCCTACACCGCGCTGCGTTCCACCTACCGCCACGAGGCCGACTCGATCATCGGCTTCCAGATGCTGAACGACCCCTCCTCCGTCAAGGACGCCCGCAGCTTCCAGGAGGCGGCCCAGCACATCGGCTACGCCTTCAACTGGTTCTACGCCGACTCGCGCGAAGCGGCGTACTACAACAGCGGATCGAACCCGGTCCGGCCCGCGGGCGTCGACGCCGCGCTGCCCGTCCTGGGCGAGCAGCAGTACGAGTGGCAGGGCTTCGACCCGGCCGCCAACACCGCGGCCTACACCCCGCCCGCCGAGCATCCGCAGTCCATCGGGCAGGACTACTACATCAGTTGGAACAACAAGCAGGCCAAGGACTACAGCGCGGCCGGCTTCGGGATGGGCTCCGTCCACCGCGGAGACCTCATCGACCAGCGCGTCAAACCGCTCGTCGCGGCGGGCGGCGTGACCCGGGCCAAGCTCACCCAGGCCATGGCGGACGCGGCCGTCACCGACCTGCGGGCCGAGAACCTGCTGCCCGAACTGCTCGCGGTACTGCGCAGTCAGCCGGTGACCGATCCGGCCGTCAGCGCCGCGGTCGACAAACTCGCGGCCTGGCAGGCGGCGGGCGCCGAACGCAAGGAGACCGCCCCCGGTTCGAAGACGTACGCCCACGCGGACGCCATCCGGATCATGGACGCCTGGTGGCCCCTGCTCGTCGAGGCGGAGTTCAAGCCCGGCCTCGGAGCGCCGCTCTACGACGCCCTGCGGGCCTCGCTGTCCGTCGACGAGGCGCCCAACGCGGGCCACGGGCCCACCGGCGCGCACGCCGGATCGGCCTTCCAGTACGGCTGGTGGAGCTACGCGGACAAGGACCTGCGTACGGTGCTGGGCCGCCCGGTGTCGGGCCCGCTGGCCCGGGCGTACTGCGGGGGAGGCTCGCTCGCCGCGTGCCGCGACGCCATGACCGCCACGCTCAAGCAGGCGGCCGCGGCCACCCCGGCGGCCGTCTACCCGGCGGACGGGACCTGCGCCGCCGGCAACCAGTGGTGTGCGGACGCGATCGTGCAGCGCCCGGTGGGCGGCCTGGCCCATCCGCAGATCAACTGGCAGAACCGGCCCACCTACCAGCAGGTGGTGGAGTTCCCCGCCCATCGCTGAGGCCCCCGCGCACGTCGGCCCCCCCCCCCCCCCCGGGGGGCGGGGGGGGGGGGGGCCTTCCCGTGCGGGGCCGGTCAGGGACCGACGGTGATCTGCTGCGCCGGGTCCGTGGTGTCGGTGACCTTGTACACGGCGTTGAAAGTGGACGAGGTCGCGCTCGTCGGGCAGCCGAAGCCGCCGGTGACCGTGACCGGGACCGAGGCGTTGGTGAAGGTCAGGGTCGACGGGGAGCCGTTGGTCCAGGTCCCGTTGACGTTCGCGGGGCCGGTGGGGGCGGCGGTGACGGTGCAGGTCGCCAGACCGGTGGTGTGGACGACGAGTCCGCCCGTCGGCACGCCCATGGTGGCGGTGACCGGCGAACCGTTCTGCATGGACACCGACCACGCGCCGCTGGTGGTGACCGTGGGGGTCACGCCCCAGATGCTGGAGGTGCAGGAGCTGTAGGTGGGCGGCGAGATGGGGGAGGAGACCGGGCCCGCCGGGTTGGTGTTCCCGGGAGCGGCGGGTACCGCGCCGGTGGAGACGGAGACCGTACAGGTCACCGTGACCGAACCGGCCTTGAGGGTGGCCTTCCCGCTGAGGGTGGCGTTGAAGGCGTGCCCGGCCGGGGTGACGGTGGTCGACCCGGCCAGGGGTAAGGGCGCGGCGGTGGCGGAGACCGAGGCGAGGGACAGGGCTCCGGCCGCGGCGGCCGCGGCGAGCGTGAGGGTGGTGCGTGTGCGGCTCATGGTTGTGCTCCTTGGGGATCGTGGTGCAGCGGAGGAGCGGGGGTGGAGACAGGGGTGGAGACGGAGGGGGTAGCGGCGGGGGTAGCGGGGTGGGAGACCGAGGTGGAGTCCGGCGCGGGGGTCGACGTGGGGGTCGACGTGGGTGTGGCGCCGGGGAGGGGGGCGCGCGAAGCGGCGTACGGCTGCCAGGCGAACATCAGGCCGCCGCCGAGGATGCCGAGCAGCGTGCCGATCAGGAATCCGCCGAGGTTCGACAGGACCAGTGCGGCGGTGGCGATGAGGGTGGTCAGGACGCCGGCCAGACTGCGCTGCGCGGGCGAGAACCACGAGGTGAGACCGAGCACGATCATGAAGACGCCCATCAGGACGGACGGGATCCCGGCCACTCCCTGCTGGAGCATGATCTTCAGCGGCGCGAGCGGCAGGGCGCAGATCTCGGCCCCGGCGAGGATGGCGAACAGTCCGCCCCAGAACGGCCGCCCGCGCCGCCACCGGCGCCAGCGGGTCAGAAGCATTCCTTCTTGCCCTTGCTGATGTTCATGTTCAGCCCGGACAGCTTGAAGGTGCCCGCGTTGGTGGCCCACGCCGTCTGGTGGAGGTCGGTGATGCTGACCGTGTCGGCTTGCTGGGCGAACAGGTCCTGCATGCCCACGGCCTCCGTCGGCCCCTTGTCGAGGGTGGAGGCGTCCCGGCCGATCTCGATGTTGGTGAAGACCGCGTCGCCGGAGAGCTGGGTGGCGTCCACGAACAGGTTGCTGGCCTCGACGGGGGCCTTCTGGCCGGCGGTGAGGTTGAGCGAGATGTCGCCGATGATCGGGAGGGTGGTGACCACCGACTGGCAGAGGCTGTGGAGCTTGGCCTCCTTGATGGCCGTGACCGCCACCGGGATGAGTTCCTCGCGTGCGTTGACGTCCACGCTGCCGTACTGGGCGAAGCCCTCGCCCTCCAGGCTCGTCGCCGAGACCTTGAACTGCTGCCCCGACACGGCGAAGGAGGCGGCGAGCGCGCCCTGCGCGAGGGCGATGCCGAGGCCGGCGGTCACGGCCACGGCGGGGACGGTCAGTACGGCGAACCGGCGCCAGCGGACGCGGCCCGCGCCGCCGGCTCTCCCGTCGGGCCCGTCACCGGGGCCGGGCGGTTCGGGTGACTCGGATAACTTCGGGGAATCTGCCATGAGATCGTCCCTTATGTTCGGCTGTGCACCGTTGTTACCGACGAGTTGAATGTAAGAGTGCCAATGAAGCTTGGCAAGGTTGCTCGGGCGTACCTTTTCGGCCGAGTCCTACTGACCGGTTACGCCCCAGGAGTCTCCGTGCGCAGCAGCTCCGCGACCTCGGCGTCCACCCGCCGGGCCATCGCCCGCGCGAACTCGGCGGCCACGACCCCGCCCGCCAGGGGACGCAGCGCGGACACCGCCTCCGTGATGTGCTGCAGGCGCATGGCCGAAAGCTGTTCCAGCCCTGCCGCACCGATCACGTGCGTCCGGAACAGCGCGACGAACCGGTCCGCGACCGCGGCCGCCTGCGCCTGGACGAAGACCCCCGCGTCCAGGACCTCACCGAGCGGCACGCCCGCCCGTACCAGCGTCAACGTCGCGTCCAGCAGCCGCCGGCTCCGGTGCGTGACCAGGTCCCCGTCGACGGTGACGTAGCCGAGCTCGGCCGCCCGGCGGGTGTCCTCGGCGGACGCCGTCGGGCCGAACAGCTCGCGCAGTTCGGCCCGTGACATGGTGACCGGCTCCTCCTGCTCCCAGTCGCGGGTCATCTCCCGCTCCAGGCCCAGCAGTTGGGAGATGCCGCCGCCCTGCTCCCAGGCGGCCAGCAGTTCCGCGATGCCGTTGACGGTGTATCCGCGCCCCAACAGGTCGCTGATCAGCCGCAGTCGGGCGAGGTGGTCGTCGGAGTACCAGGCGATCCGGCCCTCGCGGCGCGGCGGCGGGAGCAGCCCGCGCTCCTGGTAGTAGCGCAAGTTGCGCACCTTGACGCCGGCCGCGTCGGCCACGTCCTCCCGGCGGTAGCGCCCGCCGGAGGTCCCGTCCTGATCCACCTGACTGCTCACGCGGCCGAGTGTAGGACGTACCGGGGGACCTACCGGCGGGTTACCGAAGGGGCGTTGTGGCAGGTCACGCGGGGCGGGGCTGCTCGCGCCGCTTGACCGCCCGCAGGACCACGAACTTCGGCTCGCTCGCGGTGACCTCGCTGTTGCCGAAGAGGCGGCGCAGGTGGGTGTGGTAACCCATGTGGCGGTTGGCGACCACCCACAGCTCGCCGCCCGGCCGCAGCGCCTTGCGCGACTGCGCGAACATGCGCAGCGCCGTGGCGTCGGTCGTCGCCTGGTGCGAGTGGAACGGCGGGTTGCACAGCACCAGGTCCACCGACCCCGGCGGCAGCATCGCGACGCCGTCGCCGACGAGGAACTGGGCGCGGTCCAGCCGTCCTTGGACGTTGGCGCGGTACGTGGCCTCGGCCGAGGCCACCGCCTGGTACGACTCGTCGGTGAAGACGACCTCGGCGTCCGGGTCGGCGACCGCGACGGCCGTGCCGACGATGCCGTTGCCGCAGCCCAGGTCGACGACCCGGGCCCCGTCCGTGTTCGTCGGGATGTTCTGGAGGAAGAAGCGGGTGCCGACGTCGAGGCGGTCGGCGCAGAAGATCCCGGCGTGGTTGACCACGGTCAGACCGGAACCCGATCCCGCGTCCTGGTCCACCGTGTACGTCACCGGCCACGGCCCGGAGGTCGTGGGATGGGTCGCTCCGGGGTTCCCGGGCGTGCAGAAGATCAGCCGGGCCTTCTTCTCCGCCAGCGAGGTCTTGGTCGGGCCGAGGATCTTCTCGAAGACGCGCAGGGTGGAGGTGTGGATCTCCTTCACCATGCCCGTACCCACGACGACGGTGCCGGCGTGCACGTGCGGCGCCAGCCGGTACAGCTGGTCCTCCAGCAGCGCCAGGCTCTTGGGGACCCGTACGAGCAGTACGTCGATCCGCTCGGGCGGCGCGTCCTGGGTCGTCAGCAGGGTCACCGTGTTCTTGGCGGTGCCGATGCCGTTGCGGTCCAGGTTCGCCGCGGTGGCGGAACGGGTCAGGGAGGAGTCGGTGATCTGCGTGGGGTGATGGGCGGCCAGCGCCGTCGTCAGCGCCCCCCAGCGGTCCCCGATCACGGTGATCTGCCCGGCGCCGGCCAGATCCACCGGGCCGCGTTCGCCCGTACCGGATTCGAGGTGGCGGAGCAGGTACTCGTCGGCGGCGTCCCATGCGCGGAGCCGGTCGCGCGGGTCCTCGGGGAAGCGGGCGAGCTCGTAGGAGCCGAAGGGCGTGGTCAGACGGTTCATATTGCCCCCAGGCTAACCGAGGGGCCGCCCCGCTCCCGCATGGGCGGGGCCGGGTGAGTGGCCGCAGATGCGGGCGGGCCGGCGGCGGGCCGGGTTCCGCCCGGCCGCGGTGGGGCTCCGCCCGGCCGCGCCGGGGTTCCGTCGGGCCGGGCTCCGCCGGGCTCCGCGGTGCTATTCCGGGAGTTCCCCGGCCATCGCGGCCGCCATCCGCAGGTGCGGCGCCGCCTCGGCGGCGCGGCCCTGGCGCTCCAGGGTCCGCCCGAGCATGAGGTGCGCGTAGTCCTCCACGGGCCACTGCTCCAGGAGGGCGCGCAGCTCGTGCTCGGCCCGGGAGAGCTGGGCGGAGTGGTAGTAGGCGCGGGCCAGCAGCAGCCGGGGGGCCAGCTGCTCGGGGGCCTCGGCGGTCACGGTGAGCAGGACCCGGGCGGCCTTCGCGTACTCCTTCGCGTCGAAGAAGAGCACGCCGCGCTCCCAGCGCTCGGCCGCGGTCCCGTGCTCCAGGTAGCCCTGCCGCTCGTTCATCGGATCCCTTCCGCCGTTCAGGTGCTGTGTCCGCGTGCTCCAACACGAGGAACCGGACGTACATTCCCCTGCCCGGTCCGACGGCGTCGGGGCTAAGTTGTGCGGTATGAGCAATCTCGATCGCCAGCCCGCTCTCGCCACCTGCGGCGGCCGTGGCTTCGTCGTCGCCGAGCCCGTGCGCGAGCTCCTGAGCCCCCGCACCGTCACGCTCGGCGGGTCCACCGAGGTGCGCCGGCTGCTGCCGAACCTGGGCCGCCGCATGGTCGGCGCCTGGTGCTTCGTCGACCACTACGGCCCGGACGACATCGCCGACGAGCCCGGCATGGCGGTGCCTCCCCACCCCCACTCGGGCCTGCAGACCGTGAGCTGGCTCCACGAGGGGGAGGTGCTGCACCGCGACAGCGTCGGCAGCCTGGCGACGATCCGCCCGCGCGAGCTCGGCCTCATGACCTCGGGCCTCGGCATCAGCCACTCGGAGGAGAGCCCGCGCCGCCACGCCCGCTTCCTGCACGGCGCACAGCTGTGGGTGGCCCTCCCGGACGCGCACCGCGACGTGGCCCCGCACTTCCAGCACCACGCGGAGCTCCCGCAGGTCACCGCCCCCGGCCTGACCGCGACCGTCATCCTGGGCACCCTGGACACCGCCACCTCACCCGGCACGGCGTACAGCCCCATCGTCGGCGCGGACCTGACCCTGGCGGCGGGCACCGAGACCCGCCTCCCGCTGGACCCGGACTTCGAGTACGCCGTCCTGTCGATGTCGGGCGAAGCCCACGTCGACGGCGTCCCGCTCCTCCCGGGCTCGATGCTCTACCTCGGCTGCGGCCGCACGGACCTCCCCCTGCGCGCGGTCTCCGACGCGGGCCTGATGCTGCTGGGCGGAGAGCCGTTCGAGGAGGAGATCGTGATGTTCTGGAACTGGATCGGCCGGTCCCAAGAGGATATCGCACAGGCCCGCGAGGACTGGATGAACGGCAGTCGCTTCGGCGAGGTGAAGGGCTACGACGGCGCTCCGATTCCTGCCCCTGAACTCCCCGTGACCCGCCTGAAGGCTAGGGGAAGAGTGCGCTGAACTGCGCGTATGCCCTGAAGGTGGAGCCTGGTGTAGTGGCCTCGCCGTCCCTCCGATTCCGGAGGTCCGTCGGGCGTCGACGAGGCCTGTGGGGGCGCTTCCCGGTCTTGAGGCCGAGTCTCATGTGAAGCAGGCTGTGGTCAGGCCTGGTCGGACGAATGCTGACCTTTTGCTGGCTCTACTGACGAGTAGTTAGATTCCTGGAGAGGGAGCGTGGGCGCGCCTCTCGGCAGAGGAGCCTCATGCCGAGAGGTCTAGTCCCCGGGCTCTTCGGCTGCCGCGGGCGGCTCTGGGTGGGCTCTCCTCCGAGCCCGCAGCCCGCAGCCCGCTGTCGGTCTGTCGTGGAAGCTGGTGAGCTGTGTTGTGGACAGCCAGCAAAGCGCGGTGTTGAGGCAGCCGTCACCACCTGGCTGGAAGCCGGCGAGCGGATGTCCGCTCTCGCGACCGATGTCCGGCACTTCCTCGGCCGGGGGGTCGGTGCGTGAGGCTGGCCGAAAGCCCCTCACAAGGACATCGTGCCGAGCTCGCGGGCGACGGCTACGAACGACCGGACCATCGGGTTGTCGTTGTCCGAACGCCAGACCAGGCCCCAGCGCAGCATCGGGGCGTCGCGCAGGTGCAGGTACGTAATGTCCGGGCGGACGTGGAAGCGGGTGACCTGGGCGGCGAAGGAGTGGACGGCTTCACCCGAGGAGATGATCATGAACAGCGAGTCCAGATCAGTGGCGACGCAAATGTTCCGCTCGATCGTCCGGCCGCTGGGGGCGTAGAAGGGCATGAACGCGTCCTCCCAGTAGTCGGGCTGCAGTGACTCCCCGCCGATCACGCCGTGGTCGGCGAACACCTCCAGGGACACCGACGGCTGGACCGCCAGTCGGTGGTCGGAGGCCACGGCTGCGACCCGAGGCTCCTCGAACAGCACCGGGCCCACGGTGAGATCCGGTTCCTCGACGGGGAGCCAGGCGAGCAGCAGGTCCGCTTCGCCCCTGCGCAGCGGCCCGAACGGATCGATGAAGCCGTTGTAGCGGAGTCGGATCCCGCACGTCGGATTCAGGGAGCGGAAGGCATCCCAGAAGGGCCGCAGTTCGTGTGCGTTGGAGACCAACAGGTTGATCCGCAGGATGTCCGTCTTGCCCTGGGCGGTGAGCCGCGCCCGGTCCATGCTCGCCTTCAACCCCTGGTAGACGGGGAGTAGGTCGTCGCGCAGCTGTTGACCGACGAGCGTGAGCCGGACCTGGCGGCTGGTCCGCTCGAAGAGCTCCGCCCCGATGGACCGTTCCTGCTTCTTGATGGCCTGACTGACCCGCGCCGGCGACACGTGCAGCCGCTCTGCCGTCCTCCCGAAGTGCAACTCCTCCGACAATGTCAGGAAGATCTCGATATCGCGCAGTTCCACGTGCCCCCACGCCCCATCTGTTCACTGACTCTGGCCTCAACCGGCTCTACACGGTCGGCCGTTGATCATCAACTTGCATGTCACTCACAGCGACATCGTCCCGAGTTCCCGGGCGATGCGTACGAACGCCCGAACCATCGGGCTGTCGTTGTCCGAACGCCAGACCAGGCCCCACCGCAGGAGGGGCGTGTCACGAACGGGGATGTACGTGACGTCGGGGCGGGCATAGAAGCGGGTGACCTGATTGCCAAGGAGGTGGATGACCTCCCCGTCGGCAACGTACGTGTACAGCTGGTCCAGCGTCGTGACCAGGAACTTCCGTTCGATGTCACGTCGGCTGGGCGCGGAGAACGGGACGAAGGCGTTCTCGAAGTACTCGGGCTGGAGTCCGTCCGGCCCCACGACACCGTGGTCCGCGAACGCTTCCAAGGTGACCGACGAGCGGCCGGCCAGCCGGTGGTCGGCGGCCACCAGTGCGACCCTGGGCTCGTCGAAGAGCACTGGCCCCACGGTCAGATCGGGCTCTTCGACCGGGAGCCATGACAGCAGCAGGTCGATCTCGCCGTTGCGCAGTGGGGCGAACGGGTCCATGTAGCCGTTGTGGCTCAGTCGCAGACCCCACTGCGGGTGCTGCGAACGGAAGGCGTCCCAGAAGGGCCGCAGTTCGTGGCCGTTGGTGACCATCAGGCCGATCCGCAGGATATCCGTCTTGCCCTGGGCTGTGAGCCGCGCCCTCTCCACGCTCGCCTTCAGGCTCTGGAATACCGGCCGCAGATCACCGAGCAACTGTTCGCCCACCGGTGTGAGCCGTACGTGGCGGCTGGTCCGCTCGAAGAGTTGCGCCCCGATCGAGCGTTCCTGCTTCTTGATCGCCTGACTGACCCGCGCCGCTGACACGTGCAGTCGCTCGGCCGTCCGTCCGAAGTGCAGCTCCTCCGACAACGTCAGAAAGATCTCGATGTCGCGCAGCTCCACGCGCCCCCACGTCCCGCTTGTTCGTTAACCCCTGGCTTAATCAACGTTGCATGATCGACCGTTGATGATCAACTTGTCCACACCGGATGCTCAGTGCATGAACGTCGTGACTACGAAGGTGTCGTTGACCGTGGAGGACGTAGGCGCTTCCAGCCGGTTCTTCACCACCCATCTGGGCTTTCGTGAGGTCGAGTCGGCGGAGGGTTACGTCTGTCTCCGCCGGGACGACAGCTCTGTCGAGATCGCCCTGTCCGAGCGTGATCCCGAACTGCCGCCGCAGGCTTGGCAGGGCCAGGGGCTGGCAGATCTGGCCGTGACCTTGACCGTCACGGATGTCGCGGCCGAGTACGAACGCCTGCGCCGGGAAGACGCCCCCGTCACCGGCCCGATCCGCCAAGAGCCGTGGGGTGAGCGGCTGTTCCAGCTCACCGATCCCAATGGCGTTGTGGTCCGGCTCACCGAATGGGTGCCGCCGGCCGGCGCCTCCGAAGGCAATTAGTCGAAGGGTTTCAGTTTTTCGTGGACGAAGTACGAGAGTCGCACCGGCCCGATCCGCGCCGCTGGCTCATCCTGGTCGTGCTGTGCCTGAGCACGCTGGTCCTGGTCATCGACAACATGGTGCTCACGGTGGCCATCCCGCCGCTCGCCGAGGACCTGGGGGCGAGCGCGCAGGACATTCAGTGGATCATCGACTCCTACATCCTGGTCTTCGCCGGACTGCTCCTCACCTCGGGCAGCCTGTCCGACCGGTTCGGCCGACGCCGTGTGATGGTCATCGGGCTCGCGCTGTTCGGCGCGGCCTCGGTCCTCGGGACCATCGCCGACAGTCCCGCTCAGCTGATCCTGGCTCGCGTACTGATGGGCGTCGGCGGCGCGCTGATCATGCCGAGCACGCTGTCCATCCTGATCACCGTCTTCGACGAGAAGGAGCGCCCCAAGGCGATCGCCGCCTGGGGTTCGGTGTCCATGCTCGGCGTGGTGGGCGGCCCGCTGCTCGGGGGCTGGCTGATCGCAGCGTACTGGTGGGGTGCGGTCTTCCTGATCAACGTCCCGATCGCGGCCCTGGCCATCATCGCGGCACTGGCCCTGATGCCGGAGTCCAAGGGGCCCTGGCGCAAGGCCGACCCGCTGGGCATGGTGCTGTCCGTGGCCGGGATGACCGCGCTGGTGTGGACGATCACCGAGCTGCCCAAGGAGGGCCTGGAGCGTACGAGTACCCAGGTCACGCTCGCCGTGGCGGCGCTGAGCCTGGCAGGATTCGCGGTCTGGGAGACCCGTACCGCACACCCGATGGTCCCGCTGTCGCTGTTCCGCAACCGGGTCTTCACCGGCTCCAGCCTGTCGCTGGTGCTGCTGACCTTCGCCAACGGCGGCCTGCTGCTGGTACTGACCCAGTACCTGCAGTTCGTCCTCGGTTACACGCCCACCGAGACCGGCCTGGCCTTCACCCCGCTCGCTGTCGCCGCGCTCGCCTTCAACGGCATCGGCGCCGCGCTGCTGGCGAATACCGGCACCCGGACCATGGTGGTCCTCGGCCTGCTGCTGATCGCGGCCGGGTCCGGTGTCCTCACCGGCCTCTCCTCGGGTGACGGTTGGGGACCGCTGACCACCGCGATGATCCTGATCGGAGCGGGTGCCGGACTGGTGATGCCCGCGGCCACCAGCGCCCTGATGGGGGCGGTCCCGGCCGAGAGCGCCGGTGTCGGGTCCGCGCTCAACGACACCATCCAGCAGGCCGGCGCCGCCCTCGGTGTGGCCGTGCTGGGCGCAGTCCTCTCGAGCACGTACACCTCCGAGATGCCCGTCGGTGCGCCCGGACCCGCCCGTCACGCCGTTTCCGGGGCGCTCGTCCTGGCCTCACGCACCGGGGACGAGGGGTTGGCAGCCACCGCCCGGGAGGCCTTCACCGCCGCGATGTCCGCCACCTTCCTGGTCGGTGTCTGCGGGGTACTGGGTGCCGCGGTGCTGGCGCTCTTCCTCATGCATAACCGCGCGACCGAAGCGGCCGCGAAGGAGGCCGCCCGGACCCAGGACCAGTTCGCCGCGGTCGCCGGACCCTGAGGTACGGCCGCCGCGCGTCCCGGCCACCACTGGCTGAGGCCATGAGCGTTCACGTTCAATTCATTGCAACGATTGGGCGTCCGTCGTTGCGTTAACCTTGAAGGTCGTTGCAACGATCTCCCGACTTTCACCTGCAGTGATGGTGATTTCTCGCAGTAGATATATTGATGAATCCCTGAACGCAACGTAGCTTTTCCCTCACGGGAAACAATGACTCGAAGGGCAGAACAATGCAGAAGTTCGACACCCCTGCTCCGATCGCCGCCGTCCTCGACATCCCCGCGGGACGCATTCGGTTCATCGCCGCCGACCGCGCCGACACCACCGTCGAGGTCCTGCCCGCGGACGCCTCGAAGGGCCGCGACGCGCAGGCGGCGAAGGAGACCACGGTCGAGTACGGCGACGGCGTCCTGCGGATCGCGGCCCCGGAGGCGAAGAACCAGATCCTCGGCAACTCCGGATCCGTCGAGGTGACCGTCCACCTGCCCGCCGACTCCCGCATTGAGGCGAAGACGGCCAGCGCCGAGTTCCAGGGCGTCGGACGGCTCGGCGATGTCGCCTTCGAGGGCGCGCAGGGCGCGGTCAAGCTCGACGAGACCGCGAGCGCCCGCCTCACCCTCCAGGCCGGCGACGTCTCGGTCGGCCGCCTGGGCGGTCCGGCCCAGATCAGCATCCAGAAGGGTGCCATCCACATCGCGGAGGCCATGACCGGCACGGTCACCCTCAGCACCGAGCACGGCGAGATCTCGGTCGGCGCCGCCCGCGGGGTCTCCGCCTCTCTGGACGCCGGCACCAGCTACGGCCGGATCCACAACTCGCTCAACAACGCCGACGGTGCCGCCTCCGGCCTGAACATCCACGCGACCACCTCCTACGGCGACATCACCGCCCGCAGCCTCTGACCCCCGTAGCTCCGAACCGGCACCCCCTTGGGTGAACATGACGAGCAAGCTCCGCGAAACTCGCGCCGCCGCCTGCGGCCACTGCGCACCGAACTACGTGGGCGATGCAGAAACATCCCTGGCCGAGGTGCTTCCAGAGAGCGACGCAGAGGCTCGTAGCTGCAGGATGAATCCGTCGCGCCCCCTTGCAGGACGCGCTCGGCAAGCGATTCCAGACGCCGACACGGCGCTCACTGAGCCCACCTCACCTCAGCCTGGGTCGCGAGACGGCCGACGCCCTTGCTTCAGCCCTCCTTGACCACATCACCCCTGCCGTGATGGCGCCACCGTGGCATCACCATGCCCGAACCGACGCCGAAGAAGGATAAGAAGAATGAGCACCACTCAGGACTACCAGGCTGCGGAACAGCTTCTGCGCCGGCCCGCCCGCCCCGGAGAGCTCGTCGTCGGCGACAAGGTCCGGCCGCAGTGGATCGACGGAGGGGCCCGCTTCTGGTACGCCGTGAGCAACGGTGTCGGTAAGCGGTTCGTGCTGGTCGACCCTGCGGCCGGAACCCGTGAGCCGGCCTTCGACCACTCACGGCTCGCCGCCGCGCTGGCCGCCGCCTCCGGACAGCAGGTCGACCCCGAGTTCCTGCCGGCCTCGGCGATAGAACTGGGCGGGAACACCGTCGCGTTCGATGCGTTCGGCGAATACTGGCGGTGCCGCCTGGACGACTACGCTTGTGAGCGGGCCGAGTTCACGCCGCCGGGCAGCCCCCTCGACGTACCCTCACCCGACGGGAAGTTCGCGGTGTCCCGGCGGGGCCACGACCTGTGGGCGCGCTCGCTGTCCGACGGCCGCGCGTGGGCACTGACCGCCGATGGCGCGCCCGGCCACCAGTACGGCACCGTCCCGGAGTGCACGGCGAACAGCACCCTGCTGCGCAAGATCGGCCTGCCGTACCTGCCGCCTGCGGTGGCCTGGTCGCCGGACTCGACGAAGGTGCTGGCGCACCGAACCGACGAGCGCGAGGTCCGGGAGACCCACCTGCTGGAGGCCAGGCCCGTCGACGGTGGAGCCCCGGTGCTGCACACCCAGCGGTTCGCCTACCCCGGGGACGAGCACGTACCGCTGGCCGAACTGGTCGTACTGGACGTCGCCGCGGGCACGGTGGTCCGCGCCCAGGCCGAGCCGCTGCTCATGCCGACACTGTCGCCGATCACGATCAAGTGGGCCTGGTGGGCCCCAGACAGCTCGGCGGTGTACTACCTCGGCCGGCCGCGCGACCTGCGCACGCTCACCCTGTACCGGCTGGACGCGGCCACCGGCGAGGTCACCACGGTGCTCAGCGAGACCGGGGCGACCCGTGTCGAGCCCAACCAGTGGGCGTACGAGCCGCCGATCGTGCGGGTGCTCGCCGACGAGGTGCTCTGGTACTCGCAGCGCGACGGCTGGGGACACCTGTACCGGTACGACCTGCGCACCGGCGCGCTGCTTGGGCAGGTCACCTCCGGACCGTGGGCGGTACGGCAGATCCTGCGTGTCGACGAGGCCGAGCGGGTGGTGTACTTCACCGCCTCCGGGCTGGTCGACGAGGACCCGTACCGGCGCACGGTCTGCCGGGCCGGCCTGGACGGCTCCGGCTTCGCCAAGGTCACCCACGACGACCAGGACCACATCGCCGCCCTCCCCGACGACCAGGACTACTTCGTCGACTCCGCGTCCACGGTTGATACCCCGCCGGTGACGACGGTCCGCGACTGGACTGGCCGCGTGCTGGTCGAGCTGGAGCGCGCGGACATCGGCAAGCTCACCGCCACCGGCTGGACGCCGCCGGAACGCTTCTGCGTCAAGGCGGCCGACGGGATGACGGACATCTACGGAGTGCTGTACCGGCCGCGGGAGTTCGACCCCGCCCGCTCCTACCCGGTGGTCGACAACGTCTACCCCGGCCCGCAGCTCAACCGGGTCTCCCCGTCCTTCGACCCCGGCGGACTGGGCCTCGACGCGGAACCCCTCGCGGCACTGGGCTTCGTAGCGGTAGCACTGGACGGACGCGGCACCCCGGGCCGGGACAAGGCCTTCCACGACGCCTCGTACGGCCACCTGGCCGACGCGGGCAACCTGGCCGACCACGTCGCGGCGCTGCGTCAACTGGCCGAGACCCGGCCGTGGATGGACCTGGACCGGGTGGGCGTGTTCGGCCACTCCGGAGGCGGGTTCGCCGCGGCCCGCGCGATGCTGGACTTCCCCGAGACCTACAAGGTGGGAGCCGCACTCTCCGGCTCGCACGACGCCCGCCACTTCAACGCCGGCTTCGTGGAGACCTACGACGGCGCGGACAACCCCGAGGCCTGGGGCCGCACTTCCAGCATCGACCTCGCCGACCGCCTGGCCGGCAAGCTGCTCCTGATCCACGGCGACATGGACGACCAGGTCCACCCGGACCAGACCCTCCGCCTGGCCGACCGGCTCATCGCCGCCGGCAAGGACTTCGAGCTGCTCATCGTGCCCGGCGCCGAGCACACGTTCATCGACCACTTGGCCTATGTCCGTACACGCTGCTGGGACTTCCTGGTCCGCGAGCTGCGGGGCACCCAGCCTCCTGCCTACCGCCCCGCTCCCATCGCCATCGGCCCCGAGCTGCTCGCCGAGCTGTTCGCCTGAGCCTGAGCCCGCGTCGGCGACATCGGCCCTTGTGTGACGCTGGTCACACGATCGGGGCCGATGAGTTCGGGTCTCCGTCACGGTCTTACATGCAACGAGATTCCAACGCCGCAGGCCCGGCCCCCGGGTGGGTGCGGCACATGAGGAAGGCATGCCATGACCGACACGATCGGCGCCACCGCCACCGCCACCGCCCCCGCCTCCGCTTCCGCCTCTGCTTCCACCACTGCGGGGTCCGGCTCCTGGGCGCGGGTGCTGCTGAAGGGCGCAGCGGTGGCAGGGCCGCTGTTCCTGGGCGCGGGGATCGCCCAGGGCCTGACGCGTGAGGGCTTCGACTTCACCCGCAACGCCATCAGCCAGCTGAGCCTCGGCGACCTGGGCTGGATCCAGATCACCAACTTCTTCGTCGCCGGCGCCCTGTTGATCGCCGGTGCGGTCGGGATGCGGCGGTCGGTGTCCGAGGGTCCCGGCCACCGCGCGGCGCCGTGGCTGGTCGGGGTGTTCGGGGCGTCCTTCCTGGTCAGCGGCGTGTTCTCGGCCGACCCCGGGGCCGGTTTCCCGGCCGGTACGCCGGACTCCGCGACCGCCGCGCTGAGCGTGCACGGCGCGGTCCACATGGCGGGCGGCATGGTCGGCTACCTCGCGCTGTGCGCCGCCTTCCTGCTCCTGTCCCGCCGCTTCGCCGCCGAGGGGCAGCCGGGGTGGGCGTTCGCCTGCCGCCTGCTCCCGGTGGGCGTCCTCGCCGGGTTCGTCGGATCCGGTGCCTCCGTACTGTCCTTCACGGCGGGGGCGGCACTCGGCCTGGCCGGACTCGCCGCGGTGGCAGCCCGGCTGGCGCGCCTCTAGCCGTACCGGCACTCACGCACTCGAACACTCACGCACACCGGAACGAACGAAAGGCACGGACGACATGTCGGACTCACTGCAGGGTGCCGCGTACTTCCCCTCGATCGAGAAGAAGTACGGCCGTCCGATCGCGGAATGGAAGGACCTGATCCGGACCTCCCCCCTGACGAAGCACATGGAACTCGTCTCGTGGCTCAAGTCCGAGCACGGCCTGGGTCACGGCCACGCCAACGCCCTGGTCGCCCACACCCTCGCGGAGGACAGCGCGAAGTAGTCCACACAAGCCGCCACTGAGCGTTCACGCTCATGTCATTGCAATGACCGACGGTCATGTTGCATTTAGCGACAAGCCCATTGCAATGACATTGGTCAAGTGACCTGCATCGATGCAAGGGTTGATGGTTCCACCGGTTGCTGAATCGCTGAACGCAACCTAGCTTCTGTTCTGTCGCGACGACAAGGATTCCAGCGGTATGGAGCCCGACATGCGCCTCCAAGCCGTCGGTACCGCCGCGGTCCATCCCATCTGAACCCAACAAATCAGGAAGCGAGACACCCCCATGCGCATTGCGATTGGTGAATTCATCAGCTTGGACGGCGTCGTTCAGGCCCCGGGGCACCCGGACGAGGACACCGACGGCGGTTTCGCCCACGGTGGCTGGAGCCACCCGTTCTTCGACCCGGAGGTGATGGGTGGCGCTCTGACCGAGTGGCAGACCAGCACCGAGGCCCTGCTGTTCGGACGCCGCACCTGGCAGACCATGGCGGCGGCGTGGCCGGACCGGGCCGGCGACCCGTTCGCCGACCACATGAACAGCGTCACCAAGTACGTCGTGTCCAGCACCCTCGGCGAAGACGAGCTGACGTGGAACAACACCACACGCATCCCCGGCGACCAAGCACTGGACCAGATCAAGAAGCTGCGCGAAGCCGAAGGCCGTGACCTGGTGGTCATGGGCAGCGCGTCCCTCACCCGAACCCTGCTGGCCGAGGGACTGGTCGACGAGCTTCGGCTCATGATCCTGCCGGTGCTCGTCGGCGGCGGTAAGACGATCTACCCGGCCGACGGTCACCTCCGCACGTTCGAACTGGTCTCCACGGTCGTCAGCGGCACCGGAGTGCACGTCTGCACCTACCGGCCGAAGGCCGGGGCGTAGTCGGCAGGTGGGCCAATGCCGACCAGGCGGGAGACGTTCGGGCCTTCGCCTCCGTAGGCATCCGGTCCCGCCGGCGCGGTGGCGCACTGTCAGGGCCATCCGGCAGCTGGGTCAGTAGCCGATGGTGAAGCGGCGTTGGACGAAGCGCGGCAGCTCCGCCTCGTCGACGAGGGCGACGGCGGCGTCCTCCATGGAGATGCGGCTGCGCCCGTCCGCGTCGCGGACTGGCTGGTCGCCGCCGATCCGGAACCGGCCCGTACGTTCGCCGGGTGCGATGTCCTCGGCAGGGCTGAAGTAGGTCCACAGCCGGTTGGAGGTGCGCAGGACGTTCAGGGCATCGCGGTGGCCGCGCACCGCGGCGGAGTACTCCCTCGGCAGGCCGATCGCGTCGAGGGTCTCGTGTAGGAGTGCGTCGGAGTCGGCCCGTACGACTCCGGGCGCGATCTCCAGGCTGCCGGCGCCGCCGATGACGATGAGCCTGATCCGCGGATGACTCTCCAGCGCCTTTAGGAGTGCTCGCGCGGCCGTGGCGTACACCGTGGGGTCGGCGATCGAGCGGGCCACGGTGTCGGCGGTGTCCCTGGCGGCGTTTCCGGGCTGGAATCCGCTGATCAGTACGTCGAGGCCGGGTATGACGGCGGCGATGCCGTCGGCGTCGAGGACGTCGACGCTGTTCCAGGCGACGTTCTTCCGGTCCTCGTCGATCCGCGTGGCGTCGCGGCTGAATGCCGTGACGTGATGCCCCCGGTCGAGGGCCTCGGTGACGACGCGACTGCCGATTCCGCCCGTGGCCCCGATGACTCCGATGTGCATGGCTCTCCCTGGGTAGTCGTGTGCACCGCCACCGTTTTTCACGGCATGCAGAAACTATACGGCGTGAAGTTTAGATATGAGGCTCAATATTGTGACGCTGTAGAGTAGGCGGCCATGGGAACCGTGGGAAACACCAGGGGGCGCCGTGAGCGGCTGAGGGCTGAGACGACCGCCGAGATCAAGAAGGTCGCACTGGGGCTGATGGCCTCGGGGGGGCCAGACGCGATCACGCTTCGGGCCATCGCTCGCGAGATGGGCATGACGGCCAACGCCATCTACGGCTACTTCGCTACGCGCGACGACCTGGTCACCACGCTGATCGGCAACGTCTACACCTCACTGGCCGACACCGTGGACGCCGCCTGGGGCGCCGCCCCTGCCCAGGACCCCGCCGTCCGGATCCAGGCATGGGCCCGCGCCTTCAGGAACTGGGCACTGGCCAACCCCGAGGGTTTCCGCCTCATCTACGGCGACCCCGTCCCCGGCTACCTGCCCCCCGAGGGCGGCGCCGCGCCCGAAGCCGCCCACCGTGTCTGCACCGGCATCGCGGCACTCGCCGCCGCGGCCTGGCCGCACGCCGAGTTCGACTACTCGCACAGTGACTTTGAGTGGTCCGACTTCGACCCCGGTCTGCTGGACAAAGTCCGCCCGGCCTTCCCCGACCTACCCCCGGCCGGCGTGGCCCTTGCCCTGCGCATCTGGAGCCACCTGCACGGCCTGGTGTCACTGGAGATTTACGGCCATCTGCAGAGTCAGACCCTCAGCCCGGAAAAGCTCTTCCGTGAAGAACTCGCTCAGCTGATCCGGTCCTTGGGCATCACGTCATCGAGCTGACGGCCCTGCACGAGCAGTCAGCTGAACGGCTTCTACGATCCAGTGGATACTGGATCCCGAACTGGTGAAACGGATCACCGCACGGCGCGCGGAACCGGATCGCGCAGTAGCCGCCGGTGCTCTTTCCGGTCAGCGCCCGGTGGTCACGGGCGCGGTTCCGCGTGCAAGGTTGGTCAGCGATGGAACTCTGGGCAGGCGGCGCGAGGCGGCGGAGCCGGGTCCGATCCAGTTCCGGAAGAGGTAAATCCCCCCTGATCGCACCCCTGGCCGGGTCGCTCTGATGCTGACTTTTGCTGACTTTGCAGGACCCGTAGCGCTCTGACCTGCGGAAACTTCGAGCGATCCAATCGTTCTGGAACTGGATCGGACGGTCCCAAGAGGATATCGCACAGGCCCGCGAGGACTGGATGAACGGCAGTCGCTTCGGCGAGGTGAAGGGCTACGGCGGCGCTCCGATTCCTGCCCCGGAACTTCCCCCAACTCGCTTGAAGCCCAGGGGTAGAACGCGCTGAACAGCGCTGATGTCATCAAGGGTGCGGGCTGTACGTGGCGTCTCGCATCGTTCCGCTTCCGAGGGCCCGGCGGGAGTCGACACGATCTCGGTAGTGGCATTTTGATCTTGACGTCGAGTCTCATGTGGATCAGGGTGTGGTCAGGTCTAGTCGAACGAATGCTGACACTTTGCTGACTCTGCTGACGAGTAGTTAGATTTCTGGGGGGAGAGTCGGACGGTTCCTCGTGGCAGAGGCGCGTCACGCAGAGGTGCCGGTCGCGAACCGTTCGGCTGCCCCGGACAGGGCCGGTTCGACTCCCCCTTCAGGGTCCAAGCCCGCAGTTGGCCCGCGGCGCAGGTCGGCCTGCGAGGTTGTAGGCAGTCAACAAGGCGCCGTGCTGGAGCCGCCGCGGACGCGTCGGCAGGGCCCCATGCCTGGCAGCGCGTTCAGCGGATGCTCGTCCCGGACCGGGTGCCGGTCAGGACCGGCTGAGGATGGTGCAGATCTCGCCCTCGGAACACGAATCGGGATCAGTCACCGCCGCCCGCCCGGCCAGCTTCCGCAGCTCCGTTTGGGCCTCGCGCAGCTCGGCCATCCGCCGGTCGACCTCCGCCAGATGCTGGTCGATGAGCGCCCCGACCCGCGCGCAGGGGGCCTGCCCGCTGTCCCGCAGGGCCAGCACGGAGCGGATCTCGGCGAGACTCAGCCCGGCCGCCTGGGCATCGTCACGTTCACCGGTGGCACCACGCTCTGGCAGCCGGCGGACGCGGTCGTCTTCATCGGCCGCAGCGACGGCAACGGGC
Organism: Streptomyces sp. NPDC054961; assembly: GCF_053609145.1. Lineage (NCBI taxonomy): Bacteria > Bacillati > Actinomycetota > Actinomycetes > Kitasatosporales > Streptomycetaceae > Streptomyces > Streptomyces sp. NPDC054961. The sequence goes on along the minus strand of NZ_JBSGWY010000007.1, from coordinate 81,782 downwards.
CCGCCGCCGCAGTGTGCTGCGACGCGCTGATCTTCTTCTCCAGCCGAGCATCGGCCGAGCAGTGGCAGCAGGCGCACCGCGAGGTCAGGGGCCAGGTCGTCAGCCAGGACCGAGCTGTGCAGATCGGGCAGCAGACCTTCGGCCGCTCCTCCGGGACAGCTGAACTCGGCCATGGCCGGTGAGAGGACGCCCTGGAGCGGGCATCCTTGAGGACCGGGCGGAATCCCGAGTGGCGACCGAGAGCGGTCAGGGCCATGACGAAGACGGAGCCTATGGACCGGCAGGCCGTGTGCGAGGAACGAGCACGCCCGCCAGACCTTCCACTGCCTTCTCGACGCGGCATCGAAGGACCCTCTCGCCCGGCTCACCCACGGCACCACGTGGACCAACGAGCAGCTGCTGTGGCACATGCTCTTCGGCTACATGGTCGTCCGGGCGCTGCTCGTCCTGGTCCGCGTCTTCGGGCGGCTCACGCGCCGGGCAAGCAAGGGGTTTCGCTCGGGTGCTGAGCGGCCACCGTGCCGTTCGATCTGATCAACTGCCTCCAGGCACGGCAGCCGCATGGCGCGGTGCTGGAAGCCTGGACCAGGAAGCGACTGGCACATGGGTCGCTGTGTGGCGGAGCGCGCAGGCGGTCCTGTGGGCGCACCATGGAAGGACGAAGGCGAGCGGTGTGACGAGCGGGCAGGAGCCCGTCGATGGTGCGTGGGCGATTGCGGATCTACCTCGGGGCCGCCCCGGGGGTGGGAAAGACGTACGCGATGCTCGAGGAAGGGCAGCGGCTGGCTTCGGCCGGTGCCGATGTGGTCGTCGGTTTCGTCGAGCCGCATGGGCGACGGCCCACGGCTGCCCTCGCCGAGGGGCTGGAGATCATTTCCCGGCGCGCCATGGAGTACCGGGAGGCGAGTTTCACTGAGATGGACCTGGACGGGGTGCTCGCCCGCCGCCCGCAGGCCGCCCTGGTCGACGAACTCGCCCACACCAATGTGCCCGGCTCCCGTCATGCCAAGCGATGGCAGGACGTCGAGGAACTCCTCGACGCGGGGATCGACGTAGTCACCACGCTCAACGTCCAGCATCTGGAGTCCCTGGGCGACGTGGTCCGGCAGATCACCGGTGTCCCGCAGCGCGAGACCCTGCCCGACGAGGTGGCACGCCGCGCGGACCAGATCGAACTGGTGGACCTGCCGCCCGAGCTGCTGCGCCGACGCATGCTGCACGGCGAGATCTATCCCTCGGACCGCATCGATGCCGCCCTCACCCACTACTTCTGCGTCGGCAACCTCACGGCCCTGCGCGAACTCGCCCTGCTGTGGCTCGCCGACCGCGTCGAGGAAGGACTGCAGCGCTACCGCGCGGAACACGGCATCACCGCCCGCTGGGAAACCCGCGAGCGCATCATGGTCGCCCTCACCGGCGGCCCTGAGGGAGAAACTCTGATCCGCCGCAGCGCCCGGATCAGCGCCCGAGTCCCCGGCAGTGAGCTGCTGGCATTGCACGTCGTACCGAGCGACGGCCTCACCCACGGCGCTCCGGCCACCCTCGCCGCCCAGCGGGCTCTGGTGGAGTCACTGGGCGGCAGCTACCACCAGACCACCGGCGACGACATCCCCGAGGCGCTGCTTCAGTTCGCGGAGGCCGAGAACGTCACGCAGATCGTGCTGGGCGCGAGCCGCCACGGAAGGCTCTCCACGTTCCTCCGCGGCGGTGTGGGGCACCGGACGATCCGGCGATCCGGCCCCATCGACGTACTCGTGATCACCCATGAGCACGCCGCCGGCTCGACTTCCGCCCTGCGACTGCCGCACCCGAGCCGCGCCACCGGCCCACGGCGCTTCTGGACGGCGATGCTGCTCGCGGCGATTACGCTCCCGGGCCTGACCGCCCTCCTGGTTCTCCTGGGCGAGCACGTGGACGTCTCCCTTGCCTTGGTGCTCTACCTGCTGGCTGTTGTCGTGGTCGCCCTGGTCGGTGGCCTAGCTCCCGCACTGGTGGCCGCTCTTGCCGCGGGACTGCTGGCCGACTATTACTTCACCCCGCCGATGCACTCGTTGCGCGTCCAGCACCTCGCCGACGTCATAGCGCTGGTGGTGTACGTCGTCACGGCCGTCATCGTCGGCATGGCCGCGGGTGCAGCCGCACGCAGCACGTACCAGGCCGTCCGCGCGAGTTCCGAGGCCCGGGCACTGAGTCGGCTGGCCACCGCCATGATGCACGGCCAGGACCTGCCGGCCTTGCTCGAACAGGTACGGGAGGACTTCGGCCTGGAGGCGGTGAGTCTGTTGGAACGCGATACGGGACATGCCGCCGAGCCCCGCTGGTACGTCGTCGCCAGCACCGGCGAGGATCCACCCGAGCACCCGTACGACGCGGATGTGGACAGCCCCGTCGGCGACGACCTCACCCTGGCTGCCCGAGGGCGCCCGCTGAGCAGCGACGACCAGCGCGTACTGGGAGCGTGCGCGGCCCAGTTGGGCATGGCCTACTCCCACGGCCGGCTTGCTGCGCACGATGCCGAAACGGGCCTGCGCGCCGCAGCCGAGCACACCAGGGCCTCGCTCCTCCTCACCGCGAGCCGCGATCTGCGCGGCCCACTGCGCACAGCCGACGAAGCGCTGGATCGCCTCGGCGTCGGCGTCGGCACGAATACGAGGGAGAGCCGGAACCTCGCCATAGCCCGGTCGTCGGTGCGGCGTGCGGTCCAGCTTCTCTCGGATCTCGACGAGTTGAGCCGCCTGCACGCCGGGGCACTGGATCTGTATCTGCGACCGGTCGATCTCGACGAGCTGCTGACCGCCGTTCTGGACGACCTGGGTCCCGGTGGCCATACGATCCAATGCAGCCTGCCGGAGCTGCTGCCCGACGTGATCGCCGACGCGGCCGTGCTCACTCGCGTACTGACCGCCTTGGCGGCCGAGGCCCAGCGCCACAGCCCGCCGGACCGGCCCGCGCGGCTGACAGGCAAGACCCGGTCCGGCCAGGTGGAAATCCATATGACGGACGGCACCAACGACGCAGTGCAGGGCGCGGAACGCGGCACACATCCGAGTCGCACGCCGGACAGTCTGACCCTGCGGATGTGCCGTGACCTTACGGAGACCATGGAGGGCACCCTTGAAACCGCAGCCGTCGGCCCCGGCTTTGCCGTGACGCTCACGCTTCCGGCGGCGGCCTCCCGGCGGCCGATCACCCCGTCTGCGCCCTCCCCGACGGAGGATCAGTGACTCGCGTCAGCCACTGCCCGGGTGCACCGAAGTCACCGACCGTCGATCACTGCAGGCCTGAGACTTTGAAGACCGTGAGGGCCGTCTCGCGGTCGATACGCTCTGCCAGCTGGCGCAGGGCTGTCTCGCCGCACAGCAGAGTGCCGCGCCGGATCGATGTGCGGGTGTCCGTGTCGAGGCGGCGCCACATCGCGGGATTGCGGGCCAGGACGGTCGGATCGATCTCGACCTGGCTTCCCTCCGTGTCGCGGAGGATCATCCGCTGGGCCACCCCGTCGGACCACCTGACCGAGACGAGGGAGTCGGTGCGGACAGTGTGTTCCACCAGCAGTCCTCGGGCGCTCAGCAGACCGGGACCTACGGAGACCCTGGACGGCAGCAGGATCACGAAGAGGAGGGTGGCCAGGCCGGTCCAGAGGGCGCCGCGGGTCGCGTCGAGCTCGCCGAAACCCGCGTCCATGGCGAGCAGGGCCGAGTACAGGAGGGACGCGACACCGATGGCCGAGCGCGTCTCGCCGGCCCAGTGGATGTCGCGTGCGATAGGTCCTCGAGGTTCCGCGCCGGCGTGAGCGCCGGTCGCGGACTGCGTCAAACGTCGTCCCATGAGGGTGACGTTAAGGCTGGTACGGGCCTCGACACCCGACCCTGACGCACAGCTGATGTGATGGCTACGGCATTTTGACGGGGCTCCGGTTCGAGGCCAACCTCAGTCGGTTCAGTGGCCTGGCGGGGCCGTGGTGACCGGCGCGGGGGCAGGCGGTGGCTCGAACGGTCCGGCCCGGTTGGCCATGAGGATCAGCATCGTCCCGGCGGCGAGCACGGTGATGACGGTGAGGGCGAGCCCGACGGGGTTGCGAGGGTTGTAGTAGTAGCGGTTCGTTCCCCACTTGCTCCGCTTGAAGACCGGTTCGTCGTCGTGATGCACAGGCTGCGTCCTAGATCGAAGGTATGGGGCGGCGCGCATTCCCCAGCGGCCATTGCGGTCAGGAGGCGCAGCCCACTGCCTTCTGGGCCGCGGGGAAGTACACGGTCATGAGACGGGTGAGGGCCTCACGCCGTTCGGGAACGTCGGAGGCCTTGATGGGCGGGTAGATCTCGACGACGAACTGGCTGGGTTTGCCCTCGTAAGTGCACCGTGCGACCGCGACGGCCATGGAGTCGGCAACGCGGGCGGCGTCGCCCACGTCGATCTGTGCGGGATCGCCGGAGCTCGCCAAGCGCTGTCCGATGCCACCCATGACGTCTTCGTCCGCCGTGGTCACGTCGCCTTTCACAGTCAGGACGGTGTTCTTGTCCACGGTCAGTTCGCACCGCGGAGCGTGCGGCCTGGCTGCGTACGTCGACTGCTCCAGCTTGGCTCCAGGCGGAAGCAGCGGTGCGATGAGGGCCGAATCGACGGCCACGCCGCATATGTCGTCCGGCAGCGCGTACTCCCTGCCCTCGCTGCACCCGGTCACGGAGATCAGTACCGCGGCCCCCGCGGCGGCCACCATGGCCGTGCGCAGGCGCTTCACTGGGTGCCTGCCAGACCCTTGGCGGCGACGTTCCCCGTCACTGCGGACGTGTTGATCTCCTGCTCCAGCGTGCGCGGCGTGTAGGGGTGCCCGGGGTTCGCCTTGGCCCATTCCTCGGAGAGCGCCCTCAGCTGGTTGTCCCGGTGCGTGAACGTCTTCGCGTTCTGGTCCTGGACTCCCGCGTCGATCCGCGCCTGTTCGTCGAGCTGCCACTGGTAGGCGAGGGCGTCGACACCTCGTTGCGCTATGTCGCCGACCACCGGGATGAAGTTGGCGGCTCCGCCGAAGCCGTGGTAACCCCACTTGGCTTCCCAGGTGGGGTCATCCTTGTCGGTCTTGAGGGCCTGGTAGCGGGCCTCTTCGAGGAAGCCGACCGTACGGCCCGCATCTTGCAGCGTCTCGTTGGGGTCACGCGGGTGTTCTGCGTGGATGTCTTTGATCATTTCTCGGTTCATGGCCTCGTTGAGCATGCCGTAGGAGTTCTGGTCGCGGGAGACCTGCTTGCTCACCTCCAGGAGGTGGTGACGGTCGAGCTGGCGGGGGTCGTCCGGTGTGTCCGACATGGCGCTGGCCGAGTGGTGTACGACATCGCTGTGGGCGGAGAGGACCTTGGCCATGTCGTCGCGCATCTCTGACGGGAACTCGTCGCCGCGCTCGGAGAGGTACTTCAGGGAGCGGTCCAGAACCTGGCGGTGTTCGGGTGTGAGGTCGTCGGGATGCGTTGTCATGTTGTTGGGGTCGACTCCTGTGGCCGCGGAGACCAGGGCGGCGCCCGTGGCCTCCCGTGCGGCGTTGCCGTCCTTGGTGTTGAGGGGGGTGTCGTCGAAGGTTTGCCGGTCGCCGAGGACGTACTGGGCGTTGTCGGTGGGCTGGGTGGCGTTGAAGAACTCCGTCGCGGCGTTCGGGCTTGCGGCCAGGGCGGTCATGAAGCCGGTCATGGGGTCGCGGCCGAAGTCCTCGCCGATGAAGTTCATCTTGGGTACTGGCGGGATGCCGCCGTTCCAGTAGTTGGCCGGGAGCTTCATCTTCTTCTCGGTGGCGACGAGCGCGTTGCCGTAGTCGTTCAGGAAGCGGTTGTCCCAGTCGCCGCTGCGCATGAGGTTGCTCATCACCTGGTAGCCGTAGACCTGGCTGCCGCGGGTCTGGATGCGCTCCTCGCCCAGCTTGACCATGTCGTTCTCCCAGGTGCGCATGGCCGGGCTGTCGGACTGGGTGGCGCCGGCCAGGGTGAGGGAGAGGTTGCGCTGGAAGTCGCCGAGCTGGTCGTGGCGGGAGCGCTGCAGGGTGCCGCCGTCGGACGGGTCTGCCAGGTCGGCCCAGAAGTCGAGCAGCCCGCGTGGGCCGATCGTGGTGGCGAGCTGCTCCTGGAAGAGCCGGTCGTCCTCGTACTTGGCCAGGTCGGCGTTGAGCTTGTCGAATTCCTCGGGGGACATGTCGTCGCCCTTGGTCTTCAGGAGCTTCGCGATCCGGTCGGCGTCCTTCATGGCGTCCGCGGCGCGGTCGCGGTCGTAGTAGGCGGCGTCGGAGAAGCCGTACGGGGTCTGGCTGACCAGCATGGTCAGCGCCTGGGCGGCCGTCGTGTCGCTCTCTGTGGCGCCCTGGAGGATCCGCTGTACCTCGTCGCGGAGGGCGGTCGCATCGGCCTCGGTGTGCTCGGGCACCGTCGTGCCCTTGGCGGTGCGGTCGGGGTGGATGTACATCGTGACGGTGAAGCCGCCATTGCCCGCCGGCACCACGGTGAGGTTCTTCTCCAGCCCGCGCCGGATGGCCTCGTTCAGCCTGGCCTTGTAGTCGACGAGCTCACCGTGGGTGTCACGCAGGATGTTCCCGATACTCGTGGCCTCGGTGGCGGTGTCGGCGAACTCCTTGGCGGTCTTGCCGATGAACTCCCGGGTCACGGTCGCGTTCACCCCGGCCCAGTCGGCCTTCGCGGCTTTACCGCCGAGGTCGCCACGGGCATCCGACTCCAGCTCCCACAATTTCGTGGCCATGGCCGTCCAGTCCGCGACGGCGGTTGACAGCTTCGAGAAGTCCGCGAAACGCAGTGCGTCCAGGTCCATCAGTGCTGCGCCCTTTCCTCGAATCCTGTATTGAGCTGCGCGAACTTGAACTGGGTGGCGATCCAGTACTCGCCTTCGGCGTGCGCGTTCTGCGTGTAGTCGAGGTGGTTGGAAATGTGGGCGCAGGCGTCCAGCAGCGTTCCCACCTGGTCGTGCCACTTGTCCGCGAGCGTCGGGAGGGCGGTCCCCAGAGCGAAGTCCTTCTTCAAGGAGCCGGCCGCCTCGTGCGTACTGGCCTTGGCATGGTCCCCATCGGTGCCGAGCCTCTGCCGCAGCTTGAACGCGGCGTTACCTACTGCCGCCAGGTCCTTCTGGGTGACCACCAGATCCCCCTGTGGCCCGGGCCCGCCGCCCCCTCCGGGATCGAGCTGATTGAGCCGCATTGCCGTCTGGTTCGCAGCAGCGGCTGACTTGAGCTCTGCCCATTCGGCATCGAATGACATAGGACCCCCGTGGTGAAAGTGACTTGTTCGGTGAGCGATGTCGGTCCAAGCGAGATCATTGGGCCGGATGAGGCCGGCGGCCTGCGGGGCGTGGCTGGACACCGGTCATCAGAATGTCCAGGCCGCGGCGTGTGGTCACCAGCACGACGCGGTCGTCGTGGCGCAGGACCCGTCCGTGTGGTGGTCGCCAGTTGAAGGCAGGCCGGTCCGTGCGGAATCCGCCGAGTGTGTCCGTCGAGGAGGCCGACCGGCGGCTGGTCGCGGGGCCGACGGCGAGTACGCGCCACTCGTGTTCCTTGAAGGCCTCGTGTATGGAGTGCCCTTCGAGTTCCGGGTGGCCGGCGACGTCCACGACGGTGAAGAGCAGGGATCCGCGCTCCACCGGCATGACCCCCAGCACGTGGCGGCCCATCATCGCGGCGGCGAAGGAGGGCGCGGCCAGCGCCGAGACACTGCGGCTGCGGGTGAGCGCGTCCGGGTAACCGGCGCGCATGGTGCGGGAGACGGTGGCGGCGAAGTCGTCGCCGTACAGGCGCATCACGGCGCGCACACGGGGGTTGCTCTCGCGTGCGGCCATCACGATGTCGAGGTTCTCGCCGTCGTCGTGCGTGAGGACCAGCAACGACTTGCTGGTGCCGATGCGGGCGAGATCGAGGACTCCGGGAGCGGCAGCGTCCTCGAGTAGCAGGTGCACGCCGAGCTCGCGTGCCAGCGCAATCCCTCGGGCTTGCGGGTCCCGCTCGATCACCACGACCTTGTGGTCGGTGGTGCACAGCTGGGCCAGGGCACGCGTGCCGATCTTGCCGAGTCCGACCACGATGATGTGGTCGTGCAGGCCGGCATCCGGTACGTGGTTGGCCGACGCGGTGCGGAAGGCCAGCGTGGCGTTCATCGCGGCGGCCACGACGAGAGGGAGTACTGCCAGGCCGACGAAACCCGCGATGAGCTGGAGGACCTGGCGGGCCGTGGACTCTTCGGTTGCCGGGTCGCCCATGGTGAAGATGTCCAGCAGTGGCAGGTACACCGACTTCCACAGCGGTCCGTCCTCCACGACGGCCGTCGCGGTGGCCAGTAGCACCACGGCCGCGGCGAGCACCCCGAAGACAGCGGTCACTTCACGGGATACGAAGATCTTCCAGGGCAGGTGCCCGAGCCGGTCGCTCAGCCAGCCCCGGTAGGCCCGCCGCCGCCTGGCGGGGGGCGCCGGCGCGTGGTGGTGGGTCACCTCTTCGAGCATGAGCCGGCCGTGCGTGAACTGCCGGTGATAGGCGGTCGCGGTGTCGGGCAGCAGCTGGGTGCCGTTGGCGCCCGGCGTTTCCGCGCTGTCCTCGCCCAGTGGGTCGTCCATGTGCGTACCGGAGAGAACGGCGAGCGTGGCCAGGTCCGTGGTGTGGGGCGGGGTCCCGGCGGGGCGGACCACTCCGCGGAACACCTTGCCCTCGACCTGGAGGGTGGGCCCGTGCCCGACCGCCGCAGCGGCCACCAACTCGGGGACGGCCGTGTCGGCGTCGGAGAGCACCGTCGTGGACGCGTCGATGAACGCGTCGTCGTGCCCGGCGTGCGCGGCTGCTGCCCGGTCGAGGAGCAGTTCGAGATGGCGACCGCGGTCCCGGTTGAACATGCGGATGACCAGGCGTACGGACGGATTGATGCTGCGGGCGAGCAGGGCAGCGGTCATGTTGATCTGGTCGTCGCCGTAGGTGAGGGCAAGCGCCGCGGCACGCTCGACGCCGGCCTCCCGGAGGGTCTGCTCGTCGGGCCGCGCGGAGATGAGCAGCTCCACGGGGGAGTGGGGATCCCGGTGCAGGGCGACGACCTCGGCGCCGTGCCCCTCGCGGCGCGACGGCAGGACGACCGTGACGGCCTCGCCGCACACGGCGTCGAGTTCCTGTGCCAGGCGGTGTGCGAGGCCGTCGTCACCACAAATGATCATGTGTGTGGAGCGCTGCCCGACTCGCGCTCGGAGCTGGAGGGTTGCGGACATGCGGTCAGAACCGCCCTGCTGTCACATCGGTGGCGGCCGGCAGGGACAGGACCATGGTCAGGCCTCCGCCGGGGGTGTCCTCGGGGGTGAGTGTGCCGTCCATGGCCTCGGTGAGGCCCCGGGCCAGGGCGAGGCCGAGGCCGAGTCCGGCGGTGTTGTCGCGGTCGCCGAGGCGCTGGAAAGGTTCGAAGGCGCGCTCGCGGTCGTCGGCAGCGATTCCGGGGCCCCGGTCGGCGATCCTGATGTCGACCCGCCCGGCCAGGGCGCTGGCTGTCACCAGCACCGGGTGTTCCGAGGGCGCGTGGCGGACCGCGTTGCCGACGAGGTTGGCCAGCACCCGTTCGAGCAGCGGCGGGTCGGCCTGAAGCGCCGGTACCGATTCGAGGTTCTGCACATCGACGGCGGGCCCGCCGTCGGGCGTCAGGTCCAGCGAGTCCAGCGCGGCCGGCAGGACTTCCTCCAGTGTGGTGGCCCGCAGGTCGAGCGTGAGGGCGCCGGCTTGGAGGCGGCTGAGATCGAGCAGGTTCTCCACCAGGCGGTTGAGCCGGTTCAGGGACACCTCGGCGGAGGCCAGCAGTTCCGCGCGGTCCTCGGCGGAGAACTCGATCTCCTGGTTGCGCAGTGAGCTGACCGCGGCCAGCGCCCCTGCCAAGGGGGTCCGCAGGTCGTGGCTGACGGCCCGGAGCAGGGCGGTGCGCAGGCGGTCGGCCGCCTTGATGGGTTCGACCTCGGCGGCGGCCTCGGCCAGCCGGGCCCGCTCGACGGCCGCGCCGACGTGCGCGGCGAAGGCGGCCAGCACGCGGCGTTCGGAGGACGGCAGCGTACGGCCGCGCAGGACGAGGAAGGCCTCGGGGCCCGCCGCCACCACGAGGGCGGCCTCGGTCGCGCCCCCTGTGTCGCAGGCTTCGGGAGCCAGCTCGACGGTGTCCATGCTGAATGTTTCACGCGTACGTTCCAGCAGCGCCGGGATCGTCTGGTCGCCGCGGACGATGCTGCCGGCGAGGGACGACATCGTCTCCGCCTCGGCCGTGGCTCGAGCCGCACGGCGGGAGAGCCGCAGGGACCTGTCAGCCGCGGCGGCGACGGTGGCGGCGACGGAGGCGAAGACCACCAGCGCCAGCACGCTGTCCGGGTCGCTCATGGTGAACTCGCCTATGGGCGGCATGAACCAGTAGTTGAGGAGCAGTGCGGCGGTCAGTGCCGCGATCAGGGCGGAGGCCACTCCGCCGATGCAGGCCACGCACACGACGGCCACCAGGAAGAGCAGCGCCTCGCTGGTGAGGTTCAGTGTGCCGCGCATGCGGTCGAGGCCGAGGGTGAGCAGCACCGGGAGCACCACGCCGGCCACGGGTCCGGCAATGAGCCGGGAGGTGGGGAGAGTGCGGCGCCGGGACGGGAGTAGTCGGCCGTGGCCCGCCCGCTCGTGCGTGACCATGTGGACGTCGATGTCCTCGGACAGCGCCACGACGGTCTCGCCGATCCCGCGACCAGTGAGGAAACGTTCCAGCCTGCGGCGCCGACTCGTGCCGAGGACGAGCTGGGTGGCGTTCTCCGCCATCGCGAAGTCCACCAGCGCGGTGGGCACTTCGTCGCCGACGACGGAGTGGTAGCTGCCGCCCAGGTGCTCGACGAGGGCCCGCTGGCCGGCCAGAGCCGCGTGCGAGACCCCGGCGGCGAGCCCGTCGCTGCGCGCGATGTGCACGGCGAGCAGTTCACCGCCGGCGGACCGGCCGGCGATGCGTGCCGCGCGCCGGATCAGGGTCTCGCCCTCAGGGCCACCCGTGAGGGCGACCACGACACGTTCCCGGGTCTCCCAGACATCCCCGATGCCGTGCTCGGTGCGGTATTTGTGGAGGGCTTCGTCCACGCGCCCGGCCAGCCACAGGAGGGCGAGCTCCCGCAGCGCGATGAGATTGCCGGGGCGGAAGTAGTGGGCGAGTGAGGCGTCGATCCGCTCCGGGGGATAGATGTTGCCGTGGGCCATCCGGCGCCGAAGTCCCTCGGGGGGTATGTCGACCAGCTCGACCTCATGGGCGCGGCGCACGAACTCATCAGGCACCGTCTCGCGCTGGGGGACTCCGGTTATCTTCTCGACGACGTCGCTCAGCGACTCCAGGTGCTGGATGTTGAGCGTGGTGACGACATCGATTCCGGCGGCGAGGATGTCCTCGACGTCTTGCCATCGCTTCTGGTGCCGGCCGCCCCCGGGGACATTGGTATGGGCGAGTTCGTCGATCAGCACCACCTGCGGCCGCCTTGCCAGCAGCGCTTCACGGTCCAACTCTGTGTACCGGCCACCACGGTATTCCTGTCCGGCAGGCGGGAGGATCTTCAGGCCTTCGAGCTTCTCCTCGGTGTGCCGACGCCGGTGGCACTCGACGAAGCCGGCCACCACATCCGCGCCGCGGGCCGCCCGGCGGTGTGCCTCGTCGAGCATCCGGTACGTCTTGCCTACGCCGGGGGCCGCACCCAGAAAGACCTTGAGCCTCCCGGGCCGTACGAGCCGCTGTCCCGCGTCGGCCACCGGGCCCGCCTCGTGCGTGTTCGTCATGCTCAGAACTTCTCGGGGAAGAACAAGGCCAGGACCAGGTACCCGACCAGGCTGACCGCGACGATGATGCCTACGACAGTTTCCGTGCTCACCCGTACCCGACTCCTCCGCACGTCCTCAACTTCACCAGCGAACAGCAGCGATGACGCGAAGGAAACGGCCCTGACGCACTCCTGACGCGAGTCGACTGGGACTTTGACGGTGTATTGACGGCCGTTGCGTCGATAGGGTGAAGGCGGTGTGCCGGGAAGCCTGGTCGGCGTCGCGTGACCGCATGGTCCGCGTCGACTCGGGTGGGGGCGGAATGCGCAGCGTCGGTACGGTCTTGTTCCTCGTGGTGCTGGCCACGGTCGTGGCCACGGGTGCCCGCCGCTGGCGAATTCCCGCGCCCTCACTGCTCGTTGTCGCCGGCCTTGTCGTCGCGCTGATACCGGGCACTCCGGAGATCCGGGTCAGTCCGGAGGTGATCGGCCTCATCGTCCTGCCGCCGCTGCTGTACGCCAGCGCCGAGGAACTGTCCTGGCGCGAGCTGCGGCTGGTGTGGAAGCCGGTCAGCGTGCTCGCGGTCGGTCTGGTCCTGGCCTCGGCGGCCGCGGTGGGTCTGGTCGCGTCGCTGCTCACCCCGCTGACTTGGCAGATGGCGCTGGTCCTGGGGGCCGTCCTCGCGAGTACGGACCCGGTAGCGGTCACTGCGCTCGGTCGGCGCCTTGCCCTGCCTCCCCGTGTCCAGGTCCTCGTGCAGGCCGAGAGCCTCTTCAACGACGCGACTTCGCTCGTCCTCTTCCGGGTCGCGGTCGTCGTCGCCGCGGCCTCCGCCGGGGTGTCCTGGCAGGCGGCGGGCACTGAGTTCGCGCTGCTCGCCGGCGGCGGCACCCTCGTCGGAGGAGCGGTCGCCGGGGTCGTGGCGCTGATCCGCCGCAGGACCGAGGACCCCGTACTGGAGACCGTCATCGCCCTGGTGACCCCGTACGCCGCCTACGTGCTGGCCGAAGCGGTGCACGCGTCCGGCGTGACCTCCGTTGTCGTGGTGGGCGTGGTGCTCGGAGGCCGGGCGGACCGGTTCACCAATGCCCGCATACGGATCCAGCTGCACGCCGTCAACGGCACCGTGGTCTTCCTGCTGGAGAGCGTCGTCTTCAGCCTGATCGGCCTCACCCTGCCCGGCCAGGTCGCCGCGCTGACCGCTGCCGACGGGCTCTGGCCGCTGTACGCGCTGGCGGTCGCCGCGACCTTGATCACCGTTCGCCTGCTGTGGGTCCTGCCGCTCTCGGCCGTCGTCCAGCGGAACGCGGGCGTACGGCCCTCCTGGCGCGTCCCGGCCGTGCTGACCTGGGCGGGCACGCGTGGCGTCGTCCCACTGGCCGCGGCCCTCTCCATCCCGGTCGCGGAGGGCGACGGCAGCCCCCTGGGCCAGCGCCCGCTCGTGCTCGTCTTGACCACGTCGGTGGTGGTGGTCACCCTCGTCGCCCAGGGCTTCACCCTGGCCGACGTGGTCCGTCGCTCCGGAATCGCCCTCGAACCGGATCACACCGAACGGGAGGAAGCCTCCGCCCGGTGCGCCCTTGCCGCAGCCGGCATCCGTCGGCTGGACGAGGTGTCCGACCTCGAAGCGGTACCGGACGTCGTTGCCGACCGGCTCCGGCGCAGCCTCCAGGCCCGGCTCGAACACGCCCGCGACCGCCTGGAGGAAGCGGACCTGGCTGAATCCGCAGACCAGGTCTATCGGCTGCTGCGCCGTGACCTGATCCGGGTGGAGGCCGTGGAACTCCGGCGTCTCTACGACGAACACCACATCAGCGACACCACCCGCCGACGCCTTCAGCGCTCCCTGGACCTGGAGGAGGCGCGGCTGGACTTGGCGAGATGATGCGAGCGGCCGCCCACACGGGTTCTGCCTGGTGGATCCTCTGGGCATCCCTCCTTGGTGACGATGGTGATAGTTTCATTGGCACCATGCTGTTGAAGCTGAACATCGCGGACAACCGCCCTCTGTACGAGCAGGTCGCGGGTGCGATCAGACGTGCCATCGCCGAGGGTGAGTGCGCCCCGGGCGACCGCTTGCCATCGGCGCGAGATCTCTCCCAGGTGTTGGGCGTGAACGTCAACACGGTCCTCCGCGGTCTTCGTGGGCTCCGCGACGAGGGAGTGCTGGAGTTCCGGCGCGGTCGCGGTGTGACCGTGGCCGAGGGGGCGGACCAGCGCTCGGTGTTGCTCGACCGCGTGCGCGAACTGGTCGGTGACGCGGCGCATCTGGGCTACGGCAAGGCCGATCTCATGGAAATGATCAGGGGGCTGGAATGAAAGACAGTACGGAGCGAAGGGGTGGGGAATGGTGGGGTGTTGCGATCTGGGCCGTGGCGGTCTTAGCCGCGCTCGTCGCACTTCCCTGGGCCGCCGGTGACCGGCTGCCAGAGCGGTTGGCGACTCACTGGGGCGCCGGCTCCGGCGGACCGGACGGCTCGATGCCGCTGTGGGCAGCCGCGCTGTTTCCGGCGCTCATCTGGCTGTTCCTGGTGCTGCTGACCGTCGTGCTTGCGCGGCGGAGTGAGGGAGCGGCTTCAAGCCCGGCGATCCGTGGCTGGCCCGTAGCCGCACTGCTGTCCAGCGGTGTCCTCCTCGCCGGTGCGCAGGCATCCATTGTCCGGGCGAACCTGGATCACACGGACTGGCGGGATGCCGATTCCGTGAGTCTGTGGACGGTGCTGACGTTCGGGGTGGCGACGGTGGCGGGGCTGGCCGGGTGGGCGGTTGCCCGCCGCGGGCCGGCTGCGGCGCCGCACGCGGTTGCGGGCGGTCCGAGCATGGACGTTCCGGCCGGCGAGAGGTTCGTGTGGCTTTCCCGTACGACGAACCCGTGGCTCCGCTGGATCGGCGCCCTGTCCGGGCTGCTCGCGCTCGCTGCCGTACTCGTCGCGGTGAGCGGCCTGATCGAGGTGGAGTGGGCGGTCGTCGCACCGTTCGCCACGGTCTCCGTCGCGGCTCTCTCGTGTGCCTCCGTACAGGCGCGTGTCACCGAGAAGGGCCTGGCCGTGGCCTTCGGTCCGCTCGGCTGGCCGGTGCGGCGCTGGCCGGCCGCGGACATCGAATCGGCGCGTGCCGAAAACCGCACCCCCGCCCAGGTGGGGGGATGGGGGTATCGGCTGAGCGGCATGGGCACGACGGTGATGCTCCGCGCCGGCGAGTGCCTGGTGATCCGCCCCCGGCGGGGGAACGAGTTCGCGGTGAGCGTGGACGATGCCGAACGAGGCGCTGCCCTGCTGAACGCCCTTGGTGGTCAGCGCACCCAATGAGCCGGCGCGCGGGCTGCGTCACCCCGTCATCGCGACGCGAGGGTGGGCGCGGTGGCGGGGCGGCTCCGCTGCCCTGTGCCCGGCCTCTTGTGCGAAGGGCCGGCCGGTGACGTGGTGGACGTATTCACGAGTGAGCCGGAAGCCGGCCGTCCAGGCCAGAAGTCGGCTGGGCCGGTTGTCGCGCGAGCAGCACCAGCTTGCGGTGTGTCCACGGGCCTGGATGTCGGCCGTCAGGCCGGCGACGCAGGCCAGTGCGGTGGGGGCCCCTCCCAGCGGTAGCTGGGGGAGCTCACGGCGGCGATCGGGCACGGTGACGACCGCGATGTCCTCGTAGGCGCTGCCGAGGAAGTAGGTGCAGGCGACGGAGAGGACCCGACCCTTGGCGAACGCGGCCCAGCCGTGGCCGGAGGCGGCGAGCCCGCCGGGTCCGCCCCAACTGGCATGAATCCAGGCGTTCTCGGAGTCCATCGCGGCCAATGCCGGAACGTCTTGGGGAGTCAGCCGCCGCACCGTTACGCCACGCGGGGTGCGGGGGAGGGACACCGGTGCCTGAGGCTGGTGGACGTACAGCATCCGTTCCCAGGGGACGACGCGTTCGAATGCCGAGCCGAGCGACGGCCAGAACCGGGCGGGCGTCTCTACGTACCGGCCGGCGAACCGGGCCAGGGCGTCCTGGGTGAGCACGCCCGGATCGCCGCGCAGCAGCACGTGGTCCGCGCAGCTGACGGCGAGGACGCGAGGCCGGTCGGGGCGGTCGGCCCACCAGAGGCCGACGCCCGTCGTCAGTACGTGCTCGGCGAGAGCCACGGGACCGGGGGAGCCGGTGGTGAACCAATGGCTCAGGGCGGGGAGCTGCTGCGGGGAGAGCTCGATCACGAATGTCTCCAGGTGGAGCGGCAACGGGTTCTCGGGCAGGGGGAGCGGGCGGTACAGGGCAGGAGGCCGCTCAGCTCCGGGCCGTGGCTCGCCTCAAGGCGTGGTGGCCGACGGGCGCAGGCACCTGCAGGTTGGGCGAGTAGGTGCGTGCGAGGTCCCGTGCCTGCCCGGGGCGGGGGCAGGCACGGGGCGGAAGCGGTCGCCCGTCATACGGGTGACTGTTGGCGGCCGCGGATTGCGATCGGTGCGTCAGCGCACCGGCAGGTGAGCAGCGCGCGAGGCCGGGCGCACCGTATGCGGTGGCCGGTCGTCATGGAGCAGACCGCTGTTCACATCGTTCATCCAACTGCTTGGTGAGACAGGGATCAAGGAGGTCGCCCAGTCCTTGACACAGCTCTGATGCCGGCATGACCGGCCCCGGCCACGACGGGTGTTACCGATCACGGGCCGCACAACCCGATCCGCCACCCGCGGCTCACCCGCGGGGCAGTGTCACCTTCTCCTGGCCGCAGCCGATGCGGCTGGACTCCGCCTCGACATAGGCGGGCAGCAGGTCGCGGACGAACGTGAAGTCCTGCTCCCCGAACCCGTCCTTCTGCTCCAGCATGAAGATCACGTCCCCGCTCTGGCACCGCGCCCGGTACACGGCCCGGCTCACGTTGAACGAGCCGAACCCGTTGGCGCCCTTGAAGGACGAGCCGCCCTTGAGGAGGTCCTGGGAGAAGACCTCGGCCAGTGCCGGGTCCACGACGGTCGTCATCCGAACGGCAGCCCTGGGGTAGCTGCCAGCGGCCTCGCAGACCCGGGCAGCGCCGCCGTCGCCGCTGACCCGGGCACGTGACAGGCTCTCGCGGTAGGCAGCGGGGAGGGCGAGGCCCTTGATCCCGCAGAAGGCGTCCGGCTGGGTGTCCCGCCAGGCGACGACGTCCTTCGGCAGGTCCGGTGACCGGTAGACCCCGGAGCAGCCCAGCTCACGTATGACGCCGTTGGCCGCGTCCACCACGGCGTGCGCCAGAGCGGCACGGTCCTCCCTCTCGTACTCCGAAGAGATGTCAAGGCCCGCAGGCCCCATGCCGACGTCGACCACGACCGGGCCCTCGAACTGGTCGGGCCTGCCGGTACAGGACTGGGGAAGCGCCACCCAGGCGCGGGAGGAGGAGGCCATGCCCGGCAGGCCTTCCCCGAGTGCCACCATGCCGGCCGCGAGGAACTCCTCGGGCCACTGCCGCCCGTCGCTTCCGTAGAGACCGTCCAGCTTGTGCACCCGTACGGTCAGCTGCCTTCTGGCCCTGTCGTCCTTGTAACTGGTGATGCGGCACTGGCCGTAGGACAGTCCTTGGCCGTGGGGGTCGGTCTGCAGCACCTGCTCCTCGACCTCGGTCCTGCGGTCGCCGAAGAGGGAGGACACGGTCGAGTCGCTGAGGGAATCCCAGCAGGGGGCGGGGCCAAGCAGCGGCAGGGTGTCCGTACGCCAGGCGACGGCGCCGGCCCCGAGCAGGCCGCCGACCAGGACGCCTGCGGCGGTGGCCCGCACCGTGTGGTTCCGCAGCAGCCGGCGCAACAACGAGGGCCGCGCGGGAGAGGGGACCGAGGGAACCAGGTCCAGTTCCTTGTCCGGCTGCCGGGCAGGGGTCGTTTCGCTGTCCACTGCCGGTGTCACGCTCTCTCCGTTGTCCGCCACGCTGCCGTTGTTGTCTGCGGTCACCGGTTCTCCCCGGCCTGGCACCCGATGCGCTTGCCCACGGACGCGGTGAAGTTCGCGAAGACCTGTTGGTCGTCCGGGCGGCTCCGGCCCTTGAGGCCGGGCTCGACGTTCCCGTAGAACACGGTCCGCCGACCGCCACAGGTGGCCCGCACCAGTCCCTGACCGTTGCCCTCGGGAAGCCCGTCGAACAGTGCGACCATGCGGGGCTCGGACGCCATCACGAACTGCGCCGCCGGCTCATCGGGCACCCCCCGGGAGCGCCACACCACCGAACAGGTCTGGAGCCGCTCACCGACCACGCCCACCTGCTGCTGATAGGCGGAGTCCTTTCCGAACTCGAAAGTCACCCCCGGAATCCTGCACAGGGGACTGGAGGCCCTCTCGTCCTTCTCCGCGGTGACCACCATCGGCGAGGACAGGCGCAGCGGCTTGGCGGGCTTGCAGCCCGCCTTCGAGGCAGAGGTGCCGGCCGCGTCCAGCAGCATCCGGGCGACGTCCATCCGGTTTCCGATGGTGAAGGGCATGGCCTTCTTCCCCAGGTGGCCGTCGCCCCAGCTCTCGCTCCGGATGGTGACCGCGGACGGTCTGCCGTCCACATCACAGGCCTCGGGCAGCACCAGGATGGCCCGATCGCCGCCGACCAGCCCGTTGAGTCCGTCGGGCAACGGCGAGGCCGAACCGTCGAAGAAGTGGGCTATCCACGCACGGCGCTCCTCGGCCGAGGCCGGGACGGGGCCGTACGTGAGGGTGACGCGCTCATCGAAGGTGAGCGGCTCGGTGGAGTCGTCATCGGCGACCGACGAGGCGACGGTGACCGTGCACGTGGCGGTCGGCCTGGTGGACGAGGGCGGCGCCGACTCGGTGGCCCGGCGCGCGGAGCCGGACTTGCCGAGCGCCTCATCACCGAGGAAGGACGGACCACTGTCCTCCTGCCACGCCCCCCAGCAATAGCTCGCGCGGAACGGCCAGCTGCCCGTCGCGCTCAATCCGTACAACCCCGCACCCGAGGCAAGAACCGCCCCACCTGCAACAAGGGCGAAGAACCTCCCCCGTTGCCTGCCGCCGACGCCCATGACATTCCCCCTCGTGAACCACGTAGATCACAGCAAACGCACCGATGCTACGTCCGATGCCGGTGGTGTTTACGACTCATTTACGACACCCCGATGCCCGCCATCAGCAGCGCGTCAGGAAGTGCGGGTTTGCCGTAAGAAGGGCGTCAACGTGGTGCGTTGGCACATGGCGGTGATCGCAGACTGAGTGGCAGGGGGAAGCGGACGACCGTCCGTGATGCGAGGTTGGAGGGCGCGTGACGATCACCGCCGAGGCCACGCCCAGTCCGGACCGCGGGGGGTCGGGCTGGAGCTGGGACGCATCACGGACGGGCCGTCCCGTGCACTGCCGCGCGAGCCTCGCCGTAAGCAAGCCGTCGAAGTCGCACCCACGGCCGTTTGGACGTCGTCAACGCCTGCCGAGGCGGCCGAAAACCGCTGTTCCCTCCGGTTATCCGTACTCACAGGACGTACAACAGGAAGGCGGCCCGCCAATGCCCCGGGTGCTCGTGGTCGATGACGAACCGCAGCTTGCGCGGTTGCTGGTGATCAATCTGAAGGCGCGGAAGTACGACGTGGACTGCGCGCAGGACGGGGGTACGGCCCTGGAGGCCGTGGCGGCCTGCCGCCCGGACGTGGTCCTTCTGGACCTCGGACTGCCCGACATGGACGGGATCGAGGTGATCAAGCAACTGCGCGGATGGTCGAAGGTGCCCGTCCTGGTGGTCTCCGCCCGCCACGGCTCCGAGGAGAAGATCCAGGCCCTGGACGCGGGCGCCGACGACTACATCACCAAGCCCTTCAGCATGGACGAACTGCTGGCCCGGCTGGGAGCCGTCATCCGCCGCACACCGACTCAGGAGTCGGCCGCAGCGAACGAAGCGGTCGTCGAGACCGAGGAGTTCACCGTCGACCTGCTCGCGAAGAAGGCAGCGGAGCCGACGGATCGGGCACGCCGTCAAGGCCCCGTCAAATCTGCGTCTCCCCGCGTATGAAGACCATCAACGTGCCTGCTGGGTCGAACTGTTGAGCCAGATGCTGGCGTGCACGCAGGGCCGTACGAACGGCCCGGGTGTGAGCTGGAGCGCGAGTGACGATCACCGCCGGTACCGAACAGACCCAGGGAGCGGGGGCTCCAGAGAATGTCACGCAGAGCCCCGCACCGGACGCCCGTCGCGTGAGCGTCCCACGTTCGCCGTCCGGAGGGGAGCTGGGAGGAGGGCCGCCGGGACCACGGCCTCCCACCATGATCGCCCGGGCGGCCCGCCTGCTCGCCGACCGCTACTGGGCCACCTTGCCCGGCCGGCTGCGCCTCGCTCGCGCGGCGTGCGTGCTGCTTGCCACCGGGCTGCTGATCCTGCTCGCGGTCGCGGTGACGGGCGCGACCACCGCTTGGGACGAAACGGCCCAGCACGACGCGCCCCGTACCGTCTCCGCGACCCGGCTCAACCTCGCACTCAACGACATGGACGCGCAGACGGCCAACATCCTGCTCTCCAGTGGTGATTCCGGTACCGGCAAGGGGCGCCTGGAAGATTCGTACGCCAAGGCGAGCGGCTACTACGGAGACGCCCAGGAGATCATCAGCCGCTCCCTGCGCACGCTCGCCGCCGCCTCGGAAGGCGACCCGGCCACCGAGGCGACCGTCGTGCGGCTCACCGATGACTTCGCGCACTACCAGGAGCTGATCGGACGGGCGCTGGAGAACGACAGCCGGCCCGGCGGCAAGGACGCCGCCCGCGAGGACTACCGGACCGCGACCGACCTCCTCACGGGGCGGCTGCTCCCGGAGGCACGCAAGCTCGTTGACGCCAACAATGCGGTGTACGAGCGGCAGTACGTCGCAGCGCGAGGCGACCTCGACGTGCAGCGGACCGCCGAAGCCGTCCTCGGCGTGCTGCTGATCGCCGCGCTGGTACTCCTCCAGATCCACCTCGCGCGCCGGTTCCACCGGGTCTTCAACCCGGGACTGATCGCGCCACCCTCTGCGCCGTGGTCGCGGTCGTGTGCGGCGCCCAGCTGCTCACGATCACCTACGACCGGATGAAGGTCGCCCGCCGCGACTCCTTCGACTCCGTCATCGCGCTGTCACGGTCCAAAGCGATGGGCTACGACGCCAACGCCGACGAGAGCCGCTACCTCCTGGACCCCGACCGCCGCCCCGCGTACGAGCTCTCCTTCCTCGACAAGTCGCATCAGCTGTACGGGATTCAGGGCGTCGGACTCGATACGTACGACCGGAAGCTCGCCGACACGTGGGCCACGTACCTGAACAACCACGAGGACAAACGGTTCACCGGCGAGTACCGGCGCGAACTGGACAACATCACCTTCGCGGGCGAGCGGGAGGCCGCCCAGAAGACCGTCGAGGCGTACGCCGTCTACCAGCGCGACGACCGGACCTTCCGGCGGCTGGTGGCCGAAGGGAAGCAGCAGGAGGCCACGGTCTTCTGCATCGGCTGGGCATCGGACACCTCGAACGCCCACTTCGGGCAGTGGATGAAGGCTCTGGACCAGGTCACCGCCATCAACCAGAGGCACTTCGATCTCGCTGTCCGGGAGGGCCGAGGGGCACTGAACGCGCAGGGCCCGATGGCCGGCGCGTCGCTGCTGCTCACGGCCGGGTTGACGGCGCTGGGGCTGCGGCGCCGGCTGGCCGAGTTCCGGTGAGAGGGACCGGTGAGCAGTACGGACGCGGGCAGGGGCGGGAAGATCGGCGTGCTCGATGTCCGCTCATACAAGGGCCGCCAGCCGGCCGGGGTGTTCTTCGATCACGAGGTGGCCGGCGTCCGGGATGACGTGCAGGTCGGTGCCGAGCATCGTGCGGACCGCCGGGGCGAGCCGTCGCGGTGGCAGGAAGGTGTCGTGCGCTCCCGTGGTGACCAGCCGGGGAACGGCCGCCCAGGGAGGTCTGCCACGCCAGAAGCTCCACTCGAGCGGAAGTGGCGTGCGACCAGCGTCACCCACTCCACCAGTTCCTCGCGGGGCTGGTGGCCGGGTGCGAGCATGGCCCGCAGGAGCCGGGTGCTGCGTGCCGGAGTCGGTCGGACGAACCAGGCGGCGGAGACGGCGAGCAGCCCGGGTGTGCGGCGCAGCCAGCCCACTCCGCCGGGGGAGACGAGGACGAGCCGGTCGATGCGCGGTGACGGGCTGGACAGGGCGATGGCGGCGCCGAAGGAGTGCCCGATCACCATCACGGGCCCGGTTGGGGCAGCAGTGTCGAGGACCTCGCTCAGCCAGGTGCCGTACCAGGACAGGCGGCCGCCCCCAGCGCGGGGCGGGAGATCCCGCGCTCGCCGGAGCTGAGACCGGGCTGTCCGGGGACGTCCGGCAGGACGAGCCGATGGCCGGGCGCGACTAGGGTGGTGGCCAGGGGCAGAGATGCGGCTGCGTTGAAGTTCGTACCCGGCACGAAGACCACCGTGGTCGGGCCGGAGCCGGCGTTCACCAAGTGGGTCTCTGCTCCGTTGGCGGTCACAACGGTCCGCTCGTGCGGCACCGGCCATGCGTCGAGCTGGTCGGTGCACCAGCGGCGGATGTGCTCCCGGCCCGGCGTGCTGCGGTAGATGGAGTCCACGCGGCGAGTATCGCCCCTCAACCCGCGGCCACTCCTCCGGTTGCCGCCGGTGTGCCGACGGCGTAGTGGGCGTACTCCCGCTCGGGACGGAAGCCGGCGGTCCAGGCGAGCAGGCGGCCGGGGCGGTTGCTCGCCGAGCAGGTCCAGCTGGGGGTGTGCCCTCTGGCCGCTATGTCCGAGCACAGGGCGTTGATGCAGTCGAGTGCCAGGTACTGGAGGCGCGGGTCGGGCACGGTGACGCAGGCGACGTCCTCGTAGGTGGTGCCGAGGAAGTAGGTGCAGGCCACGGCCACGATGCGGTCGCCCTGGAAGGCGGCCCAGGCGTAGCCGGAGCGCGCGAGCGCGTCAGGTCCGCCCCAGGTGCGGTGGATCCAGCTCATCGCGGGCGGAAGGGTGGTGAGCGCGCGCGTGTCCTTGGCATGCATCCTCCGTACGGTCACACCCCTGGGCGCTCGGGTGGCCGGTACGGGGCAGCGCTTGACGTACACCATGCGCTTCCACGGCACGACCCGGTCGAAGGCGGCCCCGATCAGAGGAAGGAAGCGGCCCGGTGCCTCGATGGAGTGGTCCGCGAAGACCGCGAGATTCTTCGGCGTCAGAGCCTGCGGGTCTCCGCGCAGCAGCACGTGGTCCCCGCAATCGGCGGCGATCACGCGTGGCTGGATGACGCGGTCCACCCACCAGCGGCCGGCCTCGGTGGTCAGGACGTGTTCGGTCAGGGCAGCCGAGCCCGGGGCCCCGGTGGGGAACCAGCGGACGAGGGCCGGGAGTCGGTGGGACGGCAAGTTGATCACGAGGAGGTTCCTTGTCGGGACATGGAGGCGGGGCGGCCCTGTTCGGAGGGCCGCCCCGCGGGATGGGCTGATCGCTAGCAGGAGGCCTTACTGCCGTGGTTGGAGCCCTTCTTGCGGCGGGCCCTCTTCTTGCGTGCGCGCTTGGACATGTGCGGGTACCCCTTCAGGCGGTGTGGCCGACGAGGAGGTCGGCGAGCTTGTTGAGGCG
Source organism: Streptomyces sp. NPDC054961 (assembly GCF_053609145.1). Taxonomy (NCBI): domain Bacteria; kingdom Bacillati; phylum Actinomycetota; class Actinomycetes; order Kitasatosporales; family Streptomycetaceae; genus Streptomyces; species Streptomyces sp. NPDC054961. The sequence continues at coordinate 58,504 of NZ_JBSGWY010000007.1, read as the reverse complement.
CTTGATCGTGCGGTCCTCGGTGGCGGCGGCGGCCGGGGCGACGCGCTCGGAACGGTCGTAGTAAGCGCCGTTGACGATCTCGGTGGCGGGGTCGCAGAGGCGTACGACGTGCTGGGCACCCTCGGCGGCGGTTTCGCCTTCGTTTCCGTAGAGGGGGAGCAGGCCGGTGTCGCAGACGCCGGGGTGGACGGAGACGGCGGTGACGCGGGGGTCGGAGGCGAAGACAGTGAGCGCGAGCTGCGACTGGGCGTACGCGGCGAGCCGTGAGTAGCGGCGCTCCCGGTTCGGGTCGCTCCACTGGATGGCGGCCGTGCGGTGGAGCGAGGAGGAGACGTTGACGACGCGCCCGCCCGGGTCGCTGGTGAGGGAGGGTTCCAGGAGGTTGGTGAGGAGGTAGTGCGCGAGGAAGTTGACCTGGAAGGCGATCTCGTTGCCGTCGACGGTGAGGGTGTGACGCTCGGGGGCGGCGATGGCCGCGTTGTTGACGAGAACGTCGAGGCGCGGGTGTTCCCGTACGACCGCGTGGGCCAGGTTCTCGACTTCCTCCAGACGGACGAAGTCGGCGGCGAGCGGGCGCAGCAGGGCGCTGTCGATGCCCTCGGTGGTCACCAGGCGGTCGGCCGCGGCCTGGGCCTCCTCGGCGGTGCGGCCATGGAGAAGGACGACCGCGCCGCGCTGGGCGAGCTGGCGAGCGGTCTCGTAGCCGATGCCGGCGGTTGCGCCGGTGACGAGGACGGTACGTCCGGACAGGGATGAAGACATGTCGGATTCCTGGAAGCAGGCATGGCTGACGCGCCCGGCGCCCCCGGCGTTGGGAAGGGGGCGAGGGCTCAGGTCATGCGGTGAAGGGGAGGACGCGTACGAAGCCCTGGCCGGAGTCCTTCAGGACACTGGTGGCAGGTACGCGGAGGACGCGCGGCCGATGTCAGAGGGCCGGGCGGACAGCGGGCGCTGTCGGCTGCACCGACGTGACCCCGGCATGGCTTCGCCATGACGGTGGCCGATCGTCGTAGCGCGGACCGCTGTTCATGACCCAATCCCAGCGCATCAGGGATGCCGGGGCAAGATCCTGGACGGGACTTTGACGGCCTTCTGATGGCCGTCGGGTGACCGCGCGAATCCGCTCTTCGCACAGGTCTTCAGGGCCGCGTCAAAGATCGACGACCGTGCGGAAGGAACGCGTAAAGGAGCGTTGTCACGGACGTCGGCCGGGAGCAGACTGGCGGAGCGACGGAGCCGGTGACGGTCCGGTGGCGCGCGGCTGGAGGTCGGTGACCTGAACACCGCCGAGGATGCGCATGGTCCGGCCGTGGGGGTACGGGCCGATGCGACCGCGTGCTGGTCAACCGTCGCACAGCACATGAGCCGTCCAGCTTCCGGTGTGGGGATACCGAGCTGGGCGGCTCGCGTGTTTCGGCCGTCAACGCGCACACCAGCAGGCATCCCTCCCGGCAAGTAGTTGCTAACGTGGAAAGTAGATGCCGAGTGGGCAGGTTCAAGGCTGCTCGGCGACGACGGGAGGGGTGTGCCATGTCTGAACAGGCCAATGCGGTCGCATCGTTGAAGGGGATTGCGCGGATCGAGGCGACCGCGCGGGGGCGAAGCGGCTGGTACGTCGGCTATCTCTGGCTGTTCGCCGTGTGGCAGCTCGCTCTCGTTCCGGCGGTGCTGATGTGGCACGGGCGGACGGGGACACTCGTCAGCACGTTGGCGAACGCCGTTGTGGTCATGGGGTTGTCCGTGTTCGCCACGAGGCAGCCCGTGGTCCCGCGCGGCTACGGGGGCAGGCATCTCAGGGTGATCGGCGCCTGGGCGGTTGCCTACGTCCTGACGCTCGTGCTCGGCTTCACCGTCTTCCTGGACAGTGTCGCCTTCGTGGTCGTGGCCGCTGTCGCCTGCGCGCTGCCGGCCGCTGCGGCGGCCTGGCGTGAGGCGCGCGCCGTATGACGCCGGAAGTCTCGGTGGGTGGCAGTCAGGGCCCTCATCCGCGACATGGACTCGCACCCCTTCTCGCGTCGGCCGTGCGTCTGTCGATCATCGCGGCTCTCGCTCCTGTGGAGAAGGCCGAGTTCGCCTATGTGCGGGACCTCGTGGAGATCACGGACTCTGCACTGTCGAAACAGGTCTCGCGCCTTGAAGAAGCGGGCTGGGTGACGGTGGAGAAGGGGCAGGTCGGGCGTCGGCCCCGGACCTGGCTGTCTCTGACCGAGGAGGGGATGACTACCTATCGGCGTCACCTCGCCGCCCTCACGGCCATCGCGGGCCTTCTGAGTTGATGCGGGGGGACGATCGCCGGCCACAGGATGTGACCGGCGATCATCGGGCCTGGTCCGCGGGCCGGTTCAGGTGACCGCCGAGGTCGGGAGTTCCTCGGTCACCGGCGATGTGCCGACTGCTATCGGGAGGGTGATGACCATGGTGAGGCCGCCGCCAGGAGTGTCCTCGGCCGTGAGGGTGCCGCCGATGGCCTCGGTGAAGCCGCGGGCGACCGCGAGGCCGAGGCCGACTCCGGCGCCGCGCGGGGCGTCGCCGTGGCGCTGGAACGGTTCGAAGATTCGGTCCTTGGCCTCGTCGGGGACGCCGGGGCCGCGGTCGACGACGCGCAGTTCCACGCGCTCGTGCAGGGCGCTGGCGGTGACGTTGACGGGCTGGCCGTCGGGGCTGTACTTGACGGCGTTCTCGACGATGTTGGCGACGGCCCGTTCCAGCAGGCCGCGATCGACGGCGATCATCGGCAGCGTTTCGGAGATGTCGAGCTCGACGCTGTCCTCGGGTACGCCGCCCAGGGCCATCGGGACGACCTCGTCGAGGTCGGTCTCCCGGATGAGGGGGACGACGGTGCCGGTGTTGAGGCGGGACATGTCGAGGAGGTTGCCGATCAGGGCGGCGAGGCGGTCGGCGCCGTCCTCGATGCCTTCGAGGAGTTCGGCCTTGTCGTCCTCGGACCATTCGACGTCGTCGGAGCGCAGCGAGCTGACGGAGGCCTTGATGCCGGCGAGCGGGGTGCGGAGGTCGTGGCTGACGGCGGCGAGCAGTGCTGTGCGGATGCGGTTGGCTTCGGCGAGTTTGCGGGACTTCTCGGCCTCGTCGACGAGGCGCTGGCGGTCGAGTACGACGGCTGCCTGGGCGGCGAAGGCGCCGAGTACGCGCCGGTCCTCGGCCGGGAGCACCCGGCCCGTCAGAGCGAGGGCCATGTTGTCGCCTATGGGCAGGTCTACGTCGGCGTCCTCGGGACGTCCGACGGGGCTGGTGCCGACGGATGCGGCCGTGGTCCAGGGGTCCACGTCGCTGATGCGCTCCAGCAGGGTGACCGATTGCATGGCGAAGGTCTCGCGCAGCCGTTCGAGGAGGGCGTCGAGGGAGTTCTCCCCGCGCAGGACGCTGCCCGCGAGGAACGAGAGGATCTCGGACTCGGCGCGAAGGCGGGCCGCCTGGTGGGTGCGCCGGGCTGCGAGGTCGACCACCGAGGCGACGGACACGGCCACTCCCACGAAGATCGCGATGGCCACGATGTTCAAGGGGTCGGAGATGGTGAATTCGTGCAGCGGCGGGGTGAAGTAGTAGTTCAGGAGCAGGGACCCGAAGGCCGCCGACGCCAGGGCGGGGAGGAGCCCCCCGAGGAGCGCCGCCGCCACCGTGAAGGTGAGGAAGAGCAGCATGTCGTTGGCGAGGCCGAGCTCGGGGACGACCTGGCTCAGCAGGACGGTCAGCAGCGCGGGGCCGGCGATACCGGCGAGCCAGCCCCAGATGATGCGGGAGCGGCCCAGCCGCGCGCCGCGTGCGACGGGCAGGCGGCGGCCCTTGGCGGCTTCGTCGTGGGTGACGATGTGGACGTCGAGATCGGGTCCGGATTCGCGGGCGACGGTGGCGCTGACGCCGGGGCTGAACGCGTACTGCCAGGATCGCCGTCGGCTGACGCCGAGGACGATCTGGGTGGCGTTGCACCCGCGGGCGAACTCGAGCAGCGCGTCGGGGATGCTGTCGCCTATGACGTGGTGGAAGGTGCCGCCGAGGTCCTCGACCAGGGTGCGCTGGACGGCGAGTTCCTTGGGCGAGGCGGATGTCAGCCCGTCGCTGGCGGCGATGTAGACGGCGAGTACCTCCCCGCCCGCGCCCTTCTCGGCGAGGCGGGCGGCGCGGCGGATGAGCGTACGACCCTCGGGGCCGCCGGTCAGGCCGACGACGATGCGTTCGCGGGCCTGCCAGGTGGAGCGGATGTTGTGCTCGCCGCGGTATTCCTGAAGGTACTCGTCGACCCGGTCCGCCACCCACAGCAGGGCCAGCTCGCGCAGCGCGGTGAGGTTCCCGGGCCGGAAGTAGTTCGAGAGGGCGGCGTCGACCTTGTCGGGCTTGTAGACGTTGCCGTGCGCCATGCGGCGCCGCAGCGCCTGCGGGGACATGTCCACGAGTTCGATCTGGTCGGCCCGGCGGGCGACCTCGTCGGGGACGGTCTCCCGCTGGCGCACACCTGTGATGGTCTCGACGACGTCGCCGAGGGACTCCAGGTGCTGGATGTTGACGGTGGAGACGACGTCGATGCCCGCCTGGAGCAGCTCTTCGACGTCCTGCCAACGCTTGGCGTTGCGCGAGCCGGGCACGTTGGTGTGCGCGAGCTCGTCCACGAGCGCGACCGCGGGGCGGCGGGCGAGGATCGCGTCGACGTCCATCTCGGTGAAGGTGGCGTCCCGGTACTCCAGCTCGCGCCGCTCGATGAGTTCGAGGCCGTGCAGCATGACCTCGGTGCGCGGACGGTTGTGGTGCTCGACGAAGCCGACGACGCAGTCGGTGCCCCGCTCGATGCGGCGGTGCGCCTCGGAGAGCATCGCGTACGTCTTGCCGACGCCCGGCGCCGCGCCGAGGTAGATGCGGAGCTTGCCGCGTCCCATGTTCCGACTCTTTTTCTCTGCTGTGGATCGGACGGGTGACTAGGGTTCGAAGCGGTAGCCCATGCCCGGTTCGGTGATCAGGTACCGGGGGTGGGAGGGGTCCGCTTCCAGTTTGCGCCGTAGCTGGGCCATGTATACGCGCAGGTAGTTGGTGTTCTCCCCGTAGGTCGGTCCCCAGACCTCCAGAAGGAGCTGACTCTGAGTGATCAGGCGGCCGGGGTGGGTGATGAGGATTTCAAGCAGGTGCCATTCGGTCGGGGTGAGGCGTACGGTGCGCTCGCCCCTCCGTACCTTCTTCGCGACCAGGTCGACGGTGAACTCGTCGGTCGTGACCACGGAGACCTCGTCGGCCGGCGAAGCCGCCGGGGCTTCATGTCTCCGGGCTGCCGCCCGCAGCCGGGCCAGGAGCTCGTCCATGCTGAACGGTTTCGTCACGTAGTCGTCCGCGCCGGCGTCCAGTGCCCGGATCTTGTCCTCCGAGGTGTGACGGGCGGAGAGGACCAGGATGGGGACCTTGCTCCAGACGCGGACACCCTTGATGACTTCGATGCCGTCCATGTCGGGGAGTCCGAGGTCGAGCACTATGACGTCCGGCTTGTGGGAGGCCGCGAGCCGCAGGGCCGAGCCGCCGTCGGAGGCCTCCTCGACCTCGAATTTGCGCGCCTGGAGATTGATCTTGAGCGCGCGGACGAGCTGAGGGTCGTCCTCCACCACCAGCACCCGGGTCATGGGTGTGCAGCCTTCCTTCGTAACGGGCATGGCACGAGGCCGGCGGGGCGCTGGGGCCCCCAGCGGTAGCTGGGGGAGCTCCGCGCCCCGCCGGCGCTCAGACCGTGCGATGTGGAACATCAGCTCTTGGTCAGTGCCTTGAGGGCGGTGTTGAGCTCCAGGACGTTGACGCGGGGTTCGCCCATGAAGCCGAGGGTGCGGCCGGTGGTGTGGTCGGCGACGAGCTTTTCGACCTGCTTGACGTCGAGCTTGTTCTGCTCGGCGACGCGGTGGATCTGGAGCTTGGCGTACTCGGGGGAGATGTCCGGGTCGAGCCCGGAGCCGGAGGAGGTGACGGCGTCGGCCGGCACGTCCTCGGGCTTGACCGTGTAGCCGGCGGTGGAGTTGTCCGCGATCACGGCGTCCTTGGCATCCACGACCTGGGCGCAGAGCGTGCCTTCCTCCGCGTCCTTGGTGCACTGGCCGCCCACGGCTCCGTTGTCGGCGGAGCGGTTGGTGGCGCCGGACAGGATCAGCGAGTACTGCGTGTTGACGCTGTTGCTGCCCAGGCCGTTGGAGGGACGCGGCTGGAACCACTTCAGGTCCGGCCTGGCCGCCTCTTCGGCGTCGTTAGGGTCCTTCTTCGGCAGGTTGTAGCTCTGGCCGATGAGGGAGGAGCCGACGACCTGACCGCTCTTGTCCTTGATCTCGGACCCGTTGGCCTTGTCGTTGAAGAGGGCCTGGGCGATCCCGGTGACGGCGAGCGGGTAGATGACCCCGCAGATCACGGTCAGGACGAGCAGGGCGCGCAGGCCCGCACCGATCAGGCGGACGGTGCTGGATACGGAATTGTTCATGGCAGATCAGCCGATTCCGGGGATGAGGGAGATGAGCAGGTCGATGATCTTGATGCCGATGAACGGGGCGATCAGACCGCCCACGCCGTACAGCCCGATATTGCGGCGCAGCATCTTGTCGGCGCTGGTCGGCTTGTACTGGACGCCCTTCAGGGCGAGCGGCACCAGCGCGATGATGATCAGTGCGTTGAAGATGACCGCGGAGAGGATCGCCGACTCGGGTGAGGCCAGGCCCATGATGTTGAGCTTGTCCAGGCCCGGGTAGACCACGGCGAACATGGCCGGGATGATCGCGAAGTACTTCGCGACGTCGTTGGCGATGGAGAAGGTGGTCAGGGCGCCCCGGGTGATGAGGAGCTGCTTGCCGATCTCGACGATCTCGATGAGTTTGGTGGGGTTGGAGTCCAGGTCCACCATGTTCCCGGCCTCCTTGGCGGCCGAGGTGCCGGTGTTCATGGCCACGCCGACGTCCGCCTGGGCGAGGGCCGGGGCGTCGTTCGTACCGTCGCCGGTCATCGCGACGAGCTTGCCGCCGGCCTGCTCCCGCTTGATGAGGGCCATCTTGTCCTCGGGGGTGGCCTCGGCGAGGAAGTCGTCCACGCCCGCCTCCTCCGCGATCGCCTTGGCCGTCAGCGGGTTGTCACCGGTGATCATGATCGTCTTGATGCCCATGCGGCGCAGCTCGTCGAACCGCTCGCGCATCCCCTCCTTGACGACATCCTTGAGATGGATGACACCCAGGACACGGGCCCCCTTGTCGTCCTTCACGGCGACGAGGAGCGGAGTGCCGCCCGCTTCCGAGATCGTGTTGGCGAGCGTGTCGGCGTCGTCGGAGACCTCGCCGCCCTGCTCCTTGACCCAGGTGATGACCGAGCCGGCCGCGCCCTTGCGGGTCTGCTTGCCGTCGACGTCCACGCCCGACATACGGGTCTGTGCGGTGAAGGCGATCCACTCGGCCTGCGAGAGCTCGCCCTGGTGGCGTTCGCGCAGCCTGTACTTCTCCTTCGCGAGGACCACGATGGAACGGCCCTCGGGAGTCTCGTCCGCGAGGGAGGAGAGCTGGGCGGCGTCCGCCAGCTCGGCCTCCGTCGTGCCCTTGACCGGGACGAACTCCGACGCCTGCCGGTTGCCGAGGGTGATGGTGCCGGTCTTGTCGAGCAGCAGCGTGGAGACGTCGCCCGCGGCCTCGACGGCGCGGCCGGACATGGCGAGCACGTTGCGCTGGACCAGCCGGTCCATACCGGCGATGCCGATCGCCGAGAGCAGAGCACCGATCGTGGTCGGGATCAGGCAGACCAGCAGGGCCGTGAGCACGATCATCGACTGCTCGGCGCCCGCGTAGATCGCGAAGGGCTGCAGGGTGACGACCGCGAGCAGGAAGACGATCGTGAGGGACGCCAGCAGGATGTTCAGGGCGATCTCGTTGGGCGTCTTCTGCCGGGCCGCGCCCTCGACCAGCGCAATCATCCGGTCGATGAAGGTCTCGCCGGGCTTCGTCGTGATCTTGATGACGATCCGGTCGGACAGCACCTTCGTACCACCAGTGACCGCGCTGCGGTCGCCGCCCGACTCTCGGATCACCGGGGCCGATTCGCCCGTGATCGCGGACTCGTCGACCGACGCGACGCCCTCGACGACGTCACCGTCGCCCGGGATGATGTCGCCGGCCTCGCAGACCACCAGGTCACCGATACGAAGCTCCGCGCCGGGCACCTGTTCCTCGCCCTTGCCGTCCTTGGTCAGGCGGCGGGCGACGGAGTCGGTCTTGGCCTTGCGCAGGGTGTCGGCCTGGGCCTTGCCGCGGCCCTCCGCCACCGCCTCCGCGAGGTTCGCGAAGATCGTCGTCAGCCACAGCCAGGCGGTGATCGCCCAGCCGAACCAGTCCGTCGGGTCCTTGATGGCCAGCACGGTCGTGACGACCGAGCCGATCAGGACGACGAACATGACCGGCGACTTGATCATGACGCGGGGGTCGAGCTTGCGCACCGCGTCCGGGAAGGACTTCAGCAGCTGCTTCGGATCGAACAGGCCGCCGCCCACGCGTCCGGCGCCCGGCTTGTGTCCGGTGGGCACGTCCTGGTGCGGAGCCCTTGTGGGTGTGGCGGTGCTCATGATGCGAGCCCTTCGGCGAGCGGACCCAGCGCGAGGGCCGGGAAGTAGGTCAGACCGGTGACGATGAGGATCGTGCCGACGAGCAGGCCGGTGTAGAGCGGCTTGTCGGTACGGAGCGTGCCTGCCGTCTCGGGGACGGGCTTCTGCTCGGCGAGCGAGCCGGCCAGCGCGAGGACGAACACCATGGGCAGGAAGCGGCCCAGCAGCATCGCGATGCCGATGGTGCTGTTGAACCACTGCGTGTCGGCGTTCAGGCCGGCGAAGGCGGAGCCGTTGTTGTTGGCGCCCGAGGTGTAGGCGTACAGGACCTCGGAGAAGCCGTGCGCGCCCGAGTTCAGCATCGAGTGCGGCGGCGTGGGCAGCGCCATCGCCGCGGCAGTGAAGCACAGCACCAGGGCCGGGGTGATCAGGATGTAGCAGGCCGCGAACTTGATCTCGCGGGTGCCGATCTTCTTGCCCAGGTACTCGGGGGTCCGGCCGACCATCAGGCCCGCGATGAACACCGCGATGATCGCCATGATCAGCATGCCGTAGAGGCCGGAGCCGACACCGCCGGGCGCGATCTCGCCGAGCTGCATGCCCAGCAGCTGGATGCCGCTGCCCAGTCCGGTGTAGGAGGAGTGGAAGGAGTTGACCGCGCCGGTCGAGGTGAGCGTGGTCGCGACCGAGAAGATGGCGGAGGCGCCGATGCCGTAGCGGGTCTCCTTGCCCTCCATCGCTCCGCCGGCGATGTCGAAGGCCGGGCCGTGGTGGGCGAACTCGGTCCACATCATCAGCGCGGTGAACCCGATCCAGATGGTGGCCATTGTCGCGAGGATCGCGTAGCCCTGGCGCAGGTTCCCCACCATCCGGCCGAAGGTGCGGGTCAGCGCGAACGGGATGACGAGGATCAGGAAGATCTCGAACAGGTTCGAGAACGGGGTGGGGTTCTCGAACGGATGGGCCGAGTTGGCGTTGAAGTAACCGCCACCGTTCGTGCCCAGCTCCTTGATGACCTCCTGCGAGGCGACCGCCCCGCCGTTCCACTGCTGCGATCCGCCCATGAACTGGCCGACCTCGTGGATCCCGGAGAAGTTCTGGATCGCGCCGCAGGCGACCAGGACGATCGCGCCGATCACCGAGATCGGCAGCAGGATACGGACAACTCCGCGGACCATGTCGGCCCAGAAGTTGCCGAGCTCACCGGTGCGGGACCGCGCGAAGCCCCGTACGAGGGCCACGGCGACGGCCATGCCGACCGCGGCGGAAACGAAGTTCTGCACCGCCAGGCCGCCTGTCTGCACGACGTGGCCCATGGCCTGCTCGCCGTAGTACGACTGCCAGTTCGTGTTGGCCACGAAGGAGGCGGCGGTGTTGAAGGCCTGGTCCGGGTCGATCGCGGAGAAGCCGAGCGAGCCGGGCAGGATGCCCTGGGCCCGCTGCAAGCCGTAGAGGAAGAGGACGGAGACTGCGGAGAAGGCGAGGACGGCGCGGAGGTAGGCGGGCCAGCGCATCTCGGCGGCGGGGTTGGCGCCGATCGCCTTGTAGATCCACTTCTCCGGCTTGTAGTGCTTCTCGGAGGAGTAGACGCGGGCCATGTAGTCGCCCAGCGGGCGGTAGGCCAGCGCGAGCGCGGCGATCAGTGCGAGGAGCTGGAGCACACCAGCGAGAACGGGACTCATCGGTGGCTAGAACCTCTCCGGGTACACAAGGGCGAGGACGAGGTATCCGAGCAGGGAGACGGCCACCACGAGGCCGACGATGTTTTCGGCGTTCACAGCTTGGTCACCCCCCGGGCGATGAGAGCCACCAGCGCGAACACCGCGACCGTGGTGACGACGAAGGCCAGATCGGCCACCGTGAGCTCCTGGATGAAGAGGGAGGAAATAAATCGGCCAGATGGCCGATGACGAGATAACCGTGTCTTCAGCCCGGCGTTAAGACACCTTGACGGGGTCCATACGGGCGCAGGGGAACTCTTAACGCCACGCTTACGCGTGAAGCCGTGAATCGCCGGTCAGCCCTGGTGGGACAGGCCGGCCGTGTCCAGGGCGGCGCCGGCCTGCGCGGCCAGCGCGACAGCCACCAGGCGGGCCTCTTCGGGGGGCAGGGGGCGGTCCGGCAGCGGATCGAGGAGGAAGCGGCCGTAGTAGTGGCCGCCGCCGACCACCCTCAGCTCGGTCTCCCCGTCCGGCCAGTCGGCGTACTCGGTGATCCGGCTGCCGCTGCGCAGCCACAGGCTGCCGTCGTGCTCCAGACGCGGCCGGTGCCCGAGCAGCCTGCCGTACTCGAAGCGGCAGCCGCGCAACCCCAGCAGGCCGACGAGCTCCCGGCGCACGCACTCGACCACCGCCTCAGGCGAGCCGCCGTCCTCGACCAGCCGGGCGGTTCCCTGGAGGCTGGACAGGTGCGCGGCGTCGGTGACCACCACCGTCCGGAGCCGCCGTACGCGTACGGCCAGCTGCGAGACGATCAGCCCGACGACGAGCAGGAGGACAGCTGTCTGGATCTCGTCACCGTCGGCGATGGCGAATTGCTGGTAGGGCCTGGTGAGGAAGAAGTCGAACCAGGCGGCCGCTGAGAGTGCGGCCAGCGCCCCGGCCGCCCGGGTGCCGAGCGCGGCGACCGCGACCACCGCCACGACCATGATCAGAGCCTCGTTGGTCGCCGAAAGGTCGGTTCGGAACGGCACGAGCGCGAGCGCCACGAGAAAGGGCATCACGAGGGCCGCGAGCAGGACGGCACGGTCGTGGAGTCGGTACCCGGACATGTGATGCCTCCCGTCCGGACATGACGGTCTTGGTTCAGAACCTCTCGGGCCTGATGAGGGCGGCCACGAGATAGGCAAGCAGAGCGACGGCGACGATGAGCCCGACCACGTTTTCCGCGTCCATCAGCGTGTACTCCCTTGGTTCCGTCGGACATGTGTCGCCCATATCAAGCGTGCCCCCGGTCGATGAAGGAGCCACGCACCCTGGCGAGGTCTTGACGCCCCCCATACGACATTGCGGCCCCGGCGTCAGGAGTGCGTGAAGAGTGGGGCGGCGGTCGTATGGATTTCGCCAAGAGCACTGGTCATTCGGCCACGCCATCCTGACGCTGTCCTCACTTTGTCCAATCGGAGGAACAGCGAAGATGGCCATACACAGGGGAAAGACGACCGCGGCAGGACAGGCGCCGGGCACGGAGGAACCTCCTGATACCGGCGTACGGACGCCTCCCGAGGCACCGGACCGGCACCGGCTGACCGCCCTGCAAGGCCTGGCCGCGCTGTCGCTCGACGCGATGGCCTCCGTCGCATACGGGCCGGAGTCGATCGTGCTGGTCCTGGCGGCAGCCGGTGCCTACGGCCTCGGGTTCACCCTCCCCGTCACCCTCGCGATCGCCGCACTGCTCGCCGTGCTGGTGGCTTCGTACCGGCAGGTGATCGCCGCGTTCCCGGAGGGCGGCGGGTCGTACGCCGTCGCCAAGAAACACCTCGGCCGACGCACCAGCCTGGTGGCCGCGGCCTCGCTGATCCTCGACTACGTGCTGAACGTGGCCGTCTCCGTCACCGCCGGCGTGGCCGCCCTGACCTCGGCCTTCCCGGAGCTGTACGGGGATCGGGTGTGGATCTGCCTCGGGGTCCTGGTCCTGGTCACGGCGGTGAACCTGCGCGGGATCGTGGAATCCGCCAAGGCGTTCCTCGTACCGACCGCCGTGTTCGTCGGGTCGATCCTGGCCATGGTCGTGGTCGGACTGTTCCGTGATGGACCGGTGAGCACCGCCTCGGCCGCCGGACACGCCTCCGCGCTCAGGGAAGGCGCCACCACCGTCGGCGCCCTGTTGCTGCTGAAGGCATTCGCGGCCGGCTGCTCCGCCCTGACCGGCGTTGAAGCCGTGGCCAATGCCGTCCCGTCCTTCCGCGCCCCGGCGGCCCGCCGGGCCCAGCGCACCGAAGTGGCGCTCGGCGCCCTGCTGGGTGTGATGCTGATCGGGCTGTCGGTGCTGATCGGCCGGTTCCATCTCCAGCCCGTGGAGGGTGTCACCGTACTTGCCCAGCTCGCGGATGCCTCGTTCGGCCACAACGCTGCTTTCTACGTCGTCCAGTTCGCCACCATGGTGCTGCTGGCGCTCGCCGCGAACACCTCCTTCGGCGGGCTGCCCGTCCTGATGAGCCTGCTGGCCCGCGACAACTACCTGCCGCACGTGTTCGCCCTCAAGGCGGACCGCCAGGTGCACCGCCACGGCGTGGTGTGGCTCGCGCTCGTGTCGGGTGCCCTGCTGGTGTTCTCCGGCGGCGACACCAACACCCTCGTCCCGCTCTTCGCGATCGGTGTCTTCGTCGGCTTCACCATCTGCCAGGTCGGCATGGTCCGGCACTGGAACGGCGAACGCCCCAAGGGCTGGCAGGCCAAGGCCGCCCTCAACGGCTTCGGCGCCCTGCTTACCGGAGTCTCGGCGCTCGTCGTGACCGCCACCAAATTCGCTGAGGGCGCCTGGCTGATCGTGCTCGCCCTGCCGCTGATCGTCCTTGCCTTCGAGAGCATCCGCCGCGCCTACGCGCAGATCGGCGAACGTCTGGAGCTCGGCCGCATCCCTCAGCCGCCCCAGCGTTCCCGCTCTCTGGTCGTCGTTCCCGTCTCAGGGTTGTCCCGACTGACCTGCCAAGCCCTCACCGCCGCCAGCTCGCTCGGCGACGAGGTCCTCGCCGTGACCGTCACCCACTCCGGTCCGGAGGACCGGCAGGCAGCCGAAGCCCTGCGCCGGGACTGGGAGCTGTGGAAGCCCGGCGTCGAGCTGATCGAGGTCTCCTCCGATACCCGTTCGCTCGGCCGCCCGGTGTCGGCGTACGTGCGCGAGCTGACGCAGGCGCACCCGGACGCCCAGGTGACCGTCCTCATCCCGGAAACAGAACCTGCCCGCCTGTGGCAGCGGATGCTGCAGAACCAGCGCGGCTCCGTGGTCGCCCACGCGGTCCGCCGCGACACCGACGCGGTCATCTGCCGGCTGCGTTTCCGCATCACCTCCGACGCGCGTTGACGTGCCGTTGACGGCGGCTTGACGCGTCTCGTGCGCCGCCGTCAAGAAGGTGCCAATTCCCCCGCGCACATGGGGTTTTCCTCTGGAACGGGCAGTAGTTTCCTGCCTGTTGCGCCGCCGGGGATCTCGACTACTCACATGACGGCCGAGGGGGTCCATGCGAGACAGTCCCCGGCGGCGACACCCCTCACCCGCACCCAGTCCTTGCCCGACCCTGCCGGCAGGGGGGTCCCCAGCCGAACTCACCAGAAGGTCGCTTCATGCCTCCCGCCGCCGCGCAGCACGTTCCCCCGGATCTCGGCACCCCTCCGCGGACCCCGGTCAACCGGCCTTCCCGGAAACGCTCCGGCCAGGTGAACGTGCTGGAGCCCGAGCTCCTTGCCACCTCGGCCAGGGAGGCCGTCGCCAAACTCCATCCGCGTGAGCTGGTGAAGAAGCCGGTGCTCTTCGTCGTCGCGGTCGGATCGGTCCTGACCACGCTGTCCGCGCTCATCCACCCTTCGGTCTTCACCTGGGTGATCAGCGTCTGGCTGTGGCTGACGGTCCTGTTCGCCAACCTCGCCGAGGCCGTCGCCGAAGGTCGCGGCCGCGCCCAGGCCGAGTCGCTGCGCAAGGCGCGTACGGACACGGTCGCGCTCCGGCTCAAGCACTGGACGTACGGGACGAACCTGCGCAGCGCCGAGACCGAGGTCGTGACCCCGGCCGAACTCCAGCCCTTCGACTTCGTGCTCGTCGAAGCGGGGGAGCTGGTTCCGGCCGACGGGGACGTGGTCGACGGCGCGGCGATGGTGGACGAGTCGGCCGTCACCGGTGAATCGGCCCCCGTACTGCGGGAGTCGGGCGGCGACCGGTCCGGTGTCACCGGCGGTACGACCGTCCTGTCGGACTCGATCGTCGTGCGGGTCACGTCGCGCTCCGGGAACAGCTTCATCGACCGGATGATCGCGCTGGTCGAGGGCGCCACCCGGCAGAAGACCCCGAACGAGATAGCGCTGAACATCCTGCTGGCAGCCCTGACCGTCATCTTCATCCTGATCGTGGTCGGCATCCAGCCGATGGCCGCGTATGCGGGCGCCGCCCAGTCCACGACCGTCCTGGTCGCCCTGCTCGTCACCCTCATCCCGACGACGATCGGCGCCCTGCTCTCCGCGATCGGCATCGCCGGCATGGACAGGCTCGTCCAGCGCAACGTCATCGCGATGAGCGGCCGCGCCGTTGAAGCGGCCGGCGACGTGAACACCCTGCTCCTCGACAAGACCGGCACCATCACCCACGGCAACCGCGAGGCAGCCGCCTTCATCCCGCTCCCCGGGATCGACCACATCGAGCTCGCGGACGCCGCCCAGCTGTCGTCCCTCGCCGACGAGACCCCGGAGGGCCGGTCCGTCGTCGCTCTGGCCCAGCAGTACGGGCTCCAGCCGGCCGCCGCCGAGGACCTCAGCAACCCCCGCTTCACCGAGTTCAGCGCCCGCACCCGCATGAGCGGCATCAACCTCAGCTGGGACAACGGCGCCGGCTGCGCCATTCGCAAGGGCGCGGCGGCACAGGTCATGGACTGGGTGGCGATGCGCGGCGGGACCGTACGGGCGGAGGCCGCTGCCTGGTCCGCTCAGGTCTCGCAGTCCGGCGGGACCCCTCTGCTGGTAGCGGTCCACGACTGGGACGGGCCCCGGGTCCTCGGCATCATCCACCTCAAGGACGTCGTCAAGGAGGGCATCCGGGAGCGGTTCGCGGAGCTGCGCGCCATGGGGATCCGTACGGTCATGGTGACCGGCGACAACGAGCTGACGGCCCGCGCCATCGCCGCCGAGGCCGGCGTCGACGAATACCTCGCCGAGGCGACGCCGGAAGACAAGCTGGCCCTCATCAAGCGGGAGCAGGCGGGTGGCAAGCTCGTCGCGATGACGGGCGACGGTACGAACGACGCCCCCGCCCTCGCGCAGGCCGACGTCGGCGTGGCGATGAACACCGGTACCTCGGCCGCCAAAGAGGCCGGGAACATGGTGGACCTGGACTCCAACCCCACCAAGCTCATCGACATTGTGGAGATCGGCAAGCAGCTCCTCATCACCCGCGGGGCGCTCACCACCTTCTCCATCACCAACGACGTCGCCAAGTACTTCGCGATCATCCCGGCCATGTTCGCCTCGGCCTACCCGGGCCTCGGCGCGGTCAACATCATGGGCCTGAGCAGCCCCACCTCCGCGATCACCTCGGCGATCATCTTCAACGCCCTGATCATCGTCGCCCTCATCCCGCTCGCCCTGCGCGGCGTCCGCTACAAGCCGGCCTCCGCACACGATCTGCTGCGCCGCAACCTCGGTGTCTACGGTCTCGGCGGCCTGATTCTGCCCTTCGTCGGCATCAAGCTCATCGACCTGCTGGTGTCCACCATCCCCGGCCTCGGCTGACGTTCGGCAACGGCTCATCAGAGGAACGTCGGGGCGCCTGAGCCCCCAGACACTGCCGTCCACCTGCTTACCGCAGGCTTCCTCCCCTCAGACCACGGCCGCTATGGCCGGCCAGCGTTGATCCACACTCCGCTGGTTCCCCTGCGGGGGCGGCCTCCGCCGGGCCGCCCCCGCTCCTCGTTCATGACCACTCCGCTGCCCGCTCGCCCGCAGGCAGGTTGCTGTCACTGGCGCGCGAAGACGTTCACTACTCCACAGGTGGCTCTGTATGCGTTAAGGACGCGTCAGGATTGGCTCAGCCGCGGGCATAAGCGATCAGTCTGCGTACGCTTGCTCCGCCGTCGATGTCGATGGCTGATTCTTTGCCGTACGACAGGAGCACCCGACGATGGCCACCCCTGCCCGCTCCTCGCGCCTGCGCGCGTGGATGCTGGAAGGCCTGACCGCCGAAAACAGTTCACCCGCAGCCAAGGAGGCAGCGGCCCAGCCCCACGGTCGGCCGTGGTGGCGGGTCATGTGCCTGACGGGTCTCGACTACTTCTCCACCCTCGGCTACCAGCCAGGTATTGCGGCGCTCGCGGCCGGTCTGCTGTCGCCGCTCGCGACCATCGTGCTCGTGCTGCTGACCCTCTTCGGTGCGCTGCCGGTGTACCGGCGGGTGGCCGAGGAGAGCCCGCACGGCGAGGGCTCGATCGCCATGCTGGAGCGGTTGCTGACGTTCTGGAAGGGCAAGCTGTTCGTCCTGACCCTGCTCGGGTTCGCGGCGACCGACTTCCTCATCACCATCACGCTGTCGGCCGCGGACGCCACCGCGCACCTGGTGGAGAACCCGCACCTCACCAGCACCCTCAACGGCCACCAGGTGCTCATCACCCTGATCATGATCGCGCTCCTCGGCGCGGTGTTCCTCAAGGGGTTCAGCGAGGCCATCGGCGTGGCCGTGGTCCTGGTGGCTGCCTACCTCGCGCTGAACGTCGTCGTCGTGGCCGTCGGCCTGTGGGAGGTGCTCAGCGAACCGCACGTCGTCACCGACTGGACGGAGGCTCTGACCGCCGAGCACGGCAACCCCTTCATGATGATCGCCATCGCCCTCGTCGTGTTCCCGAAGCTCGCGCTCGGCCTGTCCGGCTTCGAGACGGGTGTGGCGGTCATGCCGCACGTCGAGGGCGACTCCGGCGACACCGAGGAGAAGCCCGCTGGCCGGATCCGCGGCGCCAAGAAGCTGCTGACGACCGCGGCCCTCATCATGAGCGTCTTCCTCATCACCAGCAGTTTCATCACCACGCTGCTGATCCCGCCCGCCCAGTTCCAGCCGGGAGGCGAGGCCAACGGCCGCGCCCTGGCCTACCTCGCGCACGAGTACATCGGCTCCGCCTTCGGCACCGTCTACGACATCTCCACGATCCTGATCCTGTGGTTCGCGGGTGCCTCGGCGATGGCTGGCCTGCTCAACCTGATGCCGCGCTACCTGCCCCGCTACGGCATGGCCCCGTCCTGGGCCCGCGCCTTGCGCCCGATGGTCATCGTCTTCACCCTGATCGCCTTCCTGGTGACCTGGATCTTCGACGCGGACGTGGACGCGCAGGGCGGCGCGTATGCCACTGGTGTCCTGGTCCTGATCACCTCGGCGGCGGTCGCCGTGACCATCGCCGCCCGGAAGGCCGGTCAGCGGGGCTGGACGATCGGCTTCGGTGTGATCTCCGCGGTCTTCGTCTACACCACCGCCGTCAACGTCGCCGAGCGCCCCGACGGCGTGAAGATCGGCGCCTGCTTCATCGCCGGCATCATGGCGCTATCCCTTCTCTCCCGCCTCGCCCGTGTCTTCGAGCTGCGCGTCACCCACATGGAATTCGACGACATGGCCCAGCGGTTCATCCGCGACACCGCCCATCGGACGATCCGCTTCATTGCCAACGAGCCGGACAGTCGGGACCTCGACGAGTACCGGCAGAAGAAGCAGCAGATCCGCGCGGACAACGACATCCCGGCCGAGGACGACGTCATGTTCGTCGAGGTCACCGTCCTGGACGCGTCCGAGTTCGAATCCGGCATGCGGGTACGCGGCGAGGTGCTGCACGACCGCTACCGCGTCCTGACCCTGGAGAGCTCCAGCATCCCCAACGCCCTGGCCGCCCTCCTGCTGCACGTACGCGACGAGACCGGGCAACGCCCCCACATCTACTTCGAGTGGACCGAGGGCAACCCGATGGCCAACTTCTTCCGCTTCTTCCTCTTCGGCCAGGGCGAGGTCGCCCCCGTCACCCGCGAGGTCATCCGCGAGGCCGAACCCGATCGCACCCGCCGACCGCACGTCCACGCCGGCTGACCCTGGATCCGGCGTCAAGATGCCGACAGGAATCGAGGCCGGGGCCCCCCCCCCCCCCGCGGCGGGGCCGAGATGAACTAGAGAGACGACTCCGTGGGTTGCCC